>NZ_JBEZXS010000018.1:0-167214 GCF_040638185.1 Streptomyces sp. NPDC026672
GCCCTCGTACTGGATGTACTTGGGCGTTCCGACAACGCAGCGAGTGTGCGTGCCAGGCGTCGCGGGCCAGGCGGGACTTTCGAAACACGCCCTAGTGCCCCGAGCCGGGCTGTCCATACCCGCGCAGCCGCTCGCCGACCTCCGCGACCTGTTCGCCGGTCAGCAGATGGGGCCGCGCGCCGGGCACGGACGACGCCGTGAGCCACACCCGGCACATCCACTCCAGCTGGGCGGTGCGGTCGTACGCCTGGGCGAGGGTGGCGCCGTGGGCGAGGGTGCCGTGGTTCTGGAGGAGGCAGGCCGTGCGGTCGCGCAGGGCGCGGAGCATGTTCTCGGCCAGTTCGGGGGTGCCGTAGGTGGCGTAGGGGGCGACGCGGACGGGGCCGCCGAGGGCCGCCGCCATGTAGTGGACGAGGGGGAGTTCGGATACGAGCGTGGAGACGGCCGTGGCGTGCACGGCGTGCGTGTGGACGACGGCGCGGGCGTCCGTGGTGCGGTAGACGGCCAGGTGCATGGGGAGTTCGCTGGTCGGGACGAGGGTGCCGAGCACCTGCCGGCCGTCCGGGTCGACGCCGGTCAGGTCGTCCGGGCCCAGCTCGTCGTAGGGCACTCCGGACGGGGTGACCAGGACGGTGTCGCCGACGCGCACCGACACGTTGCCCGAGGTGCCGACGACCAGCCCCTCGCGGACCGTCCGCCGTGCCGTCCCCACCAGTTCCGTCCAGGCCCGGGCCAGGGCCCCGTCCGCCCGGCTCCGCCGCTGTTCAGCCATGCGGTGATCCTTTCAGGCGGCGGCCCGGCGCGGGGGCGTGACGAGGATCTCGCGGAGGCGGAACGAAACAGTCCACAGTGACACTCCGATGCCCACCTCAGTTCATCTTTCGTTCACCTGGGTTTCCTACGGTCAACCGGCCAATGACTTCGAACGATTGCCTGGGTAAATGGAAAACTTCTCGCTGATCCTCGCGATTGTGGTGGTAACCGCACTCGCGTTTGATTTCACGAACGGTTTCCACGACACCGCCAACGCGATGGCCACGACCATCTCGACCGGTGCCCTCAAGCCCAAGGTCGCGGTGGCCATGTCCGCCGCGCTCAACCTTGTGGGAGCTTTCCTCTCCGTGGAGGTCGCCAACACGATCTCCAAGGGTCTCGTCGACGAGACCGGCATCCGTCCCGAGGTCATCTTCGCCGCCCTGGTCGGCGCGATCCTCTGGAACCTGCTGACCTGGCTGGTGGGCCTGCCCTCCAGCTCCTCGCACGCCCTCATGGGCGGTCTGGTCGGCGCCACCGTCGCCTCCGCCGGCACCGGCGCCGTGCACGGCGACGCACTTGTCACCAAGGTGCTGCTGCCCGCGCTCGCCGCCCCGCTCGTCGCGGGCCTCGCGGCGGCGGCGGCCACCCGGCTGTCCTACACGATCGGCAGGGGCGCCGAGGGCGAGGCCACCCGCAAGGGCTACCGCGCCGGCCAGATCGCCTCCGCCGGCCTGGTCTCCCTCGCCCACGGCACCAACGACGCGCAGAAGACCATGGGCATCATCACCCTCGCCCTGATCGCCGGCGGCGCCATCGCCCCCGGCTCGAACCCTCCCACCTGGGTGATCCTCTCGGCCGGGCTCGCCATCGCGCTCGGCACCTACATCGGCGGCTGGCGCATCATCCGGACCATGGGCAAGGGTCTGACCGACCTGCAACCGCAGCAGGGCTTCGCCGCCCAGACCAGCGCGGCCACCGCCATCCTCGCCTCCTCGCACCTCGGCTTCTCCCTCTCCACCACGCACGTCGTCTCCGGCTCCGTGATGGGCGCCGGCCTCGGCCGCAAGGGCGGGGTGGTCCGCTGGTCCACCGCGACCCGGATGATCGTCGCCTGGGCCCTGACCCTGCCGGCCGCCGCGCTGGTCGGCGCGCTCGCCGAGACCGTGACGGACCTCGGCGACTGGGGCACCGCGGCCGTCGCCGTACTGCTCGTCGCCGCGAGCGCCGCGATCTGGCGGCTCTCCCGCCGCGAGGTGGTCGACCACAGCAACGTCAACGACGCCGACGAACCGGTCGGCGTGGTCACCGCGGCGATGGCCGCCGTGACGCCGCCCCCGGCGGGCTCGGTCCCCGCCGGGGACCTGACCGCCACCATCCCCGCCCCCGCGGGCGAGGCAGCCCCGGCCCCCTCCACGGCCACCACCCTGTGAACCCCGCGCATCCGGTCACGAAGGACAACACAGAATGAAGATCGACTGGGCGGCCATCGGCTCCGTCTTCGGCGTCAGCCTCGTGTCCACCGTGGGCCTCGTGGCCCTCTTCACCCTCGGCGTGGCGGGACTGTCCCGCCGTGAGCGGGCCACCGCGCGCGGCGGCTCCGCGGCGCTCGCGGCGACCGGCGCGTACGTCTGCTTCGCGGCGTGCGCGGCGGCGGTGGCGTACGGCATCTACCTGATCATGGCGAAGTCCTGAACCCGGCGGCGGCGACCGCCTCCTGACGCCCCGACACCTCCGTGAGGCCCCTCGCGCCCCGTGCGCGCAGGGGCCTCACCCCTGTCCCGCGCCGGTGTGCGCCGGCGCCGCTATGAACCTCGGCACACTCTCCCCGCGCAGGTCAACGGCAAGTTGACGGCCGTTCCGGGGACATGGTGGACTTCCGGAGCCAAGTACGGCGGCACGAGAGGAAGCCGGTGCGAATCCGGCGCGGTCCCGCCACTGTCACCGGGGAAGAACTCCCCGGGAGCCAGGAACTCTCACCGCCGGTCTCGTCGAACCAGGGCGTGGACACCCTGAGTGAGGACATATCGCCATGCGCGGCTGCGGATCGAGGCACAGCACCAGGTCGTCGACGGCCGACCCCACGGCCGGCTGAGCCGATGCGGGCCGATCGCGTCTTCGCGTACGGCGCCACCGCCGGCCTCCTCGGCGACCACCTCCTGGGCGATCCGCGCCACGGGCACCCCGTGGCCGCGTTCGGGAGTGCGGCCGCGTCCCTGGAGCGGGTGCTGTGGCGCGACCACCGGGGCCGGGGCGCCCTGCACACCGCCGTCTGCGTCGGCGGCGCCGTCCTGCTCGCGGCGGCGGCCGAACGGGCCGTACGCCGCTCCCCCACCGCCTCCGTGGCCCTGACCGCCCTCGCCACCTGGACCGTCGTCGGCGGCACCTCGCTCGCCCGCGAGGCCCGGACCGTCGGACGGGCCCTGGCGGCCGGTGACGTGGCCGGGGCGCGGGCGCGGCTTCCGCACCTGTGCGGACGGGACCCCCAGGCCCTCGACGCGGACGGGATCGCCCGGGCGGTCGTGGAGTCCGTCGCCGAGAACACCTCCGACGCCGTCGTGGGCGCCCTGGTGTGGGGCGCCGTCGCCGGTGTCCCCGGGCTGCTCGGGTTCCGGGCCGTCAACACCCTGGACGCCATGGTCGGTCACAGGTCGCCCAGGTACCTCCGCTACGGCTGGGCCTCCGCCCGGCTGGACGACCTGGCGGGCTGGCCGGGGGCGCGGCTGACCGCCGTCCTCGCGACGCTCGCCGGGGACGATCCGCGCGGGGCGGCACGGGCCTGGCGGGCCGACGCCCGGAAGCATCCGAGCCCCAACGCCGGGCCCGTGGAGGCGTCGTTCGCGGGAGCGCTCGGCGTCCGGCTCGGCGGGACCCTGTCGTACGGCGGCCGGGTCGAGCACCGGCCCGTGCTCAACGGGGCGGGGCGCGCCGTGCGGGCCGGGGACGTCGAACGGGCGGTGCGCCTGTCGAAGCGGGTCGGTCTGCTCGCGCTCGGCGTGTCCGTCGCCGCGCGGCTCCTCGTGAAGGGACGTACGACGTGAACGGTGGTCTCCTCGTCGCCGGCACCACCTCCGACGCCGGCAAGAGCGTCGTGACCGCCGGGATCTGCCGGTGGCTGGTGCGCCGGGGCGTCAAGGTCGCGCCCTTCAAGGCGCAGAACATGTCCCTCAACTCGTTCGTGACGCGGGAGGGGGCGGAGATCGGGCGGGCGCAGGCCATGCAGGCGCAGGCGTGCCGCGTCGAGCCGACCGCGCTGATGAACCCCGTGCTGCTCAAGCCCGGTGGCGAGCGGAGCAGCCAAGTGGTCCTGCTCGGCAGGCCGGTGGGCGAGATGAGCGCGCGCGGCTACCACGGCGGGCGGCAGGAGCGCCTGCTGGGAACGGTGCTGGAGTGCCTGGAGGAGTTGCGGGGCACGTATGACGCGGTGATCTGTGAGGGGGCCGGTTCGCCCGCGGAGATCAATCTGCGGCGGACCGACATCGTGAACATGGGGATCGCCCGCAACTCGCGGCTGCCCGTGCTCGTCGTCGGCGACATCGACCGCGGCGGTGTCTTCGCGTCGTTCTTCGGGACGGTCGCGCTCCTGTCGCGCGAGGACCAGGAGCTGGTCGCCGGGTTCCTCGTCAACAAGTTCCGCGGGGACGTCTCCCTGCTCGAACCCGGGCTCGACATGCTGCACGGGCTCACCGGGCGGCGCACCTACGGCGTCCTGCCCTTCCGGCACGGCCTCGGCATCGACGAGGAGGACGGACTGCGGGTGTCCCTGCGCGGGACCGTGCGCGAGTCCGCCGTCGCCACCCCGGTCGGCGAGGACGTGCTGCGCGTCGCCGTGTGCGCGGTCCCGCTGATGTCCAACTTCACGGACGTGGACGCCCTGGCCGCCGAACCGGGCGTCGTCGTGCGGTTCGTGGACCGGCCCGAGGAACTGGCCGACGCGGACCTCGTCGTCGTACCCGGGACCCGCGGCACGGTCCGCGCCCTGGAGTGGCTGCACGAGCGCGGGCTCGCCGGGGCACTGCGCCGCCGGGCCGCCGAGGGCCGGCCGACCCTCGGCATCTGCGGCGGCTTCCAGGTCCTCGGCGAGCACATCGAGGACGACGTCGAGAGCCGCCGGGGGCGGGTGGACGGACTCGGCGTCCTGCCCGTGCGGGTGCGGTTCGCACGGGAGAAGACCCTCGCCCGCCCCGTCGGCGAGGCCCTCGGCGAGCACGTCGAGGGGTACGAGATCCACCACGGGGTCGCCGAGGTGACCGGCGGCCGGACCTTCCTGGACGGCTGCCGGGTCGGCCACACCTGGGGCACGCACTGGCACGGCTCCCTGGAGTCGGACGGCTTCCGGCGGGCCTTCCTGCGCGAGGTGGCCGCCGCCGCGGGCCGCCGCTTCGTGCCGGCGCCCGACACCTCGTTCGCCGCGCTGCGCGAGGAGCAGCTCGACCGGCTCGGCGACCTGATCGAACAGCACGCGGACACCGACGCGCTCCTGCGGCTCATCGAGTCGGGAGCGCCCCAAGGACTGCCCTTCATCCCCCCGGGAGCGCCCGCATGACCACAGTGTTGTTGTTGTCGACCGCCGACACCGATCTGCTGGCGGCCTGGGCCTCCGGCGCGTCGTACCGCATCGGCAACCCGACCCGGATCGACGTCGCCGAGGAGTTGCCGGAGCTCGTCGAGGGCGCGGACGTCGCGGTCGTACGGCTGCTCGGCGGCAAGCGGGCCTGGGAGGACGGGCTCGCCCGGCTCACCGCCTCGGGTGTGCCGACCGTGCTGCTGGGCGGCGAGGCCGTGCCCGACGCGGAGTTGATGGCCGAGTCGTCCGTCCCGGCCGGTGTCGTCGCCGAGGCACTGCGCTACCTGGTGGAGGGCGGGCCCGCCAACCTCGCCGAACTGGCCCGGTTCCTGTCCGACACCGTGCTGCTGACCGGCGAGGGCTTCGAGGAACCGCACCGGATGCCCGCGTACGGCGTCCACGGCGGGCGGGCCCGCGTCGAGGGCCGGCCGACCGTCGGCGTGCTCTTCTACCGGGCCCACGAACTCAGCGGCAACACGGCGTTCGTGGACACGCTGTGCGACGCGATCGAGGAACGGGGCGCCAACGCCCTTCCGGTGTACTGCGGTTCGCTGCGCGACGCCGACCCCGGCCTCTTCGAGGTCCTGGCCGGCGCGGACGCGCTGGTGGCGACGGTCCTCGCGGCCGGCGGCACCCACGCCTCGCGGGCTTCGGCGGGCGGCGACGAGGAGGCGTGGGACGTCGGCGCGCTCGCGGAGCTGAACGTCCCGGTGCTGCAAGGGCTCTGCCTCACCTCCTCGCGGGCCGCGTGGGAGGCGTCCGACGCCGCCCTCTCCCCCATGGACGCGGCCATGCAGGTCGCGATCCCGGAGTTCGACGGCCGTCTGATCACCGTGCCGTTCTCCTTCAAGGAGCAGGGCCCCGACGACGTACCGGTGTACGTCGCCGACCCCGAGCGGGCCGGGCGCGTGGCCGGGATCGCCGTACGGCACGCGCTGTTGAGGCACAGGCCGAACGCCGAGAAGAGGATCGCGCTGGTCTTCACCGCGTACCCGACCAAGCACTCCCGGGTCGGCAACGCGGTCGGCCTGGACACCCCGGCCTCGGCGGTACGGGTGCTGGACGCGCTGCGGGACGCCGGGTACGGCCTCACCGAGTACCCCTCGGGCGGCGACGAGTTGATCCACCGGCTGATCGAGGCCGGCGGCCACGACGTCGAGTGGCTGACGGAGGAGCAGTTGGCCGCCGCGCCCGCGCGGGTGCCGCTGGCCGACTACCGGGCCTGGTTCGACGGGCTCGACCCGGTGCTGCGGGAGGGGATGCTCCGGGCGTGGGGCGAACCGCCGGGCGGACTGTACGTGGACGGCGAGGACATCGTGCTCGCGTCGCTGCGGTTCGGGAACGTCGTCGTGATGATCCAGCCGCCGCGCGGCTTCGGCGAGAACCCCATCGCCATCTACCACGACCCCGACATGCCCCCCTCGCACCACTATCTGGCCGCCTACCGCTGGCTGGAGGCCGCGCCGTCGGAGGGGGGCTTCGGCGCCGACGCGATCGTGCACATGGGCAAGCACGGCACGATGGAGTGGCTGCCGGGCAAGGGCCTCGGGCTGAGCGCCGGCTGCGCGCCGGACGCCGTCCTCGGGGACCTGCCGCTGATCTACCCGTTCATCGTCAACGACCCCGGCGAGGGCACCCAGGCCAAGCGTCGCGGGCACGCCACGGTCGTGGACCACCTGGTCCCGCCGATGGCCCGCGCCGACACCTACGGCGACCTGGCCAAGCTGGAGCAGCTGCTCGACGAGTACGCGCTGGTCTCCGACCTGGACCCGACGAAGGCACCGGCCGTGCGGGCGCAGATCTGGACGCTGGTCAAGGCGGCCGAACTCCACCACGACCTGCACGTGGACGAGCAGCCGGGCGACGACGCCTTCGACGAGTTCGTCATGCACATCGACGGCTATCTGTGCGAGATCAAGGACGTGCAGATCCGCGACGGACTGCACGTCCTCGGCGGCGGGCCGGTCGGCGAGCCGCGGGTGAACCTGGTGCTCGCGGTGCTGCGCGCCGCGCAGGTGTGGGGCGGGCAGGCCGACGCGCTCCCCGGGCTGAGGGCGGCCCTGGCGGCCCATTTCGGGCTGGTCGAGAAGGAGTTGCTGGCCGAGCCGGGTGCGCCGGTGAAGGTGCCGGTGGAGCTGACGGACCTGGTGGCGGGTCCGGCCCGGACGGCGGCCGACGCGATCGACCTCCTGGAGCAGCTGTGCCGGCGGATCGCGGAGGGCATGGAGGAGCGCGGCTGGGCGGTGGCCGAGAGCGCGCCGCTCGCGCGGGCCGTGCTCGGGGCCGAACTCCCGGAGGCCGTGGCCGTGCTGGAGTTCGCGTGCACCGAGGTGGTGCCGCGGCTCGCCCGGACCACCGACGAGATCGGCCACATCCTGCGCGCGCTGGAGGGCGGTTACGTCCCGGCGGGTCCTTCCGGTTCGCCGACGCGCGGTCTGGTCAACGTGCTGCCGACGGGCCGCAACTTCTACTCGGTCGACCCCAAGGCCATTCCGTCCCGGCTGAGTTGGGAGGTCGGCCAGTCCCTCGCCGACTCGCTGGTCGCGCGCTACCTCCAGGACACCGGGGAGTACCCGAAGTCGGTGGGCCTGACCGTGTGGGGCACCTCCGCGATGCGCACACAGGGCGACGACATCGCCGAGATCCTGGCCCTGCTCGGCTGCCGGCCGGTCTGGGACGACGCGTCGCGCCGGGTGACCGGGTTCGAGGTGGTCGGCCTCGGTGAACTCGGCCGGCCGCGCATCGACGTCACGGTCCGTATCTCGGGGTTCTTCCGGGACGCGTTCCCGCACGTGGTGGGGCTGATCGACGACGCGGTGCGGGCGGTGGCCGAGCTGGACGAGCCCGCGGCGAGCAACTTCGTGAAGGCGCACGCGGACGAGGACACCGCCGGGCACGGTGAGCGGCGCCGGGCCACGTCCCGCGTCTTCGGCTCTAAGCCGGGGGCGTACGGCGCGGGCCTGCTGCCGCTGATCGACGCCCGCAACTGGCGCTCCGACGCGGACCTCGCCGAGGTGTACGCGGTGTGGGGCGGCTACGCCTACGGGCGGGGGCTCGACGGGCGGGCGGCGCGCGGGGACATGGAGACGGCGTTCCGGCGGATCGCGGTGGCGGCGAAGAACGTCGACACGAGGGAGCACGACCTCGTGGACGCGGACGACTACTTCCAGTACCACGGCGGCATGGTGGCGATGGTGCGGCACCTGACGGGGACCTCCCCCGAGGCGTACGTCGGCGATTCGGCCGTGCCGGACCAGGTGCGCACCCGGACCCTGGGCGAGGAGACCCACCGGGTCTTCCGGGCGCGCGTGGTCAACCCCCGCTGGATGAGCGCCATGCGCAGGCACGGCTACAAGGGCGCCTTCGAGATGGCGGCCACGGTGGACTACCTCTTCGGCTACGACGCCACGGCGGGCGTCGTGGACGACTGGATGTACGAGAAGCTCAGCGCCGAGTACGTCTTCGACGCGGAGAACCGGGACTTCATGAAGAAGTCCAACCCCTGGGCCCTGCGCGGCATCACGGAGCGCCTGCTGGAGGCGGCGGACCGGGGGCTGTGGGCGGAGCCGGACGCGGACACGCTGGAACGGCTGCGGGCCACCTATCTGGAGTTGGAAGGCGACTTGGAGGGCGACGAGAAGTGAGTACCCCGTTTCCGTTCACGGCCGTCGTCGGGCAGGACGACCTGCGGTTGGCGCTGTTGCTGAACGCGGTGTCGCCGGCCGTCGGCGGTGTGCTGGTCCGCGGGGAGAAGGGCACCGCCAAGTCGACGGCCGTGCGGGCGCTCTCGGCGCTGCTGCCGGGGGTCGACGTGGTGGCCGGGTGCCGGTTCTCCTGCGATCCCGGGGCGCCCGATCCGGCGTGCCCGGACGGGCCGCACTCCCCCGGGGCGTTCGCGTCGCGGCCGGCGCGGATGGTCGAACTGCCCGTCGGGGCCTCCGAGGACCGGCTGGTGGGCGCCCTCGACATCGAGCGGGCGCTCGCGGAGGGCGTGAAGGCGTTCGAGCCCGGTCTGCTGGCCGACGCCCATCGCGGGATCCTCTACGTCGACGAGGTCAACCTCCTCCACGACCACCTCGTCGACCTGCTGCTGGACGCCGCAGCGATGGGCGCCTCGTACGTCGAGCGCGAGGGTGTCTCCGTGCGGCACGCCGCGCGCTTCCTGCTCGTCGGAACGATGAACCCGGAAGAGGGGGAGCTGCGGCCGCAGTTGCTCGACCGGTTCGGGCTGACCGTGGAGGTCGCCGCCTCGCGTGAGCCCGACCAGCGCGTGGAGGTGGTGCGGCGGCGGCTCGCCTACGACGACGACCCCGCCGGGTTCGCGATGCGGTGGGCCGACGAGGAGTCCGCCGTACGGCAACGGATCGTCGCCGCACGGGAGTTGCTGCCCTCCGTGCGGCTGGGCGACGGCGCGCTGCGGCAGATCGCCGCGACCTGTGCCGCCTTCGAGGTGGACGGCATGCGCGCCGACATCGTGATGGCCCGCACCGCGACGGCGCTGGCCGCGTGGGCGGGGCGGACGGACGTGCTCGCCGAGGACGTACGGCAGGCGGCGCTGCTCGCGCTGCCGCACCGGCGCCGGCGCAACCCCTTCGACGCGCCGGGTCTGGACGAGGACAAGCTCGACCGGACGCTGGAGGAGTTCGACGACGGCGACCCCGATCCCGACGGCCCGGATCCGGACGGCCCCGATCCGGACGGTCCCGGTGGCCCGGACGATCCCGGTGGTGGTGGGGCGCCCGCCCCGGACGACGGCCCGCGGGACGGTGGCTCCGACGCCGCGCCCGAGACCGGCGAGGCCGGTGAGGCGGGCGGCCCACAGGCTTCGGGCGGCGGCGAGCAGTCGGCCGTACGCGCCGCGGAACCCTTCCGTACGAAGGTGCTGAGCGTGCCGGGCATCGGTGCGGGCGCCGCGGGCCGGCGTTCGAGGGCGCGGACCGAGCACGGGCGGACCACCGGGGCGCGCCGCCCCCGGGGCGCCCTGACCAAGCTGCACCTGGCGGCGACGATCCAGGCGGCGGCGCCGCACCAGCGGGCGCGCGGCCGGTCGGGGCCCGGCCTGGTCGTACGCCGGGACGATCTGCGGCAGGCGACGCGCGAGGGCCGTGAGGGCAACCTCGTGCTGTTCGTGGTGGACGCGTCCGGTTCGATGGCGGCGCGGCAGCGGATGGGCGCCGTCAAGGGCGCCGTGCTGTCGCTGCTGCTGGACGCCTACCAGCGGCGGGACAAGGTGGGGTTGGTGACGTTCCGCGGGCGGGACGCGCAGGTCGCGCTGCCGCCGACGTCGTCCGTGGACGCGGCGGCGGCCCGGCTGGAGTCGCTGCCCACGGGCGGGCGGACACCGCTCGCCGCCGGGCTGCTCAAGGCGCACGAGGTGCTGCGCATCGAGCGGTTGCGGGACCCGGCGCGGCGGGCGCTGGTCGTGGTGGTCACCGACGGGCGGGCCACCGGTGGCCCGGAGCCGGTCGAGCTGGCCGGGCGCGCGGCGCGGCTGTTCGCGGCCGAGGGGGTCGCCTCGGTGGTCGTGGACTGCGAGTCGGGGCCGGTGCGGCTGGGCCTGGCCGGGCGGCTGGCCGGTGAGCTGGGCGGTGCGGCGGTGACGCTGGACGAGCTGCGGGCGGACTCGATCGCCGGGCTGGTGCGGGACGTGCAGGGTGGTACGGCGAGGAGGGCCGCGTAATGCCGAAGGGTCAGCCGAGTGTGGTGCCCGACGACGGGCTGACGACGCGTCAGCGGCGCAACCGGCCGCTGGTGGTCGTGCACACGGGCGTCGGGAAGGGCAAGTCGACGGCCGCGTTCGGGCTCGCGCTGCGCGCCTGGAACCAGGGGTGGCCGATCGGGGTGTTCCAGTTCGTCAAGTCGGCGAAGTGGAAGGTCGGCGAGGAGAACGCGCTGCGGGTGCTCGGGGAGTCCGGGCAGGGCGGGAGCGTCGACTGGCACAAGATGGGCGAGGGCTGGAGCTGGGTCCAGCGCGACGACCAGATGGACAACGAGGACAAGGCCCGGGAGGGCTGGGAGCAGGTCAAGCGTGACCTGGCCGCCGAGACGTACCGGCTGTACGTGCTCGACGAGTTCGCGTACCCGATGCACTGGGGCTGGGTGGACACGGACGAGGTCGTGGAGGTGCTGCGCGACCGGCCCGGGACGCAGCACGTGGTGATCACGGGGCGCAACGCGCCGGAGAAGCTGGTGGAGTTCGCGGATCTCGTCACCGACATGTCGAAGGTCAAGCACCCCATGGACACGGGGCAGAAGGGGCAGAGGGGCATCGAGTGGTGACGTCGGTTCCCCGGCTGGTCGTCGCGGCGCCCGCGTCGGGCAGCGGCAAGACCACCGTCGCGACGGGGCTGATGGCCGCGCTCGCCGGGCGGGGACTCGCCGTGTCCCCGCACAAGGTCGGGCCGGACTACATCGACCCGGGGTACCACGCGCTCGCGACGGGGCGGGTGGGGCGGAACCTGGACGCGTACCTGTGCGGGCCCGAGCTGGTCGCGCCGCTGTTCGCGCACGGGGCGCGGGGCTGTGACATCGCGGTGGTCGAGGGCGTGATGGGGCTGTACGACGGGGCCGCCGGGGAGGGGGAGCTGGCGTCGACCGCGCAGGTCGCGAAGGTGCTGCGGGCGCCGGTGGTGCTCGTCGTGGACGCGTCGTCGCAGTCGCGGTCGGTGGCGGCGCTGGTGCACGGGTTCGTGTCGTGGGACCCGGAGGTGCGGATCGGGGGCGTGATCCTCAACAAGGTCGCGTCGGACCGGCACGAGGAGTTGCTGCGGGAGGCGGTGGACTCCGTCGGGGTGCCGGTGCTGGGGGTGTTGCGGCGGGCCGCGGGTGTCGAGGTGCCCTCGCGGCATCTGGGGTTGGTACCGGTCGCCGAGCGGCGGGCTTCGGCCGTGTCCGCGGTGGCCGTCATGGCCGAGATGGTCTCCGGGGGGTGTGATCTGACGGCGTTGGTGCAACTGGCCCGGACCGCGGGTCCGTTGCCGGGTGCGGCTTGGGACCCGGCCACCGCCTTGCCCACCCACGACCACCCGTCCCGATCCGTCGAGAAGTCACCGCCGACAACTGCCCTCACGACCTCCGACACCACCGGCACCACCTCGCCCACCCACGAGCGGGCGTTTCGGTCCGTCGAGAAGTCTCCCTCGACAACTGCCCTCACAGCCTCCGACGCCACCGGCACCACCTCGCCCACCAACGAGCGGGCGTCTCGGTCCGTCGAGAAGCCTCCCTCGACAGCTGCCCTCACGGGCTCCGGCGCCACCGGCGCTGCCGCCACCACTGCCTCGCCCACCCACGACCGCCCGTCCCGATCCGTCGAGAAGTCCCCCTCGACAGCTGCCCCGCCGGACCTGGAAGCCGCCGTGTCCACCACCGCCGCCTCGCCGACCCACGGACGCCCGTCTCAGTACGCCGAGAAGTCTCCCGTGGGGGCGGCGCGGCCCGTCGTCGCCGTGGCCGGTGGGCCCGCGTTCACCTTCTCCTACGCCGAGCACGCGGAGCTGCTCGTCGCCGCCGGGGCCGACGTCGTCGTCTTCGATCCGCTGCGGGACGAGCGGCTGCCCGACGGGACCGCCGGGCTGGTCGTCGGGGGCGGGTTCCCCGAGGTGTACGGCGGTGAGCTGTCGGCCAACGAACCGCTGCGCAAGGCCGTCGCCGAACTCGCCCTCGGTGGGGCCCCCGTCGCCGCCGAGTGTGCCGGACTGCTGTATCTGTGCCGGGAGTTGGACGGCCGTCCGATGTGCGGCGTGCTCGACGCGCGCGCCCGGATGAGCGAGCGGCTCACCCTCGGCTACCGGGACGCCGTGGCCGTCGGGGACAGCGTGCTCGCCCCCGCGGGGACCCGGATGCGCGGCCACGAGTTCCACCGGACGGTCGTCGAGCCCGGCTCGGGGCCGGCGCCCGCCTGGGGCGTGCGCGCCCCCGCGCGGCGGGTCGAGGGATTCGTGCAGGGGGGCGTGCACGCGAGTTATCTGCACACGCACTGGGCGTCCGAGCCCGGTGTGGCCCGTCGGTTCGTGGAGAGGTGCCGTACGTCATGAGCAGCAGGCTGGTCGGAGTGGGGATGGGTCCCGGCGACCCCGAGCTGGTGACCGTGAAGGGCGTGAACGCGCTGCGCGCCGCCGAGGTCGTCGTCGTCCCGGTGATGGCCGCGTCCGACGGCGAGGACGGCGGGGAGCCCGGCCGGGCCGAGTCGACGGTGCTGCACCACGTGCCGCGGGAGAAGGTCGTCCGGGTGGTGTTCGCGCTGAACGAGCGCAGCGACCGGGCCCGCCGGGAGGCGGCGTGGGACGCGGCCGGGGAGCGGGTCGCCGCCCTGCTGCGGGAGCACGGGAGCGTGGCCTTCGCGACGATCGGCGACCCGAACGTGTACTCCACGTTCACGTACCTCGCCCAGACGATCGCCGCGCTGGTGCCGGGGGTCGTGGTGGAGACGGTGCCCGGGATCACCGCGATGCAGGACCTGGCGGCGCGGTCGGGTGCCGTGCTGACCGAGGGGACGGAGCCACTGACGCTGGTGCCGGTGACCGCGGGCTCCGGTGTCCTCAAGGACGCGCTGAACGGTCCGGGCACGGTCGTGGCGTACAAGTTCGGGCGGCGGGCCGCGGAGGTCGCCGAGGCGCTGCGGGAGTCGGGCCGGCTCGGGGACGCGGTGTGGGGTTCGGCGCTCGGGCTGCCCGAGGAGTCGATCCGGTCGGCCGCCGAGCTGGACGGGGCGCCGCTGCCTTATCTGTCGACGCTCATCGCGCCCGCGCGGCGCGAGGGCGGCCGGGGCGGCAAGCTGTGAGTCCGCGGTCAGCCGGACAGGCCCACCACCAGCCAGATGAACGCGGCGCCCGCGACCGTGCACAGCAGGGTCGAGCGGGCGGGGTGCTCGTGGTGGGCCTCGGGGAGGATCTCGGCGGCGGCGAGGTAGAGGAGCGCGCCGCCGAAGAGGCCGAGGTAGCCGCCGAGGAGCGGTTCGGGGATGGTGAAGAAGACCGTCGACAGGGCGCCCAGGACGGGTGCGCAGGCGTCGGCGACGAGCATGGCGACGGCCTTGCGGCGGGCGTTGCCGTAGAGGCTCGTGATGGTGAACGTGTTGAAGCCGTCGGCGAAGTCGTGGGCGATCACCGCGAGCGCGACGGCGGTGCCCATGCTGCCGCCGACCTGGAAGGCGGCGCCGATGGCGACGCCGTCCATGGCGCTGTGCCCGACCATGGCGGCCGCCGCGGTCAGGCCGACCTCGGGCGCCCGGTGGTTGTGGTCGCCGCCGCCGTGGGCGGCCTGGCGGACGGCCAGCAGGCGCTCCACGAGATGGGCCAGGAGGAAGCCGCCCACGAACAGCACCAGCGCGGCCGGTACGCCGAAGACGTCGCCGTCCGCGGCCTCCAGCGCCTCGGGGAGCAGGTCGAGGCCGACCACGCCGAGCATGAGGCCGCCGGCCAGGCCCAGGACCAGGTGGCGGCGGTCGGTCACGCGTTGTGCCGTCCAGCCGCCGGCCAACGTCATCAGGAACGCGCCGAGCGCGACGAACACCGCCATGGGCCCTTGCTATCCGATCAACTGCCGTTTGCGCACATCGGGCCCCTCACCAATCCCTGCACACCATGACATTTCGCACGAGAGGATCTTCTTCCATGGCCGATGCCCCCACCGGCAAGGTGACCTTCGTCGGTGCCGGTCCGGGCGCCGCCGACCTGCTGACGTTCCGTGCCGCGCGCGCGATCGCGGAGGCCGATGTCGTGATCTGGGCGGCCAGCCTGGTCCAGGAGGAGGTGCTGCGGCACGCGCGCGAGGACGCGGAGATCCTGGACTCGGCCACCATGTCGCTCGAGGACGTCGTCGCCGTGTACCGGCGGGCGCGCGCCGAGG
Organism: Streptomyces sp. NPDC026672; assembly: GCF_040638185.1. Taxonomy (NCBI): domain Bacteria; kingdom Bacillati; phylum Actinomycetota; class Actinomycetes; order Kitasatosporales; family Streptomycetaceae; genus Streptomyces; species Streptomyces sp. NPDC026672. Next base: position 15,170 of record NZ_JBEZXS010000018.1, read on the forward strand.
GGCTGCGGGTCGCGCGGGTCCACTCCGGGGACCCGTCGCTGTGGGGCGGCACGCAGGAGCAGCTCGACCGGTGCGCCGGGCTGGGCATCGAGACGGAGATCGTGCCGGGCGTCTCCTCGTTCTCGGCGGTCGCGGCGCTGGTGGGGCGGGAGCTGACGATCCCCGAGGTCGCGCAGTCGGTCGTGCTGACCCGGCTGGGCGGCGGCAAGACGCCGATGCCGCCCGGTGAGGACGTCCGCGAGTTCGCCCGGCACGGCACCACGATGGCGGTGTTCCTGTCGGCGGCCCGCAGCGGCCAGCTGGTGCGGGAGCTGCTGGAGGGCGGCTATCCGACGGACACCCCGGTCGTGGTGGCCCACCAGGCGACCTGGCCGGAGGAGCTGGTGGTGCGCTGCACCGTCGGGACGCTGGAGGAGACCGTCAAGGAGCACAGGCTGTGGAAGCACACGCTGTTCCTGGTCGGCCCGGCGCTCGACGCGCACGGCACCCGCTCGCACCTGTACCACCCGGGCCACTTCCACGGCCACCGCAAGGCGGACCCCCAGGCGCGCAGGGAGCTGCGCGAGCGCGGGGCGAGCACATGATCACGGTCGTCGGGACGGGCACCGGGTCGCCGGTGGAGCCCGGGGCGCTGGAGGGCGCCGCGCTGGTCGTGGGCGGCCGGCGGCACCTGGACGCGGTGCGGCTGCCGGAGACGGTCGCACGGGTCGTGCTGGGGCCGCTGGCGCCCGCCCTCGACACCGTCGCGGAGTACGTCGCCGAGGACCGCAGGGTCGTCGTGCTGGCCTCCGGGGACCCGGGGTTCTTCGGGATCGTGCGGGCGCTGGCGGAGCGGTTCGGTCCCGGGCTGCTGGACGTGCGGCCCGGTGTGTCGTCGGTGGCGGCCGCGTTCGCCCGGCTGGGGCTGCCGTGGGACGACGCGGTGGTGGTCAGCGCGCACGGGCGGGAGCTGCGGACGGCGGTGAACCTGTGCCGGGCACATCCCAAGGTGGCGGTGCTGACCGGTCCGGGCGCGGGGCCCGCCGAGCTGGGGGCCGCGGTACCGGCGGACCGGGTGCTCGTCGTGGCGAGCGCGCTCGGCGATCCGGGGCGCGAGCGGGTCGAGCGGGTCACGCCGGCCGAGGCCGCGGCCCGGGACTGGGGTACGGCGGTGAGCGTGGTGCTGTGCCTGGACGAGGCGCGGGCCCTGGGGGCCGTGCGCACGGTCGCGGGCGGCCGGGAGCGGCCGGCCGGCTGGGCCCTGGACGAGTCGGCGTTCGCACACCGCGACTCGATGATCACCAAGTTCGAGGTGCGGGCGCTGGCACTGGCCCGGCTCGGACCGCAACCCGGCGACCTGGTGTGGGACGTGGGCGCGGGCTCCGGTTCGGTGGCCGTGGAGTGCGCACGACTCGGCGCGGCCGTCGTCGCCGTCGAGAAGACACCGGACGGGGTGGGGCGGGTGCGCGCCAACGCCGCCGCGCACGGCGTCGACGTCTGCGTGGTGCACGGGGCGGCGCCGACCGTGCTGTCCGGTCTCGACGATCCCGACGCGGTGTTCGTCGGGGGCGGGGGCGCCGAGCTGCCCGCCGTCGTGACGGCGTGCGCGCGGCGGGCGCGGCGCACGGTCGTGGTGGCACTGGCCGCCCTGGACCGGGTGCCGGCGGCGCGCGCGGCGCTCACCGGTGCCGGGCTGGTGTGCGACGGGGTGCTGCTCCAGTCGTCGCGGCTCGCCCCGCTGCCGGGTGACGTGACCCGGCTCGCGGCCGGCAATCCGGTCTTCCTGCTGTGGGGCGAACGGCCCCAGGGCCGTACCGAAGGAGTAGTCGATTGATCGGCCTGATTTCCGCCACCGCGGCGGGGGCGGTGGCGCGGGACCGGCTGGCGGCCGCGTGGCCGGGACGCACCCGGGTGTACGAGGGTCCCGTCGGGGACGCGGTGCGCGCGGCGTTCGCGGAGTGCGAGCAGCTGGTGTGCTTCCTGGCGACCGGTGCCGTGGTGCGGCTGCTCGCCCCGCTGCTCGGGGACAAGGCGGCCGACCCGGGGGTGGTGTGCGTCGACGAGGCCGGGCGGTTCGCGGTGTCGCTGGTCGGCGGGCACGGCGGCGGCGCCAATGAACTCGCCCGCGAGGTGGGCGGGTTGCTCGGGGCGGAGCCCGTGGTGACGACGGCGACGGACGCGGCGGGGCTGCCCGGTCTGGACACGCTGGGCCTGCCCGTGGAGGGTGCCGTGGCGGCGGTCTCGCGGGCGCTGCTGGACGGTGAACCCGTGGTGCTGGATGCGGAGTCGCCGTGGCCGCTGCCGGCCCTGCCGACCGCGCCGCACGGGTCGTACACGATCCGGCTGACGGACCGGGACGTCGAACCGGCCGACGGCGAGGTGCTGTTGCGGCCGCCGTCGCTGGTCGTCGGGGTCGGCGCGTCGAAGGGCGTGCCGGTGGACGAGGTGCTGGGGCTGGTCGGGGAGGCGCTGCGGGAGGCGGGGCTCTCGGTGCGGTCGGTGGCCCGGCTGGCCACGGTGGACGCCAAGGCGGCGGAGCCCGGTGTGGTGGGGGCCGCGGAGCGGCTGGGGGTGCCCCTGGTGACGTACTCCGCCGAGGAGTTGGCGGCGGTCGAGGTGCCGAACCCGTCCGCCGCGCCGCTGGCCGCCGTCGGCACGCCGTCGGTGGCCGAGGCGGCGGCGCTGGTGGGCGGGGGCGAACTCCTCGTGCCCAAGCGGAAGTCGGCGGGCCGGCCGGCCATGGCGACCTGTGCCGTCGTACGGCGGCCGGCGCGCGGCAGGCTCGCGGTGGTCGGGCTCGGTCCCGGCGCCCGCGACCTGCTGACCCCGCGTGCGGCTGAGGAGTTGCGGCGGGCCTCCGTGCTCGTGGGCCTGGACCAGTACGTGGACCAGATCCGCGATCTGCTGCGGCCCGGCACCCGGGTCCTGGAGTCGGGGCTCGGCGCCGAGGAGGAACGGGCGCGCACGGCGGTCGCCGAGGCCCGCGCGGGCCACGCGGTGGCGCTGATCGGCAGCGGGGACGCGGGGGTGTACGCGATGGCCTCGCCGGCGCTCGCCGAGGCGTCGGAGGACATCGACGTGGTGGGGGTGCCGGGGGTGACGGCGGCGCTCGCGGCCGGCGCGATCCTCGGGGCGCCGCTCGGCCACGACCATGTCTCGATCAGTCTGTCGGACCTGCACACGCCGTGGGAGGTCATCGAGCGCCGGGTGCGGGCGGCGGCGGAGGCGGATCTCGTGGTCACCTTCTACAACCCCCGTTCGCGGGGCCGGGACTGGCAGTTGCCGAAGGCCCTCGCGATCCTCGCCGGGCACCGGGAGCCGCGGACCCCGGTCGGGGTGGTGCGCAATGCGTCACGGCCGGATGAATCAAGCCGTCTGACCACCCTGGCCGCACTCGACCCGGCCACGGTCGACATGATGACCGTCGTGACCGTGGGCAACACGGCGACACGGCAGGTCGCGGGGCGTATGGTCACTCCGCGTGGCTACCGCTGGCAGGAGAGCGCACAGGAGGGTGGTGTCCGGTGAACCGTGTGGTCCATCCCATCGAGCGGGAGTCCTTCCGCCGGCTGCGCGCCCGTCTGGACACCTCCGCGCTGCCGCCGCTGACCCGGGCGGTGGTGGAGCGGGTGATCCACTCCGCGGCCGACCTGGAGTACGCGGACGACCTCGTCCTCGACGAGGCCGACCTGGTGCGCGGGCACACCGCGTTGCACGCCGGGGCGCCGGTGGTCGTCGACGTCGAGATGGTCGCCGCGGGGATCACCCGGCGCGCGACCGTCTGCCGGCTGCGGGACGCCGAGTCCGGTCCGGGGCTGACGCGTTCGGCCCACGCGGTCCGGCTCGCGTACGAGGAGGTCGGCCCCGGCGCGCTGTGGGTGATCGGCTGTGCGCCGACCGCCCTGGAGGAACTCCTCGCGCTGGACGCCGCTCCGGCGCTCGTCATCGGGCTGCCCGTCGGCTTCGTCGGGGCGGCCGAGTCCAAGGCCGCGCTGCGCGCGAGCGGGCTGCCCGCCGTCAGCAACGTGTCCGAGAAGGGCGGTTCGGCGGTCGCCGCCGCCGCGCTCAACGCCCTGCTGTACCACCCCGTGCATCCCACGTCACCGTCCGAAGCAGTACCTCTCACAGAACCGCCCGAGGAGAAACAGTGACCACCCCGCCGCCCGCCCTGCTCATCGCCGGCCATGGCACCCGGGACGATGCCGGAGCCGAGGCGTTCCGCGACTTCGTACGGGAGCTGGGGCGCCGCCACCCGGACCTGCCCGTCGCGGGCGGCTTCATCGAGCTGTCCGCGCCGCCGCTCGGCGAGGCCGTGACCGAACTCGTGGAGCGGGGGGTGCGGCGGTTCGCGGCCGTGCCGCTGATGCTGGTGGCCGCCGGGCACGCCAAGGGCGACATACCGGCCGCGCTGGCCCGGGAGCAGGCCCGGCACCCCGGGACGTCGTACACGTACGGCCGTCCGCTGGGCCCGCACCCGGCGCTGCTGAGGGTGCTGGAGCGGCGGCTGGACGAGGCGCTCGACGGCACGGCCCGCACGCCGTACGACCGCAACGACGTGACCGTGCTGCTGGTCGGGCGGGGGTCGACCGATCCGGACGCCAACGCCGAGGTGTTCAAGGCGGCGCGGCTGCTGTGGGAGGGGCGCGGCTACGCCGGTGTGGAGACGGCGTTCGTGTCGCTGGCGGCGCCGGACGTGCCGAGCGGGCTCGACCGGTGTGTGCGGCTGGGGGCCCGCCGGATCGTGGTGCTGCCGTACTTCCTGTTCACGGGGGTGCTGCCGGAGCGGGTGCGGCAGCAGACCGAGGGCTGGGCGGCGGCGCACCCGGAGGTCGACGTGCGGTCGGCGGACGTGATCGGGCCCGAGCCCGAGCTGCTCGACCTGGTGTGGGAGCGGTACGTGGAGGCCGTCGAGGGCGATCTGCGGATGAACTGCGACTCGTGCGTGTACCGCGTCGCGCTGCCGGGGTTCGAGGACAAGGTGGGGCTGCCGCAGCAGCCGCACTTCCACCCGGACGACGACGGGCACCACGGGCACGGGCATCCCCATCACGGCGGTCACGCGCATGCCCACTGAGGGCGAGCACGATCTGCGGCACCACGGGGACGCCGAAGTCCGCGACGACGGCGCGGAGTTGGTGGACCTCGCCGTCAACGTGCGGGCGGGGACGCCGCCGACGTGGCTGCGGGAGCGCATCGCGGCGTCGCTGACCGGTCTCGCGGCCTACCCGGACGGGCGGGCCGCGCGGGCGGCGGTGGCCGCGCGGCACGGGGTCCCGGTGGAGCGGGTGTTGCTGACGGCGGGGGCCGCGGAGGCGTTCGTGCTGCTCGCGCGGGCCCTGAAGGTACGGCGGCCGGTCGTGGTGCATCCGCAGTTCACCGAGCCGGAGGCGGCGCTGAGGGACGCGGGGCACACCGTGGACCGGGTGCTGCTGCGGGCGGCGGACGGGTTCCGGCTGGATCCCGCGGCCGTGCCGGAGGAGGCCGACCTGGTGGTGGTCGGGAACCCGACGAATCCCACGTCGGTGCTGCACCCCGCGTCGGCCGTGGCCCGACTGGCGCGGCCCGGGCGGACGTTGGTGGTCGACGAGGCGTTCATGGACGCGGTGCCGAGTGAGCGGGAGTCGCTGGCCGGGCGGACGGCGGACGTGCCGGGGCTGGTCGTGCTGCGCAGTCTGACCAAGACGTGGGGGCTCGCGGGGCTGCGGGTCGGGTACCTGCTGGCGGCGCCGGAGACGGTCGCGGAGCTGGCGCGGGCGCAGCCGTTGTGGCCGGTGTCGGCGCCGGCGCTGGTGGCGGTGCGGGAGTGCATGGGCCGGGACGCCGTGGCCGAGGCGGCGGCAGCGGCGCGCCGGATCACGCGGGACCGGGAGCTTCTGGTGGCGGGGCTGGCGGAGTCGGGCGGGGCGGGGGTGCGGGTGGCGGGTCCCGCGGAGGGGCCGTTCGTGCTGGTACGGGCGCCGGACGGCGCGGCCGTACGTCGCCGGTTGCGCGACCTCGGTTACGCCGTCCGGCGCGGGGACACGTTCCCGGGCCTGGACGCCGACTGGCTCAGAATCGCGGTACGCGACCCGAAGACAACACAAGCCTTCCTGACGGCCTTCCGCCGCTCCCTGTTGCCCACCCACCCGACTCGGTGAGTTGGGAACCACCCGCTGCGGAGACCCGCCCGGTCTCAGTTCTTGCGGCGGCGGGTCAGGAGTAGGGCTCCGGCGCCTGCTGCGAGGAGTGCGGCGGCGCCGCCCGCGAGGTACGGCGTCGTCGAGCTGCCGCCCGTTTCCGCCAGGTCGGTGCGTTCGGGGGCGCCCTGGGACCTGACGTCCCCGGGCGGGGTCTCGCAGGAGGCCCCGGCGAGCGTCACAGTGCCCCGGACGTCCGCCACGTTGAGCTTCAACGGGTTGACGGAGACGTTGAGTTCGAGGGCGGTCGCGGCGGCCGTACGGGACGTGGTCGCGTGCTTCGAGAGGTCGAGGCGGACCTCACCGACGCCGGGGACACGGACGTCGGTGGGGCCGCCCGCGCTCAGGGTCACGCGCTTGCCGAGGACGGTCACCGCGCCGACGACATCGGCGTCGGCGACCGGCGCCCTCCCCGCCTCGCACGTGGCCCGTGAGGTCACGGTGTCGACCTCGATCAGGGACAGCAGGGGCAGGCCGGGGACATGGAGCTTGGCGTGGGCCAGGCGGACCGAGCCCTCGGCACGCCCGTCGGTCACCGTCGCCTTCGCCGTGGCGACGTCGGCGGCGAGGACGGTGAACGGCTTGTCGCCGTCCACCCCGTCGAGCCGGGCGGTGAGTGTGCTCCGCTCGGCGCTCCTCGGTGCCTCCACCTCGTTGAGGGAGACCGCGAGCGGGACGTTCACGGTCTTGTCGAGGAGGGACACGTCGAGTCCGGTCCGCAGGACGGCGGCGCTCGCGCGACCGTGGTCGTCGGTCGCGTGCGCGGCGTGCGCGCCGGCCAGGACCGCGGGACCGGCGCTCAGGGCCGTGGCCGCCGCGACGACGGCGAGGCGGCGGGCGGGCATGCGGAAGGTATGGCTGTTCACGGTGGTGGGACCCCCAGACGGAACTTGCTCGGGACCCGAGAAGGATTACGCACTGTGGGTGATCAGTCAGCGATCCTGCGTTACTTCACCCCATCGTGGGGTTTCCGCGCGCCTTTTCGATTCATGGGGCACATGCGTTCCCCTAGCCGATGATCCGTCCCTCCAGCACCACCCGTCGGGGCGCCGCCAGCACCCGTACGTCGGCCCGGGGATCCTCGTCGTACACCACGAGGTCGGCCGGCGCCCCCTCCACGAGTCCGGGCCGTCCGAGCCAGTCCCGCGCGGCCCAGGCCGCCGCCGACACCGCCTCGACCGGCGGGATGCCCGCGGTGACGAGTTCGGCGACCTCGGCCGCGACCAGCCCGTGCGCGAGCGATCCGCCGGCGTCGGTGCCGACGTACACCGGGATGCCCGCGTCACGGGCGGAGCGCACGGTGTCGTAGCGCGCCTCGTACAGCCGCCGCATATGGGCCGACCAGCGCGGGAACCTGGTGTCGCCGCCCGCGGCGAGCTGCGGGAAGGTCGCGATGTTGACGAGGGTGGGGACGATGGCGACACCGCGTTCGGCGAACAGCGGGATCAGTTCGTCGGACAGTCCGGTGGCGTGTTCGATGCAGTCGATGCCCGCCTCGACCAGGTCGCGCAGGGAACTCTCGGCGAAGCAGTGCGCGGTGACGCGCGCGCCGAGCCGGTGCGCCTCCGCGATGGCCGCCTCGACGGCGTCGCGCGGCCAGCAGGCGGCCAGGTCGCCGAGGTCGCGGTCGATCCAGTCGCCGACGAGCTTGACCCAGCCGTCGCCGCGGCGGGCCTCCTGGGCGACGTACGCGACGAGTTCGCCGGGCTCGATCTCGTGGGCGAAGTCGCGGATGTAGCGGCGGGTGCGCGCGATGTGCCGGCCGGCCCGGATGATCTTCGGGAGGTCGGGGCGGTCGTCGATCCAGCGGGTGTCGGTGGGCGCCCCCGCGTCGCGGATCAGCAGGGTGCCCGCCTCGCGGTCGGTCAGCGCCTGCTTCTCGGCGACGTCGTCGTCCACGGGGCCGTGCACACCGAGCCCCACGTGGCAGTGGGCGTCGACGAGACCGGGCAGCGCCCAGCCGGTCACGGTCCGTTCGTCCCGGGCGCCGGCGGGACGGTCGTAGGAGATCCGCCCGCCGACGACCCACACCTCGTCACGCACCTCGTCAGGACCGACGAGAACCCGCCCCTTGACCCGCAGCACCAGCTCATCGCTCATACCGGCACCCTAGGGCCTGTCTGACAATTCCCGCCGGGCCCGCGGCATCTGGCACCGCACCTCGCCGCGTTGTCGGGCACGCCCAAGTACGTCCAGTACGAGGGCGACCCTCCGCCTTGCGATGCACGGCACCAGACACCGCGGCCTGATCCGACGCGAATCGTCAGACCGGCCCTAGTGAAGCCGTGTGTCGTCCTTCCCCGTGCGGTCGGGCGTTGTCTCCGGGACCTCGGCCATGGCCGGGTCGAGGAGGCGGGAGAGGAAGTGGCGGGTGCGCTCGTGCTCGGGGGCGCCGATGACGCGGTCGGGGGTGCCGTCCTCTACGACGACCCCGCCGTCCATGAAGACGACCCGGTCGGCGACCTCGCGGGCGAAGGTCATCTCGTGGGTGACGACCATCATGGTCATGCCCTCGTCGGCGAGCATCCGCATCACCGCGAGGACGTCGCCGACCAGTTCGGGGTCGAGCGCCGAGGTCGGCTCGTCGAACAGCATGACCTCGGGCCCCATGGCCAGCGCCCGCGCGATGGCGACGCGCTGCTGCTGGCCGCCGGAGAGGGAGGCGGGGTAGGCGCCGGCCTTCTCGGACAGGCCGACGCGCGCCAGGTTCTCGGCGGCGACCCGCGCCGCCGTCGCCTTGTCCCGCCCCAGCACCCGCCGCTGCGGGAGCGTGAGGTTCTCGGTGACGGACAGGTGCGGGAAGAGGTTGAACTGCTGGAAGACCATGCCGATGCGGCGGCGCACGGCGTCGATGTCGACGTCCGGGTCGGTGATCTCGGTGCCGCCCACGAAGACCTGGCCCCCGGTGGGCTCCTCCAGCAGGTTCACACAGCGCAGGAGGGTCGACTTGCCGGAGCCGGACGGGCCGATGACACAGACGACCTCGCCCTGGCCGATCTCCAGGTCGATGCCCTTGAGCACCTCGTTGTCACCGAACGACTTGCGCAGACCGCTGACGCGGATCTCCGGGCGGCTCAACGGATCGCCTCCTGGGACTTGGACTCCATACGGCGCACGACGAGGCCGAGCGGGACGGTGACGAGGAGGTAGCACAGCCCCGCCACCAGCAGCGGGGTGGAGTTGGCGGTCTGGCTGGCCAGGTCGTTGCCGAACTTGGACAGTTCGCGCTCCTCCAGCGTGACCCCGAGGAACAGCACCAGCGAGGAGTCCTTGAACAGCAGGACGAGTTCGTTGGTGAGCGGCGGCAGGACGATCCGGAACGCCTGCGGGACGATGATGGAGACCATGGCCCGGGCGGGCGAGAAGCCCAGCGAACGGGCCGCCTCCATCTGCCCCTTGGGCACGGCCTGGATGCCCGCGCGGATGGTCTCGGCCATATACGCGGCGGAGACCAGGCCGAGGGCGACGGCCACCTTGCCGTAGGTGCCGCCCGGGAACTGCACCCCGGGGAAGGCCAGCGGCACGGCGACGCCCACGAAGATGAAGATCAGCAGGGCGGGCAGACCGCGGAAGATCTCGATGTAGACGCCGGCGACCCAGCGGTAGGGGCCCACGGACGACAGCCGCATCAGCGCGATCACCATGCCGAGCACCAGGCCGACGACGAAGCCGGACAGGGTGAAGAGCACGGTGTTCTTCAGCGCCAGCGTGATGACGTCGGGGAACATCTGCCGGGCGACGTCGGCCTGCGCGAACTGGTTCTTCAGCCGCCCCCAGTCCGCCGAGACGGCCAGGGCGATCACCGCGGCGACGAACACGCCGTACTGCGCACCGCGCGAGGCCCGGCGCCGCTGGGTGCGGGTCAGCCCCTTGCGGCGGGGCAGGACCGTGGTGTCGGTGGTGTCGGTGGTGTCGGCGGGGCCGGTCATGAGGCGGAGGGCGAGGCGGCCGAGGCGTCGTACGGGCCGATCCACTGCTCGTAGATCTTCTTGTACGTGCCGTCCGCCTTGGCGTCCGTGAGGGCCTTGTCGATCGCGGCGAGGAGCTTCGCGTTGCCCTTCTTCACCGTGAAGCCGTACTGCTCACCGGTGTTGAGGTTGTCGACGACCTGGAAGGCCGCGGCGTTCGCCTTGTCCTTGAGCCAGCCCTGGACGACCGGGTAGTCGATGACCACGGCCTGGACCTGGCCGGTGCGCAGGCCGTTGAGGACGGCGTCGGAGGAGGCGAAGGAGGTCGGGTCGAGGCCCTTGCTCCGGGCGTAGTCCTCGCCGGTGGTCTGCGCCTGCGCGCCGAGCTTGCGGCCCTTGGCCTTGAGGTCGGCGAGCGAGGTGACGCCGCTCTTCCGGTCGGCGAGCACGGCCTGGGTGGCGTCGAAGTACGGCTGCGAGAAGTCGACGTTCTTCTTGCGCTCCTCGGTGATCGTCATGCCGGCGGCGGCGAGGTCGCACTGGCCGGAGTTGAGGAACGCGCCGGTCTTGAAGTTCTCGAAGGGCGTGTCGAGGATCTGCTGCTTCACGCCGAGGTTCTTGGCGACGAGGTCGATCAGCGACACGTCGAAGCCCTGCACCTTGCCGTCGATCTCCGACTGGAAGGGCGGGTAGGGCAGGTGGGTGCAGGTCGTGAGCTGCCCGGCCTTGACGAGCCGGACGCCGCCCGCGGCGGTGTTCGACGTGCCACCGCTGTCGCCCGACGAGCACCCGGCCACGAGGGCCAGTCCGGCCGCGGTGGCGGTGGCGGCCAGGACACGGGCCCGGCGCCCGAGGAGCGTGATCACGGGACCTCCTGTGAGGGAACTTTGTCTTCCGACTGATGCGGCTTCCGATTATAAGGAAAGGTTGGGGGTCCTCAAATTAATCCGATGGTTCCGTGCCCATTTGACCTGGGAAGTCTCCAGTCCTGGCGGTGGCGGGGGCGCGGGCTACGCTCGACGGCGTTGATCCCTCGCGAGTGGAGAGAGCACCGCCATGACCACCCATGCCTTCCTCGACCTGCCCCCGTTGACCGCCGCGCGCTTCGCGGCGATCGAGGACCGGGTGGCCCGGCTCCTCGGCACCCGGCAGGACGTCGTGATCATGCAGGGCGAGGCGCTGCTGCCACTGGAGGGCGCCATCCGGGGCACCGCGGGACCGGGCACGACCGCACTGAACGTGATCACCGCCCGTACGGGCAGACCTTCGGCACCTGGCTGCGGGACTGCGGCGCCACGGTGATCGACCTGGCGGTGCCGTTCCACACGGCGGTGACGGCCGGGCAGGTCCGGGAGGCGTTCGCCGAGCACCCGGAGATCGACTTCGTGTCCCTGGTGCACGCGGAGGCGGCCACCGGCAACACCAACCCGGTCGCGGAGATCGGCGAGGCGGTGCGGGAGCAGGGCGCCCTGTTCTACCTGGACGCGGTCGCCTCCGTGGGCGCCGAACCGGTCCTGCCGGACGAGTGGGGCGTGGACCTGTGCGTGATCGGGGCGCAGAAGGCGATGGGCGGCCCGGCCGGGGTGTCGGCGGTCTCGGTCAGCGAGCGGGCGTGGGCGCGGATGGCGGCCACCCCCGGGGCACCGCGGCGCTCCTACCTGTCGTTGCTGGACTGGAAGGAGCGCTGGCTCGACGCCGGCCGCACGGCGCTGCCGCACGCTCCGGCGCAGCTGGAGATGCTGGCCCTGGAGGCGTGCCTGGAGCGGATCGAGGCGGTGGGGGCGGCGCAGGTGATGCGGCGCCACCGGGAGGCGGCGCGGGCGACGCGGGCGGGCGCGGCGGCCCTGGGCGGGGGCCTGGAGCCGTATGTGTACGAGGCGGCGGACGCGGCGCCGGTGGCGACGACGCTGCGGGTGCCGGCCGGGCTGGTGGCCTCCGAGCTGGTCGCCCACGCCCTGGCGGCGGATCCGGCGCTGCCCCTCGCGGCGGGCGGCGGCGCATTGGCCGAGGAGATGGTCAGGGTCAACCACTACGGCGCCGACGCGACGCCGGAAGCGGTGCGCCGGTCGCTGGACGCGCTGGGCGCGGCCCTCGCGGACAAGGGCCTCACGGCGGACCGGGAGGGCGCGCTGCGCGCCGCGAATTCCGCCTGGGGGCAGGCAATCGGGGCCTGAATTCAAAGAGAATTCCAGAATTTATCGGCCGGATAGCTTTCCCGAGCTCTTCTGCCCCGGTTCTCCGGAGCTAAACGCAGAGATTTTCAGGCGGGTTACAGCCTTGTGACGCACCGCACACCAAGTCCATTTTATTGTGATTTACGGGGGCGCAAACCTCACATATCGGACTGGCTTCGTACACAAAACAGTGCACCCGAAGCACGTCGCCCTGCATTTTTTAATTTCTCTCGCTAAATTCAATCCGCATGACTGCCGCACAAGCAGACCTGCTCATCGACCGCCCCGCGGTGACGGACGGGGCCGCGCTCTGGCGTATGGCGCGGGCCTCGGGAACGCTCGATCTGAACTCCCCGTACAGCTATCTCCTGTGGTGCCGCGACTTCGCCGGCACCTCGGCGGTGGCCCGCGGGGCGGACGACGTGCCCGTCGGTTTCGTCACCGGATACGTGCGGCCGGAGCGACCCCACACCCTGCTCGTCTGGCAGGTGGCGGTGGACGCGTCCCACCGCGGGCGCGGTGTCGCCGCCGCCCTGCTCGACGCGCTGATCGCGCGGATCGGCGCCGAAGGCGGCATCACGTCCGTGGAGACGACGATCACGCCCGACAACGCCGCGTCCGAGCGCCTGTTCACCTCGTTCGCCACCCGCCACGGCGCCTCCGTCACCCGTGAGGTGCTGTTCGACGCGGGCCTGTTCCCGGACGGCCCCCACCAGCCCGAAGTCCTCTTCCGGATCGGCCCGTTGACCCCCCACCCGGCGCACCTCTGAGGAGCGAATCACCGTGACCATCACCCAGCCCGACCTGAGCGTGTTCGAGACCCTGGAGTCCGAGGTACGCAGCTACTGCCGCGGCTGGCCCACCGTCTTCGACCGGGCGCGCGGCAGCGAGATGTTCGACGAGGACGGCCATCGCTACCTCGACTTCTTCGCCGGTGCCGGATCGCTCAACTACGGCCACAACAACCCGGTGCTCAAGCGGGCCCTGGTGGACTACCTGCTGCGCGACGGGGTCACCCACGGCCTCGACATGTCGACCACGGCCAAACGTTCCTTCCTCCAGACCTTCCAGGACCTGGTGCTGCGGCCGCGTGATCTGCCGTACAAGGTCATGTTCCCGGGGCCGACCGGCACCAACGCCGTGGAGTCCGCGCTGAAGCTGGCGCGGAAGGTGAAGGGGCGCGAGGCGATCGTGTCGTTCACCAACGCCTTCCACGGCATGTCCCTGGGCTCCCTCGCCGTCACCGGCAACGCCTTCAAGCGGGCCGGCGCCGGCATCCCGCTGGTGCACGGCACGCCGATGCCGTTCGACCACTACCTCGACGGACAGGTCCCCGACTTCCTGTGGTTCGAACGGCTCCTGGAGGACCAGGGCTCCGGGCTCAACCAGCCGGCCGCCGTGATCGTGGAGACCGTGCAGGGCGAGGGCGGCATCAACGTGGCCCGCGCCGAGTGGCTGCGCCGGCTCGCGCAGCTGTGCGAGCGGCGGGACATGCTGCTGATCGTCGACGACATCCAGATGGGCTGCGGCCGCACCGGCGCCTTCTTCTCGTTCGAGGAGGCCGGGATCGTGCCCGACATCGTCACCGTGTCCAAGTCGATCAGCGGCTACGGACTGCCCATGTCGCTGTGCCTGTTCAAGCCCGAGCTGGACGTCTGGGAGCCGGGCGAGCACAACGGCACCTTCCGCGGCAACAACCCGGCCTTCGTGACGGCCACCGCCGCCCTGGAGTCGTACTGGGCGGACGGCTCCGCCATGGAGAAGCAGACCCGTGCGCGCGGCGAGCAGGTCGAGCAGAGCCTGATCGCCGTCACCGAGGAGAACCTCGCCGACGTCAAGGAGTACCGGGGACGCGGGCTCGTGTGGGGCCTGGAGTTCCACGACAAGGGGCGCGCCGAGCGGGTGGCGCGGCGCGCGTTCGACCTCGGGCTGCTCATCGAGACGTCCGGTCCGGAGAGCGAGGTCGTCAAACTCCTGCCCGCCCTCACCGTCAGCCCGGACGAACTGGACGAGGGGCTGAGCGTCCTCGCCCGCGCCGTCCGTGAAACCGTCTAGCAAGGAGGCCAGTACCACCGTGATCGTCCGCTCGTTCAAGGACATCGAAGGCACCGACCGGCACGTCAGGGCGGCGTCCGGGACCTGGGAGAGCAAGCGCATCGTGCTCGCCAAGGAGCGCGTGGGCTTCTCCCTCCACGAGACCGTCCTCTACGCCGGGACGGAGACGTCGATGTGGTACGCCAACCACGTCGAGGCCGTCGTCTGCGTCGAGGGCGCGGCCGAACTCACCGACCAGGAGACCGGGAGGACGTACTCGATCACTCCCGGCACCATGTACCTCCTCGACGGGCACGAGCGGCACACGCTGCGCGTCCAGGAGGACTTCCGCTGCATCTGCGTGTTCAACCCGCCCGTGACCGGACGGGAGGACCACGACGAGAACGGCGTGTACCCGCTGCTCACCGAGCCCGAGGAGGTGTGAACGCCATGACCGCCATGACCGTCACCGACCTGTACCCCAGCCGGGGCCCCGTCGAGGTCTCCGTACCGCGCCGGGACCCGGTGGTCTGGGGCTCCCCCGACACCCCCGGCCCCGTCCCGGCCGCCGGCCTCCAGGCGTACGAGCGCGACGGCTTCCTGGCCGTCGATGAGTTGATCACGCCGGACGAGGTCGCCGTGTACCGGCGGGAGCTGGAGCGGCTGGTCACGGACCCGGGCGTCCGGGCCGACGACCGGTCGATCGTCGAGCCGAAGTCGAAGGAGATCCGCTCGGTCTTCGAGGTGCACCGGATCAGCGAGGTGTTCGCGAACCTGGTGCGCGACGAGCGGGTCGTCGGCCGGGCCCGGCAGATCCTCGGCTCGGAGGTGTACGTGCACCAGTCCCGGATCAACGTGAAGCCGGGCTTCGGGGCGAGCGGCTTCTACTGGCACTCGGACTTCGAGACCTGGCACGCCGAGGACGGGCTGCCGAACATGCGGACCGTGTCGGTGTCGATCGCGCTGACCGAGAACCGCGACACCAACGGCGGGCTCATGATCATGCCGGGTTCGCACCGCACGTTCCTCGGCTGCGCGGGAGCCACGCCCGAGGACAACTACAAGAAGTCGCTCCAGATGCAGGACGCGGGCACGCCGTCCGACGAGGCGCTGACCGCGATCGCGGGTGAGTACGGCATCAAGCTGTTCACCGGTGCGGCCGGTTCGGCGACCTGGTTCGACTGCAACTGCATGCACGGCTCCGGCGACAACATCACGCCGTTCCCGCGCAGCAACGTGTTCATCGTGTTCAACAGCGTGGAGAACGCGGCGGTGGAGCCCTTCGCCGCGCCGGGCCGTAGGCCGGAGTTCATCGGCGCCCGGGACTTCACGCCCGTCCGCTGAGACCGCCGGGCCCGGGGCGGGCCGACCCTCACCCGGCTCCGCCCCCCCCCGGCCCGGCCCACCGTGCCGCCGGCCGTCCTCGCGACGGCCGGCGGCACGTGCGTGTGCGGCGGGTGGCGTCCGTGGTGTGCGGCGGTCAGCCGGACAGCGCGTCCAGCAGGCGGTCGACGTCGGCGGTCGTGTTGTAGAGGTGGAAGGCGGCGCGCAGATGGCCCGCGCGGTCGGAGACCTCGATGCCCGCCGCGCTCAACCCGGGCTGCCGGGAACCGAGTCCGGGTACCGAGACGATCGCCGAGCCGGGTGCGGGCACCGGCTCGTGGCCGAGTCCGGCGAGCCCGGCCCGGAACCGGTCGGCGAGCCCCACGGCGTGGGCGTGCAGGGCGGACACCCCGAGTTCCCCGATCAGTTCGAGGGAGCGGCGCAGCCCGGCGTAGGTGAACAGGGCGTGCGTGAGGTCGAAGCGCCGGGCGGAGTGGGCGAGTTCGGCGACCGGGCCGTAGCAGCTGTCCCAGGGTGCCTCGCCCGCGACCCAGCCGGCGAGGACCGGTACGAGTCCGCCGAGGTCCTCGGGGACGGTGAGGAAGGCCGCGCCGTGCGGGCCGAACAGCCACTTGAAGGAGACGGTGGCGGTGAAGTCGTAGGCGTCGGCGTCGACCGGCAGCCAGCCCGCGGCCTGGGAGAAGTCGACGTAGGTGCGGGCACCGTGCTCGTGGGCGGCCTCGCGCAGGGTGGGCAGGTCGGCGAGCCGGCCGTCGGCGGACTGGACGGCGCTGACCGCGACGAGCGCGGTTCCGGGGCGGACGGACTCGGCGATCCGCTCCAGCGGCACCGCGCGCACCTTGAGGTCGCCGCGGACGTGGAACGGGTTCAGCACGGAGGTGAAGTCGTCCTCGGCGGTGAGGACTTCGGCGCCCGCGGGCAGCGACGCGGCGATCACTCCGGTGTGCGCGGCGACCGAGGCGCCCGCCGCGACGCGGGTCGCCGGGACTCCGGTGAGCCGGGCGTACGCGGCCCGGCAGGACTCGACGTCCTCGTGGAGCGGGCGCAGCGGCCGGCCCTCGGCCCGCATCAGCGCCGCCTCGTGCAGGGCGGTGACGGTACGGGCGGGCAGCAGGCCGTTGCTCGCGGTGTTGAGGTAGGTGCTCCTGGGGGCGAACTCGGCGCGGACGAGGCTCTCGAACGTCTCCATGGGACCACTGTGCGGCCCGGGGCACTCCCCGTCCATCGCGCCCGGTGCCACGGCCGCGCCAAGTGGGGCTTATACGTCCGCCCCGGCCTGCGGTTTCTCAGTTCTGCGGGACCGCGCACCCGTCCGGGCCGCACGCCTCGGCGTCACCCTGGTCGACGAGGGTGAGCGGGGCGCGCTCGCCCCACGCCTGGGTGAGCGCGCGGGTGAAGACCTCGGCGGGCTGGGCGCCGGAGACGCCGTACTTGCGGTCGAGGACGAAGAAGGGCACGCCGTTTGCGCCGAGCTGGGCGGCCTCGCGCTCGTCGGCGCGGACCTCGTCGGCGTAGGCGGTGGGGTCGGCGAGGACCGTGCGGCTGGCGTCGGCGTCCAGGCCGGCCTCGGCGGCGAGGGCCACGAGCCGTTCGTCGCCCTCGGTGAAGAGGGAGCGTTCCTCGGCGAAGTTGGCGCGGTAGAGGAGCTGGACGAGCCGGTCCTGGAGGCCCTGTTCCTTGGCGAAGTGGAGCAGGCGGTGCATGTCGAAGGTGTTGCCGTGGTCACGGCCGCGGGTGCGGTAGTCGAGTCCCTCGGCGGCGGCCTGCGCGCCCAGGTTCTCCTCGCCTGCCTGGGCCTGCGCCTCGCTCATGCCGTACTTCTTGGTGAGCATCGCCAGGACGGGCTCGACGTCGCCCTTGGCGCGGCCGGGGTCCAGCTCGAAGGACCGGTGGACCACCTCGACCTGCTCACGGTGCGGGAAGGCCGCGAGCGCCTTCTCGAAGCGGGCCTTGCCCACGTAGCACCAGGGGCAGGCGATGTCGCTCCAGATCTCGACGCGCATGTCTTCGGCTCTCTCCGGCTCGTACAGGGGACGGGGGCTCTCCCCGCTCGTGCGCGAACGTCCGGTCAGCTGCTTTCATTCCCGGGCACCGGGCACCGTGTACCGCAGCCGCAGATGGTGGTCGCCCTCCGCGAGCGGCAGGTCGGGGTCGGGGGTCCAGCCCTGGCGGGCGTAGAAGCCCTGGGCGCGGGTGTTGTCGACGTGCACGTCGAGCACGGCGGTGCGCCGGCCGTCGGCCCGCCACTGCTCGACGCACGCGGTGTGCAGGGCGGTGCCGACGCCGTCGCGCCAGCGGTCGGGGTCGACGTGGAACTGGTACAGCTTGACCGTTTCCGCGGACTCCCCTTCCGGGGTGCGGAAGGAGGCGAGCGCGGTGATCCGGCCCTGTTCGACCACGCACAGCACCTGTCCGTCGGGCCGCTCGATGGCGCCGCGCCAGGCGGCGGTCCAGTCGGTGCCGTCGTCCGGGAGGCCGTCGGGGTAGTACGTGGCCCGCGCCCGGGTGTGCAGGGCGGCGACGGTCTCCGCCTCGGCGGGCAGGACGGTACGGATCACTCGGCTGCCGGTGGGTCGGTCACTGATCATGCAACGGAGGACGTGACCGGGTGCCGGGACGGTTCCGGAGGGCCCCGGGCTCAGCTGCCGTCCCGCAGGTCGCTCGGCCAGACGGGCCGGTACTCGACGTGGTCGTAGGTCACGACGCAGCCCTCCCCGAGCGGCGACTGGGTCATGAAGCCGACGAGGGCGGCGCCGGTCTCCTCCTCGGTGCCGAGGGTGAACAGCCGGACGAAGGTCCAGCGCCGGCCGTCGCGGGAGGCGTGGAAGGCGAAGGCCCGGCCGGTGCGGCTGATCCGAAGCCAGACGGAACTGCCGTCCACGGTGAAGGAGTTGGCGTCGTCGGAGTGGCCCCGGGTGACCACGGTGCAGACGGTGGGCACGTCCGGGGAGTACTCCAGGCACAGCTTGGCCCACTGCCGTTCGCCGACGTGGACGTAGAGCACACCGGCGTCGAAGGAGGAGGTGAACCCGACGGTGACCCGGGCGATCAGCTGGAAGTCGCCGTCCGGCGCCCCGAGCAGCCGGGGCGCGTCGGAGGCGGGGTCGAGCGCTTCCCCGGTGGGCGGCACGAACCGGTCCTGCCGTCCACCGGCCCACCCGGTGAGCACCCCGTTCTCGTAGGCCCAGTTGCCCTCCGGCCCATGACTGCGCAGGGGAAAGGGCAGCTCGGGAAGTTCAAGGTCCATGACGACATTTTCTCAGGCCGACACAGACGCGCCCCGTCAGGGGCGCGGGGAACTGCGCGATCAACCCCAGCGCACCCGCACCCCGAACCGCACCCGGACAGCCCACGGCGCTACCGCTCCAGAACCCCGTTGAACCGCCGGGGAAGCCCCAGGGGATTCTCGTCCCGCAACTCGTCGGGCAGCAGAGCGGCAGGCGCCCCCTGATAGGCAACGGGCCGCAACCACCGCTCGATGGCCGTACCCCCCACGGAAGTGGACGTGGAGGTGGTAGCCGGATAAGGCCCCCCGTGGTGCTGCGCCGCGGCCACCGCGACCCCCGTGGGCCATCCGTCGACGACGACCCGCCCGGCAAGGGGGGTCAGCTCGGCCAGCAGTTCGACACCACGCCCCTCTCCGGCGGCCTCACCCGCGGAGAGGTGCACCGTGGCCGTCAGGTTCCCCGGCAGCCGGGACAGCACGGCCGTCGCCTCGTTCTCGTCCTCGTACCGCACGACCACGGTCACCGGGCCGAAGCACTCCTCCAGGAGCAGGTCGTGCGCCCCGCCCTCGGCCAGCCTGCGGGCGGGCACCGTGAGGAAGCCGGGGCTCACCGTGTGCTCGCTGCCCGCCCCGGGCGTCACCGGGGACTCGACGTCCTCCAGCGCGGCGCGCTCGCCGACGCCCGCGACGAAGTTGTCCCGCATCCGGTGGTCGAGGAGGACCCCGGCCGCCGTGTCGCTGACCGCGTCCGTCAGCGACTTGACGAGGCGGTCCCCGGCGGCGCCCGCGGGCGCGAGGACCAGGCCCGGCTTGACGCAGAACTGCCCGACGCCCAGGGTCATCGACCCGGCGAGCCCGGCCCCGATGGCCTCCGCGCGCTCGGCCGCCGCCGCCTCGGTGACGAGCACCGGGTTGAGCGAGCCGAGTTCGCCGTGGAAGGGGATCGGCACGGGGCGCGCGGCGGCGGCGTCGAACAGGGCCCGGCCGCCGCGCACCGACCCTGTGAAGCCGGCCGCGGCGACGAGCGGGTGCCGGATCAGCTCGATGCCCGCGTCGAAGCCGTGGACGAGGCCGATCGCTCCCTCGGGGACGCCGTGTTCGGCGGCGGCCCGGCGCAGCACCTTGGCGACCAGTTC
Source organism: Streptomyces sp. NPDC026672 (assembly GCF_040638185.1). NCBI lineage: Bacteria > Bacillati > Actinomycetota > Actinomycetes > Kitasatosporales > Streptomycetaceae > Streptomyces > Streptomyces sp. NPDC026672. The sequence goes on from NZ_JBEZXS010000018.1 coordinate 35,147, forward strand.
GGACAGGGCGGGGTGGTCGGGGTGCGCCTTGACGACCACCGGGTTGCCCGCGGCGAGCGCGCTCGCGGTGTCGCCGCCGGCGACCGAGAAGGCGAAGGGGAAGTTGGACGCCGAGTAGACGGCGACAACACCGAGGGGCACCTTGTAACGGCGCAGGTCGGGGATGGGCGGGGTCGCGGTGTCGTCGGGGTGGTTGATGACGACGTCGAGGAAGGCGCCCTCGTCCACGATGTCGGCGAAGGCACGCAACTGGTAGACGGTGCGGGCGAGTTCGCCGGTCAGCCGGACCGGGCCGAGCGCGGTCTCGGCGTCGGCGGCCTCGACGAGGTGGTCCCTGGCGGCGTCGAGTCCTGCGGCGGCGGAGCGCAGGAAGGCGGAGCGGACGGTACGGTCGGCGAGGCCGGCACGGGCGGCGTGGGCCGCGCGGACGGTGGCGTCGACCTCCTCGGCGGTGGCCTCCACGGCGACCTGCTCCCGCTGCTTCCCGGTTCGCGGGTCGACACTCCAGACTGGTGCTGCTGCCACCGCGGGTCCCTCCATGTAGTGCCGCAGAACATCGGTTCATCCATCAGAGGCGTTCGATATACTGAACAATGTCTCGGATGATGAATATCTCGGAGACTATTTCCCGTCGAACGAAGGGGTCAAGCGCGATGTCGGCAGGCGAGACAGGCGGCGGGGCACAGGTCAAGTCCGCCGTGCGGACCGTTGAGTTGCTCGAATACTTCGCCGGCAGACCCGGCATGCACTCCCTCGCCGCGGTCCAGGAGGCCGTGGGGTACCCCAAGTCCAGCCTCTACATGCTGCTGCGCACCCTGGTGGAGCTGGGCTGGGTGGAGACCGACGCGACGGGCACGCGGTACGGCATCGGGGTGCGGGCGCTGCTCGTCGGCACCTCGTACATCGACGGGGACGAGGTCGTGGCGGCGGCCCGCCCGACCCTGGACCGGCTCTCCGACGACACCACCGAGACGATCCACCTGGCACGCCTCGACGGCACGAACGTCGTCTACCTCGCCACCCGCCAGTCGCAGCACTACCTGCGCCCCTTCACCCGGGTGGGCCGCCGGCTGCCCGCCCACTCGACCTCGCTGGGCAAGGCGCTGCTCGCCACCCACACCGACGAGCAGGTCCGCAAGCTGCTCCCGGAGACGCTGCCCGCGCTGACCGAGCACACCATCACCGACCGGGAGAAGCTCATCGAGGAGCTGCGCCAGGTGCGGGAGCAGGGCTTCGCCGTCGACCGGGAGGAGAACACGCTGGGCCTGCGCTGCTTCGGGGTGGCCGTCCCGTACCGCACTCCCGCGCGTGACGCCATCAGCTGCTCGGTGCCGGTGGCCCGGCTGACCCCCGCACACGAGCAGACGATCAAGGACGCGCTGTTCGACGCGCGCGACCGGCTGACCCTGGCGACCAGACGGCTGTGACCGCCGTGTGACGGTTCTCCGCACGTTCGCCGGGGACGCACCGGGAAAAGGGTCGTACGGGAACGATTGCCCCGATCCGGTCGTCCTACAGAGCGCGATGAACAAGACGATCAGGCGGGCCTCCGTCTTCGCGCTGCTCCTCGTGCTCGCCCTGCTGGTGCGGGCGACCTGGGTGCAGTTCTACGACGGCAAGGCCCTCGCGGACGACAAGGACAACCGGCGGGGCGCGATCGAGACCTACGCGGAGCCGCTCGGGAACATCGTCGTGGCCGGGGACTCCGTCACCGGCTCGGCCCGCACGAAGGGCGGCGACCTCGCGTACAGACGTACGTACACCGACGGCCCGCTGTACGCGGCGGTGACGGGGTACGCCTCGCAGAGCTACGCGCCGACCCAGCTGGAGGGCATCTACCAGGACGTCCTCAACGGCACGGACGGCCGGCTCAAGACCGTGATGGACACGGTCACCGGTGCGCGGGCCGCCCCGGGCGACGTGATCACGACGATCGACCCGGCCGTGCAGAAGGCGGGGTACGCGGCGCTGGGCGGCAAGAAGGGCGGCGCCGTCGCGATCGACCCGAAGACCGGCCGCATCCTCGGGATGGTGTCGACGCCGTCGTACGACCCGTCCGCGCTGACCGACGCCAACACGGCGGGCCCGGCCTGGCAGCGGCTGGGCGCGGACCCCGACAAGCCGCTGACCAACCGCGCGCTGCGCCAGCCGCTGCCGCCGGGCTCGACGTTCAAGCTGGTCGTCGCCGCGGCGGCGCTGGAGGACGGGCTGTACGGGGACGTGGACCAGCGCACCGACAGCCCCGACCCGTACACGCTCCCGGACACCCGCACGGTCCTGACGAACGAGGACAGGTCCGCGCCCTGCGAGAACGCCTCCATCCGGGTCGCCCTGCGCTACTCGTGCAACACGGTCTTCGCGAAGATGGCCGTCGACCTGGGCCAGGACAAGGTGCGCGCGATGGCCGAGCGGTTCGGCTTCGACGACGACCGGCTGGACGTGCCGGTGCGGGCCTACACGAGCGTCTACCCCTCGGACATGGACAAGGCGCAGACGGGCCTGTCCGGCATCGGCCAGTTCGACGTCACCGCGACCCCGCTCCAGATGGCCATGGTGTCGGCCACCATTGCCAACGACGGCAAGCTGATCTCGCCGCACATGGTGTCGCGCCTCACCGACAGCGGCGGCGACGTGCTGAAGGACTATGACACCAGCACGGACGAGAAGGAGATCATCAGCTCGGGCACGGCCGAGCAGCTGCGCTCGGCGATGGAGACGGTCGTGAACGAGGGCACGGGCTCGAACGCCCGTATCGCCGGGGCGACGGTGGGCGGCAAGACGGGCACCGCCCAGCACGGCGAGAACAACAGCAAGACGCCGTACGCCTGGTTCACCTCTTATGCCGAGGCCGGCGGCAAGGAGGTCGCGGTCGCGGTGATGGTCGAGCAGTCCGACGCGGCCCGCTCGGAGGTCAGCGGCAACGGGCTGGCCGCGCCGGTCGCGAGGGCGATGATGGAGGCGGCGTTGCGGGGCTGAGGGGCGCGCTACTTCACCCCGAGGATCTGCTCCACGGGATCGATGGCGAAGTACACGAGGAACAGCGCCGAGACGCCCCACAGCAGCCAGTTCACCTCGCGCGCCTTCCCCAGCACCGTCTTGATGACGACGTAGGAGACGAAACCGGCCCCGATCCCGTCGGTGATGGAGTAGGTGAACGGCATCGCGGCGATGGTCAGGAACGCCGGGACCGCGATGTCGAACCGGTCCCAGTCGATGTGCTTGACGTGCGTCATCATCAGGAACCCGACGGCGATCAGCGCGGGCGCCGCCGCCTGGAGGGGCACGATCGTCAGCAGCGGTGTCAGGAACAGCGCGAGCCCGAACAGCCCGCCGGTGACCAGGTTGGCGAACCCGGTCCGCGCCCCTTCGCCGACGCCCGCCGCCGACTCGATGTACGCGGTGTTGGAGGAGGCGGAGCCCACGCCGCCGGCCACGGCAGCGGCCCCGTCGATGAACAGCACCCGCCCGATGTTCGGCACCTGCCCCCGGTCGTCGAGCAGCCCCGCCTCCGCGCTGATGCCGACGATCGTGCCCATGGCGTCGAAGAAGTCCGACAGGACCAGCGTGAACACCAGCAGGACGGCGGTGAGCACACCCGCCTCGGCGAAGCCGCCGAACAGGCTGAAGTGGCCGAACAGACCGAAGTCCGGGGCGGCCACGACCTTGTCCGGGACCTTCGGGGTGGTCAGGCCCCAGCTCTTGACGTCGGCGACGGCGTTGATGACGACGGCCACGACGGTCATCGTCACGATGCTGATGAGGATGGCGCCCTTCACCCGGCGCGCGAGCAGCGCGACGGTGAGCAGCACACCGAGGCAGAACACGAGCACGGGCCAGCCGGTGAGCCGTCCGACGGCGCCGAGCTGCACGGGCACGGTGGTGTTCGCGGCGTCGGGGATGCGGCTGACGAACCCGGCGTCGACGAAGCCGATGAACGCGATGAACAGGCCGATGCCGACGCCGATCGCCTGCTTCAGCTGCTGCGGGATCGCGTTCATGATCGCCTGGCGGAGCCCGGTGAGGACGAGCACGCAGATCAGGACGCCCTCGATGACGACGAGGCCCATCGCGTCGTCCCAGCTCATCAGCGGCGCCAGTTGGAAGGCGACGACCGCGTTCAGGCCGAGGCCGGCGGCGATGGCGAGCGGGAGGTTGCCGCCGACGCCCATCACGACCGTCATCACACACGCCACCAGGGCGGTGGCGGTGACCAGTTGGCCGGTGTCGAGCTGGTGGCCGAACTTGTCCTTGGCGCTGCCGAGGATGATCGGGTTGAGGACGAGGATGTAGGCCATCGTGAAGAACGTGGCGAGGCCGCCGCGTATCTCACGGCCGAAGGTGGAACCCCGTTCGGAGATCCTGAAGTAGCGGTCGACGCCGTTCGTCCCGGGTGGCGGGGTGCTCGGCCGACCGGTCACCGTCTGCGTCTCGGACATGGTCCCACTCCTCGTTGCCTGAGTGATCGGTGCGCGGATGCTGGCTGGATTGTTCCCCCACCGCGTGGGTCCCAGGTTTTCTCCGTGTTACGGAAATCGGCCGTCCCCGCCCGGCCGGCGGCCTGGGCGGGGAGACGGTCCGTGTGCCTCAGCCCACGAAGTACGTGGGGTTCGGCAGCTTGTAGGTGCGGTCGGCGTGGCCGCCGTCCAGGTCCGAGTACTGGTCGCCGACGTTGGCGACGATGTCGTACCCGAGGTCCCGCTCGATGTGCCGACGGGTGCCCGCCTTGTACTGGACGGTGGTGCAGGTCCAGGCGCCCGGGGTGGCGCAGTCGCGGAGATAGGCGGGCGGGTTCGCCGCGTCCTTGAGGAACATGTGCCCGGCGTCGAGGCCGGTGTTGATGCCGACCTTCCTCAGGTTCTCGACGGCGTAGCCGCGCTGCGCCTCGGTGAGGCCGGAGTTGTAGAAGACGGTGACGCCCTTGGCTGCGGCGTACCGGACGAGTTCGGGGCTGCCGAAGACGGCCGGGCGGTCGGCCTTGGCGACGTAGTCGTTCCAGGTGGCCGAGTTGAAGGTGTAGTTGGTCCGGCGCTCGTAGTCGAAGCTGAGCAGCAGGGTGTCGTCGATGTCGAAGACGACGGCGGGCCGGCGGCCGTTGTGCCGCGCCTCCTTGGCCGCCCGGTCGATGTACCGCTCGGCGGCGGCGTCGATGCCCGCCAGGTCCTTGGCGTACGGGCTGTCCGGGGAGGCCCGGTAGACGCCGTTCGCGTCGGCCTCGGCGCCGTAGTAGGTGTCGATGTCCTTGACCAGCACCCCGATGTTGTAGGGCTCGTGGGTGGAGTTGGCCGTGGACTGTCCCGCGGTGGCGGCACCGGCGCCGTAGAGGGCGGCGCCGGCAACGGCACACGCGGCGGCGACGGCAGCGGTCCTGGATGGCTTATTCATGACAGGTTTTCTACGCGCGTCACGGCGGCCCGCGCGAGTTCCGTTGCCTTTTCGAAATCTACAATTCAGGCAAAGTCCCACGGGCGTTGGCCCTCCGGGGAGGGGTCGGTCAGCCCGCGTACGGGTCCGGGACCGTGCCGGGACGGGACAGGAAGGCGAAGTCGCAGCCGGTGTCGGCCTGGGTGATCTGGTCGTTGTAGAGGGCGCCGTAGCCGCGTTCGTAACGGGCGGGCGGCGGTGTCCACTCGGCCGCGCGCCGTGCCAGCTCCGTGTCGTCCACGTCGAGTCGCAGCGTGCGGGCCGGGACGTCCAGCGTGATGGAGTCCCCCGTCCGCACCAGCGCCAGCGGTCCGCCGACGTACGACTCGGGTGCCACGTGGAGCACACAGGTGCCGTAACTCGTGCCGCTCATACGGGCGTCGGAGATCCGCACCATGTCCCGCACGCCCTGCCGCAGCAGGTGGTCGGGGAGGGGGAGCATGCCGTACTCGGGCATGCCGGGGCCGCCCTTGGGGCCGGCGCCGCGCAGCACGAGGACGCTGTCCGCGGTGATGCCGAGCGACGGGTCGTCGATGGTGCGCTGCATGGTCCGGTAGTCGTCGAAGACGACGGCGGGTCCGGTGTGCCGCAGCAGGCGCGGTTCGGCGGCGATGTGCTTGATGACGGCGCCGTCCGGGCAGAGGTTGCCGCGCAGCACGGCGACGCCGCCCTCGTCCGCCACCGGGTTGTCCCGCGCGCGGATGACGTCGTCGTTGTGCACACGGGCGCCGGCGAGCTGGTCGCGCAGGGTGTCGTGGGCGGCGGTGGGCCGGTCGAGGTGGAGCAGGTCGGTGATGCGGGAGAGGAACCCGGGCAGCCCGCCGGCGAAGTGGAAGTCCTCCATGAGGTACGTCCGTCCGCCGGGCCGTACGTCGGCGAGGACCGGCACCGTCCGGGCGATGCGGTCGAAGTCGTCCAGGGTGAGCCGTACGCCGGCCCGGCCCGCCATGGCGATCAGATGGATCACCGCGTTGGTCGAACCGCCGAGCCCCAGCACGGTGGTGACCGCGTCCTCGAACGCCTCCCGGGTGAGGATCCGGGACAACGTGCGGTCGCGGTGGACGAGTTCGACGATCAGACGGCCCGACGCGGCGGCCATCCGCTCGTGCCCGGAGTCCACCGCGGGAATGCTGGAGGCGCCCGGCACGGTCACGCCCAGGACCTCGGCGGCGGCGGTGAGCGTGGAGGCCGTGCCCATCGTCATGCAGTGGCCGGGCGAGCGGGCGAGGCCGCTCTCCAGCTCGGCCATCTCGCAGTCGCCGATCAGCCCCGCGCGCCGGTCGTCCCAGTACTTCCACATGTCGGTGCCGGAGCCCAGCACCTCGGAGCGCCAGTGGCCGGGCAGCATGGGCCCGGCGGGCACGAACACGGTCGGCAGGTCGACGCTCGCGGCGCCCATGAGCAGGGCGGGCGTGGACTTGTCGCAGCCGCCGAGCAGCACGGCGCCGTCGACCGGGTACGACCGCAGCAGTTCCTCCGTCTCCATGGAGAGGAGGTTGCGGTAGAGCATCGGGGTGGGCTTCTGGAAGGTCTCGCTGAGGGTGGCGACCGGGAACTCCAGCGGGAAGCCGCCGGCCTGCCACACCCCGCGCTTGACGGCCTGGGCGCGCTCGCGCAGATGGACGTGGCAGGGGTTGATGTCGGACCAGGTGTTGAGGATCGCGACGACGGGCTTGCCGAGGTGTTCCTCCGGCAGGTAGCCGAGCTGGCGGGTGCGGGCGCGGTGGCTGAAGGAGCGCAGCCCGTCGGTGCCGTACCACTGGTGGCTGCGCAGTTCCTCGGGCTTCTTCACAGCGGCCACCCGGCGGTGGCGGCGGCGACGTCGGCACGGCGGGGTCCGGTCAGGACGCGGCTCGGCGGGCGGACGTCGCGGCGGCACAGGCCGCGGGCGGCCAGCGCCTCCTTGACGACGGTGACGTTGTCGGCCGAGCCGTCCGCCGCGCGCAGTTCCTCGAAGCGGCGAATACGTTCCCAGACCTTCATGGCGGCGGGGTGGTCGCCGCGGCGCAGCGCCTCGATCATGGCGCGGGAGAGGGCCGGGGCGACGTTCACCAGGCCGGAGGTGAAGCCGGTGGCGCCGGCGGAGAAGTACGCGGGGGCGTAGGGCTCGGCGAGTCCCGCGATCCAGACGAACCGGTCGAGGCCGGCGTCGCGGGCGAAGGCGGCGAAGCGTACGGCGTCCGGGACGGCGTACTTGACGCCGATGACGTTCGGGCAGGCGTCGGCGAGTTCGGCGAGGCGGGCGCCGGGCAGCGCGGTGCTCCGCACGTAGGGGACGACGCCCAGGCCGGGGACGGCCTCGGCGACGGCGCGGTGGTAGTCGACCCAGCCGTGCTGCGAGACGTAGGGGTGGACGGGCTGGTGGACCATGATCATGCCGGCGCCGCGGTCGCGGGCGTGGCGGGCGGCGGCGACGGCGCTCGGCACGTCGTGGCCGACGCCGACGAGGACGTGGGCGCGGTCGCCGGCCTCGTCGAGGGTGGTCTCCGTGACGAGGCGGCGCTCCTCGGGGGTGAGGGCGTAGAACTCGCCGGTGTTGCCGTTCGGGGTGAGGGTGGTGACACCGCCGTCCAGCAGCCGGCGCAGCAGGGCGCGGTGGGTGTCGCGGTCGACGTCGCCGTCCGCGGTGAAGGGGGTCACCGGGATGGCCACGACGTCGGCCAGGGCGGCGCGGCGGTCCTCGAAGGTCACGCTTCCTCCTCTGCGCGCGTCCCGGGGAACGCGCGGCGCACGAACGACGCGATGTGGGTGTGCAGGGCGCTCGCGGCGGCCTCGGCGTCGCCGTCCAGGGCGAGCCGCAGGATCTGGTGGTGCTCGTCCGCCTCGCGGTCCCAGGAGGGGTCGGCGGACCAGGCGACGGCGGCGACGAGGGCGGCCTGGTCGCGGACCTCGTCGAGCATCCGGGCGAGCAGCGGGTTGCCGCAGGGCAGATGGAGGGCGCGGTGGAAGTCGCGGTTGGCGAGGGAGCGTTCGGCGGTGTCGGCGGCGTGGCCCGCGCGGGAGAGCGCGTCGCGCGCGGCGTCGAGCGGGGCCCCGCGGCGCACCGTCCGGCGCAGGGCCTCGGGTTCGAGCAGGAGCCGTACGTCGTAGACCTCGCGGGCCATGGCCGCGTCCACCGTGCGCACCGTGACGCCCTTGTACTGGCTCATCACCACCAGGCCGGTGCCGGCGAGGGTCTTGAGCGCCTCGCGCACCGGGGTCTTGGACACCCCGTACTGGGCGGCGAGTTCGGTCTCGACGAGGGCCTGGCCCGGGGTCAGCCGGCCGGTGAGGATGCGGTGCTTGATCGCGTCCAGCACGTACTGGGTGCGGGACGGGATGGGTGTGGGCACGGAGGTCATGCGTCCCTCGTCCCGCCTCTCGCGTCTCAGGTGTCGCGTCTCATATATGACGTACGAGATATGGCGTACGACGCGACGACGCTACGAGCGGGCCGAGGGATCGTCAAGGGGCCGGTCAGGGGCGCCAGTTGGGGTCACGGCCGCTGAGACCCACCGCGCGGTCCAGGAGCGGGGCGTCGTCCGGGACGGGGACGACGGGGCCGAAGATGCCGCCACCGCGGGTGGGGTCGTCGGCGGCGGCGAGGAGGAAGCGGTACGACGCCTCCAGGGCGACCGGGCAGGGCTCGTAGGGGAGGCCGAGGGCGCGGGCCAGGTCCCAGCCGTGGATCACCAGTTCGTCGGCGGCGACGGCGGCCGCGACCGGGGCGGGCAGGGTCACGCCGCCCGCGCGGGTGGTGCCGGTCCAGGCGTCGGGGTCGTGCCAGGTGTCCGCGAGCGCGTCGAGCACCCGGGGCAGTTCCTCGCGCCAGCCGGGGGCGAGTGCGGACAGGCCGGGCTCGGGCGCGCCGTCGGTGGTGGCGCCGAGCTCCTTGCGCCCGGCGTCCCGGAAGGCGACCGAGAGCCCGGCGACGTGCCCGAGCAGGGTCCCCACGGAAAGCTCGGGGCAGGGTGTCACCCCCGCGAGCCGTTCTTCCTCCACTCCTTCGACGAGCTTGGCGACGACCCGCGTCTGCGGCCCGAGATCGAACATCGCACCCTCGCTCATGACAGCCTCCTCAGGATCTGAACTCTCCACAGGTAGACCGTCCGCCCGCGGAAAAGTCATCGCGCGGGCCCGCGGCGTGTTCAGATCCGGGTCAGGGCCGTCCGCACCGTGGCCAGGTCGGCGTCCGAGGCCAGGCCCGCGTGGTAGAGGCGGAGCTCCGTCGCGCCCCGGTCGCGGGCGCGGGTGGCGTCGGCCGTCAGGGTGGCGGGGCTGCCGCCCATGCCGGAGACCACGGTGAAGTTGGCGGCCAGCACGGTGTCGAGGCGGGCGTGGGCGGCGAACGGCGCCAGCGGGCCCGTACCACCCGCGCAGGGTACGACCACGCCGTCCGCGACGGTCAGCACATGTGCGGGGTCCACACCTGCGTTGGCGCCGCAGTGGTACGTCACGGGGTCGGCGTGCAGCAGCACCTGGAAGCCCTCGGGCGCGGCGGCCCGCACGGCGGCGACGGCCTCCTCCTGGAGCGTGCGGGCGGTGCGGTCGCGCCACGCGCGGGTGGCCGTGGCCACCGGCTCGCCGAGCAGCTTCTCCACGCCCGTCCAGCCCTCGTCGTCGGGCGCCCCCCGCCACACCGGTTCCAGGGCGCCGCGCACGGCGTCCGCGAGTTCGTCGGGGTCGAGTCCTTCCCGCGTGTACCCGGCGCGGCAGTCGGGGCAGAAGCAGAGCGACATCAGGTACTGCCCGGCGTCCCCGAGGGCGACGCCGCCGGTCTTGTCGTGGGCGTGCAGATGGGCCAGCCCGTACCAGCCGAGGGACTCCAGCTCGGTGCCCCGTGCCCCGGGCCGTACGGCGGCCTCGGCGGCGAGGTCGACCAGGTAGGCGCGGGTGGCGGGCTGGGCGATGCAGGGCGCCCAGGGGTAGCGGTCGCCGTAGGCGTTGACGACCGAGGTGTGCGGGTGCTCGGCGCCGAGGCGGGAGTTGTGCGCGAGGACGACCCAGGTGTGCACCTCCAGGCCGGCGCCGGCGAGCGCGTCGGCCGCCTCGCCGTACGCGTCCCCTGGCGCCCAGTCCCCCGCCGCGTGGGGGCGTATCGTGCGGCCGGTCCAGTGCTCGCCGGGCGGGTAGAGCACCGCCGCGTGCTCGGCGGTGACGACGCGGTGGCGCGGGTGGCGGGGGGTCAGCGCGCGGGTGGAGTGGTAGGCGGCGGCGAGGGTGACCTGGGCGGTGCCGAGCCCGGCGATCCGTGCGGCGGCGCGGGGGTCGCCGTTGACGTCCCAGGGGTAGACGAACGCCGACGCCTTCACGCGCCCTCCTCCAGCAGCGCGTACCCGCGATCGATGATCTCGGCGAGCTGCTTGACGTGCTCCTCGGTGGGCTCGTGCAGCGGCGGCCGGACCTCGCCGACGTCGAGCCCGCGCAGCCGTACGCCCGCCTTGACGAGGGCGACGGCGTAGCCGCGGCCCTGGGCGCGCAGTTCCACGAAGGGGCGGTAGAAGCCGTCGAGGAGCCGGTGCGCGGTCGTGCGGTCGTCCTCGCGCAGCGCCCGGTGGAAGGCGAGGGCGATCTCGGGCGCGAAGCAGAACACGGCCGAGGAGTAGAGGGTGATGCCGAGGGCGGAGTAGGCGAGCTGGGTCTGCTCGGCGGTGGGCAGCCCGTTGAAGTACAGGAACTCGCCGGGGTCCGCGGTGCGTACGGCGCTGACGACGCGCTGCATGAGGTCGAGGTCGCCGAGGCCGTCCTTGAAGCCGATGATTCCCTCGGTGCGGGCGAGTTCGACGACGGTCCCCGGGGTGAACACGGCGTTGTCGCGCTGGTAGACGATCACGGGGAGGTCGGTGGCGGCGGCGATCTCCCGGTAGTGCCGCAGCAGTCCCTCCTGGCCGGCGACCACGAGGTAGGGCGGCATGGCGAGCAGGCCCTCGGCGCCGGCGTCGCGCGCGACGCGGGCGTGGCGGACGGCGAGGGCGGTGCCGTAGCCGGCGCCGGCGACGACGGGCACCCGGCCGTCGGCCGCCTCCACGGCCGCCCGGACGCACGCCTCGAACTCCTCCGGGAGCAGCGCGTGGAACTCCCCGGTGCCGCAGCAGGCGAACACGGCGGCGGCCCCGGCCTCCACCCCGCGGCGCACATGGGTGCGGTAGACGTCGAGGTCGACGGAGCCGTCGGGGCCGTAGGCGGTGACGGGGAAGAACAGCGGCCCGCTGGGGTTCCGGAGGCGAGCGGCGAGGGGGGCAGACGGCACGGGCGCTCCCTGTCGGTGCATGTTTATGATCTGCGTCTATATTTCTGAACGCGACCACGCTACGTTCCCCACTCGGGGCGGGTCAAGCGCCCGAACGGGCATCCCACTGGCGGATTTCCCCACTCCACGCCCCACTTGACGAGCCGCGCCACGCCTCCCTAGCGTGTCCATGAATGTGAATGCTGTACACGCATGCGGCTGTTGACCCAAGGAGACCGAGGATGCCAGCTCCCCGCACCGTCCTGCTCACCGGCGCCGCCGGCGGGCTCGGCACCCTGATGCGCTCCCTGCTCCCGGAGTACGGCTACACCCTGCGCCTGTTCGACGTGCGCCCGGTCGAGGGCGCACCGGACGCGATCACCGCGGACCTCGCCGACACGGACGCGCTGCGCGAGGCCGTCCGGGGCGTCGACGCGGTCCTGCACCTCGCGGGCATCTCCCTGGAGTCCACCTTCGACAAGATCCTCCGTTCGAACATCGAGGGCACCTACAACCTGTACGAGGCGGCCCGTCTGGAGGGCGTGACCCGGATCGTCTTCGCCTCCTCCAACCACGCCGTCGGCTTCACCCCCGCGCCCCGGGGCGACGACCCGCTCATCCCGGTCGACACCCCGCGCCGCCCGGACACCTTCTACGGCCTGTCCAAGTCCTTCGGCGAGGACCTCGCCCAGCTCTACTGGGACAAGCACGGCCTGGAGACCGTCTCCGTGCGCATCGGCTCCTGCTTCGCGGAGCCGAGCAGCGTGCGCATGCTCTCGGTGTGGATGAGCCCCGCCGACGGCGCCCGCCTCTTCCACGCGGCCCTGACCGCCGAGGACGTGGGCCACACCGTCGTCTACGGCTCCTCCGCCAACACCCGGCTGTGGTGGGACCTGACGAGCGCGCGGGCGCTCGGCTACGAGCCGCGGGACGACTCGGAGCCGTACGCCGCGAAACTCCTCGCCGAGCAGGGCGAACTGGACCCGGCGAATCCGGCGCACGGGCACCTCGGCGGGCATTTCGTGAACGACCCGCCCATCTGGCCGTACTGACGACGGCGGAAATCGATCGTTCATGAGAGCGGGCGGGCACCGAACGGGCCCGCCCGCTCGCCATTCGGGCAAGAACACTGCCCGCTCCCACCTCCCGGACCACAGCCGCGCAGGTCCGAGGCGGGCATGGCACGGGGTGAACGGACACATACGGGCAGCATCGGACCCGCAACAGACCTGGTCAGCCTCGCACACCCGCTGTAGAACATCCCCCAAGGGCCCCACCGGGCCCGAACGGGCAGCCCAGCGGAGAGGCGGGTGACGGAGATGAGCACCAGGACGGCGGAAGAGCGCCAGCGCGAGATCGTGCGGGCGGCGCGGGCCGGCGGCTCCGTCGACGTCAGCGCGCTCGCCGCCGAACTGGGCGTGGCCAAGGAGACCATCCGCCGGGATCTGCGCGCCCTGGAGGACCACGGTCTGGTGCGCCGTACGCACGGGGGCGCGTACCCCGTCGAGAGCGCCGGGTTCGAGACGACCCTGGAGTTCCGCGCCACCAGCCACGTCCCCGAGAAACGCCGGATCGCGGCCGCCGCGGCCGAGCTGCTCGGGGACGCGGAGACGGTCTTCGTCGACGAGGGCTTCACCCCCCAGCTCATCGCCGAGGCGCTGCCCACCGACCGCCCGCTCACGGTGGTCACCGCCTCCCTGCCGGTCGCGGGCTCGCTCGCCGAGGCGGAGAACGTCTCGGTGCTGCTGCTGGGCGGCCGGGTGAGACCCGGCACCCTGGCCACCGTCGACCACTGGACGACGAAGATGCTCTCCGGCTTCATCGTCGACCTCGCCTTCATCGGCGCCAACGGCATCTCCCGCGAACACGGCCTGACCACCCCCGACCCCGCGGTCAGCGAGGTCAAGGCCCAGGCCATGCGCGCCGCGCGACGCACCGTGTTCGCGGGGGTGCACACCAAGTTCGGAGCGGTCAGCTTCTGCCGGTTCGCCGACGTCGGCGCCCTGGAGACGATCGTGACGAGCACGCTGCTCCCGGCGACCGAGGCCCACCGCTACTCGCTGCTGGGCCCCCAGGTCATCAGGGTCTGACTCCCCCCGGACCCTCCGCTTCCCCTCTCCCTCCCCTGCTCGTCCAGGGCCCTCCACACGGAGCGATGCCCCTTATGCCCCGACATATCCAGGAGCGATCCATGCGCACCCAGAGCCGACGGAGGCCGCGAGTCACGCTCGCCATGGCCGCCGCAGGGACGCTGCTCGCCCCGCTGCTCTCCGGCTGCTGGGTCGGAGCGGGCGGGTCCGGTTCCGGCGGTGACTCCATCAACGTGCTGATGGTCAACAACCCGCAGATGACCGAACTCCAGAAGCTGACCGCCGCCCACTTCACCAAGGACACCGGCATCAAGGTCAACTTCACCGTCCTGCCCGAGAACGACGTCCGCGACAAGATCAGCCAGGACTTCGCCAACCAGGCGGGCCAGTACGACGTGGCGACGCTCTCCAACTACGAGATACCCATCTACGCCCGCAACGGCTGGCTGCACGACATGGACGGCTACGTCGCCAAGGACCCCGGCTACGACGAGCAGGACATCCTCAAGCCCATGCGCCAGTCCCTGACCGGCGACGACGGCAAGCTCTACGGCCAGCCCTTCTACGGCGAGTCGTCCTTCCTGATGTACCGCAAGGACGTCCTGGCGCAGAAGGGCCTGACGATGCCCGCCCACCCGACCTGGACCCAGGTCGCCGACATCGCGGCGAAGGTGGACGGCGCCCGGGCCGGCATGAAGGGCATCTGCCTGCGCGGCCTGCCCGGCTGGGGCGAGTCGATGGCCCCGCTGACCACCGTGGTCAACACCTTCGGCGGCACCTGGTTCGACAAGGACTGGAAGGCCCGGCTGAACTCCCCCGAGTTCGAGAAGGCCACCAAGTTCTACGTCGACCTGGTGCGCAAGCACGGCGAGTCCGGCGCCGCCCAGTCCGGCTTCGCCGAGTGCCTCAACAACATGACCCAGGGCAAGGTCGCCATGTGGTACGACGCCACCAGCGCCGCCGGGCTCCTGGAGGCGGACAAGTCCCCGGTCAAGGGCAAGCTCGGCTACGCCCCCGCCCCCGTCGAGAAGACCGACTCCGCCGGCTGGCTCTACACCTGGGCCTGGGGCATCCAGAAGGCGTCCCACAACCCCGACAAGGCGTGGAAGTTCGTCTCCTGGGCCTCCAGCAAGGGCTACGAGCAGCTGGTCGGCGACACCAGCGGCTGGTCCAACGTCCCCGCGGGCAAGCGCGCCTCCACCTACTCGAACCCCGCCTACCGCGCCGAGGCCGCCTCGTTCCAGGAGATGACCAGGGAGGCCATCGAGAGCGCACGGCCAGGCGACCCCGGGGTCCAGCCCCGCCCCGCGCCCGGCATCCAGTTCGTCGGCATCCCGGAGTTCACCGACCTCGGCACCAAGGTCTCCCAGGAGATCAGCGCGGCCATCGCCGGACGCCAGTCCGTCGACTCGGCCCTGAAGAAGTCCCAGCAGCTCGCCGAGCAGATCTCCGAGGAGTACGAGGGACGATGACCGCCACGACGACCGCCCCCATGGCCACCACACCCGTGCGCACCCTGCGGCAGCCCTCCAACCGGCTGCGCGCCTGGGCCACCCGCGCCCCGCTGCTCCCCGCCCTGGTCTTCATGATCGTGGTGACCCAGCTGCCCTTCGTGGCGACGCTGGTCATCTCCTTCTTCGACTGGAACGCCCTCTACCCCAAGGCCCGCCACTTCACCGGTGTCGACAACTACCAGCAGGTGCTCACCGACGCCGACCTGCGCCACTCGGTGTGGACGACGGTGCTCCTCACGGTCGCCGTGGTCCTCGCCAGCCTGGTCCTCGGCCTGGTCCTCGCGCTGCTGCTGGACCGGAGGTTCCGCGGCCGGGGCGTGGTCCGCACCCTGCTGATCGCCCCCTTCCTGGTGGTCCCCGTGGCCGCCGCCCTGCTCTGGAAACATGTGCTCTACAACCCTGAATACGGCCTGTTCAATGGGTTGTTGCACTATGTGGGCGGCCCACAGCCCGACTGGATCTCGAACACTCCGCTGCTCGCCGTCGAGGCGTCGCTGGTGTGGCAGTGGACCCCGTTCATGATGCTGATCCTGCTCGCGGGCCTGCAGAGCCGCGACCAGCAGCAGATCGAGGCCGCCCGGGTCGACGGCGCGAGCGACTGGCAGGTCTTCGTCCATCTGACGCTCCCGCACCTGCGCCGCTACCTCGAACTCGGCGCCCTGCTGGGCTCGATCTACATCGTGCAGAACTTCGACGCGGTCTTCACGATCACGTCCGGCGGCCTGGGCACCGCCAACCTCCCCTACACCGTCTACCAGAGCTTCTACCAGGCCCATGAGAACGGCCTCGCCTCGGCGGCGGGCGTCCTGGTGGTCATCGGCTCCATCATCATCGCGACCTTCGCCCTGCGTGTGGTGTCGTCGCTGTTCCGCGAGGAGGTGTCGCGCGCATGAGCGCCGTGGCCGCACGAGTCCCCCGCAAGACCCGCCGCAGGGGCGCCGGACTGGGCCTGCTGGCCTGGGTGGTCGGCATCCTGTTCTTCCTGCCCATCGCGTGGATGGCCCTGACGTCCTTCCACTCCGAGGCGGACGCGGCGACCAACCCGCCGTCCTTCGCCGCCGCCCTCACCCTCGACGGCTACCGCGACTTCTTCGGTTCCGGCGGCGGGGCGAGCCCCTGGCCCGCGCTGCTCAACTCCGCGGTGGCGTCGGTGGTGTCGACCCTGTGCGTGCTGCTGCTGGCGCTGCCGGCCGCGTACGCGCTGTCGATCCGTCCGGTCAGGAAGTGGACGGACGTCCTGTTCTTCTTCCTGTCGACGAAGATGCTGCCGGCGGTGGCGGGCCTGCTGCCGATCTACCTGTTCGCGAAGAACACCGGGATGCTCGACAACATCTGGCTCCTGGTCATCCTCTACACCTCCATGAACCTGCCGATCGCGGTGTGGATGATGCAGTCGTTCCTGGCCGAGGTCCCGGTGGCCGTGATCGAGGCGGCCCGCGTGGACGGCGCCCGGCTGCCGACCGTGCTGGCCCGCGTGGTGGCGCCCATCGCGCTGCCCGGCATCGCCGCGACGGCCCTGATCTGCTTCATCTTCAGCTGGAACGAACTGTTGTTCGCCCGGGTCCTCACGGGTGTGGTCGCCGAGACCGCCCCCGTCTTCCTGACCGGCTTCATCACCAGCCAGGGCCTGTTCCTGGCCAAGGTGTGCGCCGCGTCGCTCGTCATCTCCCTGCCGGTGCTCGCCGCGGGGTTCGCCGCCCAGGACAAGCTGGTCCAGGGCCTGTCGTTGGGAGCTGTGAAATGAAGGCCGCCGTCATCGAGTCCGTGGGCCGCGCCGTCGTCACGGAGGTCCCGGACCCGACCCCGGGGCCCCGCGAGGTGGTCGTCGAGGTGGCGGCCTGCGGGCTGTGCGGCACCGACCTGCACATCCTCCAGGGCGAGTTCGCGCCCAAGCTGCCGATCGTCCCCGGGCACGAGTTCGCGGGCCAGGTCGTCGGCGTGGGCACCCAGGTCACCGAGGTCGCGGTCGGCGACCGGGTGGCCGTGGACCCGTCCCTGTACTGCTACGAGTGCCGCTACTGCCGCACCGGCCACAACAACCTCTGCGAGCGGTGGGCCGCGATCGGCGTGACCACCGCGGGCGGGGCCGCGCAGTACGCGGTGGCGCCGGTCGCCAACTGCGTCAAGCTGCCCGAGCACGTCCGCACCCAGGACGCCGCCCTGATCGAGCCGCTGTCCTGCGCGGTGCGCGGCTACGACGTCCTCCAGTCCCGGCTCGGCGCGCACGTGCTGATCTACGGCTCCGGGACCATGGGCCTGATGATGCTCGAACTGGCCAAGCGCACCGGCGCGGCCAGCGTGGACATGGTCGACCTCAACGCGGCCCGGCTGGAGACCGCCCGCCGGCTCGGCGTCTCGGCGTCCGCCGCGAACGCGGACGAGCTGGACCGGCCACAGGGCTGGGACCTGGTGGTCGACGCCACCGGCAACGCGGCCGCGATCCAGGACGGCCTCGGCCGGGTCGCCAAGGCGGGCACGTTCCTCCAGTTCGGCGTGGCCGACTACTCGACCCGGGTGGAGATCGACCCGTACCGCATCTACAACCAGGAGATCACCATCACCGGTTCCATGGCGGTGCTGCACAGCTACGAACGGGCCGCCGAGCTGTTCGCGAACGGCGTCCTCGACCCCGAGGTGTTCATCAGCGACCGCCTGCCCCTGGAGCGCTACCCCGAGGCGCTGGAGCAGTTCGCGGCGGGCGTCGGCCGGAAGATCGTGGTCGTGCCCTGAGCCGATCGGGGGTCATGGCGCAGGTAAGGGAACGGCAAAGTGGGGTCGTTCGTTCTCCCGGCATGACAGCTATGACCCCTGGCTCGAACATTCCCCTGCCGGTCGCCCGTGTGACGGTGGACGTCGCCGCACCGGTGCGGCTCGACGTATCGGGCCTGCTGCTCACGGGCGACGGCAAGGTGCGCTCCGACGACGACTTCATCTTCTACAACCAGCCGAGCGGACCGGGCGTGACGTACCGGTCCGGCGGCGGTGCGGCGCCCGACGCGATCGTGGTGGACACGGCCGCCGTCCCGCCCGGCATCGAGAAGATCGTCGTGACCGCCAGCCCGGACGCCGCGGGCCAGACCTTCCAGGGCGTCGAACCGACGGCCACGATCCGCGGCGCGGACGACAACAGCGTCCTGGCCACGTTCACGCCACCGCAGCTGGGCACGGAGACGGCGCTGGTGGTCGTGGAGATCTATCTGCGGAACGGCGCGTGGAAGGCCCGCGCGGTCGGCCAGGGGTACGCGAACGGCCTGGCGGGCATCGCCACGGACTTCGGCGTGACCGTCGAGGAACCCGCGGCCGCCCCGGCCCCGGCGCAGGCTCCCCCCGCCCCGGCCGCGGCCCAGCCGGTCGCCCCGCCGCCGCCCGCACAGCCTCCGGTCACCGCGCCCGCGCCCGCCGCTCCCCCGGCGCCGCCCGCGCCCGCTCCCGGCGCCGGGAAGATCAGCCTGGACAAGGGGCGGGTCAGCCTCCAGAAGAACCAGACCGTCTCCCTGGTCAAGGGCGGCCGCCCACTGCTGTCGACGGTGCGCATGGGCCTCGGCTGGGAGCCCGCGTTCCGCGGCAAGGACATCGACCTGGACGCCTCGGTCATCGCGTACGGCCCGCAGCGCAACCACGTCGACAGCTGCTACTTCGGCAAGCTGACCATCCTCAACGGCGCGGTCAAGCACTCCGGCGACAACCTCACCGGTGAGGGCGGGGGCGACGACGAGGTCATCGCGGTCGACCTGGGCCGGATCCCGCAGGACGTCACGGGCCTGGTGTTCACCGTCAACTCCTTCTCCGGGCAGAAGTTCACGGAGGTCGCCAAGGCGTACTGCCGCCTCCTGGACGGCACGACGGGCGAGGAGCTGGTCCGCTTCGACCTCACCGGCGCCGAGCCGCAGACGGGCGTGCTGATGGCCAAGCTGATCCGCCAGTTCTCCGGCGAGTGGGAGATGACGGCGATGGGCGACTTCGTCAAGGCGCGCACGGTCCGCAACATGGTGAAGCCGGCCGCCGCCGCGCTGTGACACCGCCACGGCGTCACGGGCGCCCCCGGCCCGCGGGGGCGCCCGGCCCGTGCCGGCCCGGCACACACGGCCCGGTGACCCGCCGGGCCCCTAGAACAGGGCGCTGTAGGCGTTCAGTGCGGGCTGGCCGCCGAGGTGGGCGTACAGGACGGTGGAGTCCCGGTCGATCTCGTCACGCGCGACGAGGTCGATCAGCCCGGCCATCGACTTCCCCTCGTAGACGGGGTCGGTGATCATGCCCTCGGTCCGCGCGGCCAGCCGCATCGCCTCCAGCGTGGCCTCGTCGGGGATGCCGTACGTGCCCGCGTGGTAGCGCTCGTCCAGTTCGACGTCCGCCTCGGTGATCTCCCGTCGTACGCCGATCAGCCGGCCGGTGTCCCGGGCGATCCGGGCGATCTGCCGCCGGGTCGCGGTCGGCGCGGCGGAGGCGTCGATGCCGACGATCCGCCGCGGGCGCCCGCCCGCCTCCTCCAGCGCGCGGAACCCGGCGACCATGCCGGCCTGCGTCGACCCGGTCACCGAGCACACCACCACGGTGTCGAAGAAGACGTCCAGGTCGCGCTCCTGCTCCACGACCTCGTAGGCCCACCGCGCGAACCCCAGCCCGCCGAGCGGATGGTCGGAGGCCCCGGCCGGGATGGCGTAGGGCCTGCCGCCGGATTCCTCGACCTCCTTCAGCGCCCGCTCCCAGCTCTCCTTGAACCCGATCCCGAACCCGGCCCGCACCAGCCGTACGTCGGCCCCGGCGAGCCTGCTGATCAGGATGTTGCCGACCTTGTCGTAGACGGCGTCCGGCCACTCCACCCAACTCTCCTGCACCAGCACGCACTTGAGACCGGCGCGGGCGGCGACGGCGGCGACCTGCCGGGTGTGGTTGGACTGCACCCCGCCGATGGAGACGAGGGTGTCGCAGCCCCGCGCGAGCGCGTCGGCCACCAGGTACTCCAGCTTGCGGGTCTTGTTCCCGCCGAAGCCGATGCCTGAGTTGCAGTCCTCCCGCTTGGCCCACAGCTCGGCCCCGCCGAGGTGTCGCGTCAGCCCCTCCAGGGGGTGCACGGGCGAGGGACCGAACAGCAGCGGGCAACGGTCGTACGAGTCGAGGGACACGGGGCCTCCTTGATCAGTCGGGGTCGGCCAGGTCGACGAGGGTGCGCCAGATCTCCGCGGTGACGCGGACCGCCGCCTCGGCGTCGCCGCGCGCGCACGCCTCGATCAGCCGCTCGTGCAGCCCGGCGGAGCGGCAGTTGCCGCCCTCGCCGAAGCGCCGGCGCTCCAGTCTGCGGATGAGGGGGGTGTAGCGGGCGACGGTGGCGGCGGCCGCCTGATTGCCGCTCACCCGGACCAGGACGTCGTGGAACGCGTCGTCGGCGTGCAGCGCCCCGTCCACGTCCCCGGCCCCGACGGCCGTCGCGAAGCGGGCGTTGGCGCCGCGCATCTCGTCGAGGTCCGCGACCGCCAGCAGGGGCACGGCGATCCGGGCGACCAGTTCGTGCAGGGCGCCGACCACCGCGGCGGCGTCCCGTACGTCGGCGGCGACGACCGGGGTCACCCGGGTGTAGCTCTGCGGCTTGCTCTCCAGCAGACCCTCGTCCACGAGCCGTGCGAACGCCTCGCGCACCGGCGCCCGGGACAGCCCCAGCCGCTCGGCCAGCTCGGCGTCGCGCACCACCGCGCCGGGCTCGATCTCCCCGGCGACGATGGCGTCCCGGATGGATGCGTAGGCGCGGTCCCTGAGCAGGGTGCGGCGCACGGGTCGAAGGGCCTCCATGAACTGAAATGTTAGATGTCAATTCATGCGGCGGGCAAGAGTGCGGCCCGTGCCCCCGGTGGAGGCACGGGCCGTTCGTTCGTCGGCGCGGGCCGCCGTTACCGCTTCTGGCGCTTCCAGGGGCCGGTGATGGCCAGCATGATGCCGGGGGTCTGGATGTTGGCGTACAGGGTCTTGCCGTCGGGCGAGAAGGTGACGCCGGTGAACTCGCTGTACTCCGGCTCCTCCGCGGTGCCGATGTTCAGCTCGTTGCGGGCGATCGGGTAGGTGCGGCCGCTGTCGGTGGCGCCGAACAGGTGCTGCACGCCCTCGCCGTCCTCGGCGATGACCAGACCGCCGTACGGGGAGACGGTGATGTTGTCCGGGCCGTCGAAGTTGCCGTCCTTGGACGGGTCCGGGTTCACGCCGATGAGGACCTTGAGCGTCAGGGTGCGGCGCTTGGGGTCGTAGAACCAGACCTGACCGTCGTGCTGGAGGGGGCTCTCCGCACGGGCGTAGGAGGAGACGATGTAGGTGCCGCCGTCGCCCCACCACATGCCCTCCAGCTTGCGGGCGCGGGTGACCTGGCCGTCGGTGAACTGCTTGCGCACGGAGGTGGTCTTCGCGTCGCGGTCCGGGACGTCGACCCAGTCCACGCCGTAGACCGTGCCGATCTTCGTGGCGCGGGAGAGGTCGTCGACGAACCGGCCGCCGGAGTCGAAGCACTTGAACGCCTGGAAGCGGCCCGCGTCGGCGGCGAGGGCGCGCAGCTTGCCCCGGCCGTGGTGGAAGTGCTCCGGCGGGGTCCAGCGGTAGAAGAGGCCGTTGGGGCCGGAGGCGTCCTCGGTGAGGTACAGGTGACCGCGCTTGGGGTCGACGACGACGGCCTCGTGGGCGTACCGGCCCAGCGCCTTGATCGGCTTGGGGTCGCGGTTGGCCCGGCGGTCCTCGGGGTCGACCTCGAAGACGTAGCCGTGGTCCTTGGTCATGCCGTTCTGGCCGGCCTTGTCCTCGGTCTCCTCGCAGGTGAGCCAGGTGCCCCAAGGGGTGTTGCCGCCCGCGCAGTTGGTGGCGGTGCCGGCGATGCCGACCCACTCGGCGACGTGGTCGCGGCGCACCTCGACGACCGTGCAGCCGCCGGAGGCCGCGGGGTCGTAGACGAGGCCCTCGACGAGCGGCACCGGGTGCGTCCAGTTGGCGCGGGGGCCGGACAGCTCGTGGTTGTTGACGAGGAGCGTGGCACCGCGGGGGCCGTCGAAGGTCGACGTGCCGTCGTGGTTGGACGGGGTGAACTCGCCCGACTCCAGCTTGGTCCTGCCGCTGTACGTGATGACGCGGTACTTGAAGCCGGCCGGCAGCGCGAGCAGGCCCTTCGGGTCGGGGAGCAGCGGCCCGTAGCCGACCCCGCCGTGGTGGTGGCGCGAGTCCTCCGACTCCTCGCCCAGGTGCTCGGTCTCCGTGGACGCGAGGGCGTTGGGAGCCGTGGCGAGGGCGCCGACACTGCCCGCCAGCGCGACACCGGCACCGGTGATCGCGGATTTTGTGGCGAAGTCCCTGCGGGTGAGCGACATGGTGTCTCCTGTGACTGGGAGTGCCGTGGAGGGTGGCTGACGTCGGTTCGGGCGAAACGTTCCCGCCCGCCCCTGAACTCCAGTTGAACACCGGGCGACTTCACCGGACCCGCTTCCATGAATCCGTATGCCCCACCCCACCGCCTCCCCAAGCCGCTCCCGGGCGGAGGCAAAGGGTCCGGCGCTGTGACCGCCCCGAAGTGAGCCGTCGCGGCAGGTCACCCCGGTTGCTGGGAGCGGGCCTTGAAGGCGGCCTTCCGTGCCTCCTTGGCGACCCTCTTGTCGGGGTGCAGACGGCCCATCGCCTCCAGGACGTCCGCCGTCGCCGGGTGCTCGACCCGCCACACCGCCGTGAAGAAGCCGCTGTGCTGGGCCGCGAGTCCCTCGACGAGCGCCCGGAGCTCCTCCGAGTTGCCCTCGGCGGCGAGCTGCGCGGCCAGGGTGTCGATGGTCAGCCAGAACACCAGGTCCTGCGAGGGCGCCGGCACCCCGGAGGCGCCGCGCTCGCTGAGCCAGACCCGGGCCAGCCCGCCCAGCTCGGGGTCGTCCAGGACCTCCCGGAGCGCGGGCTCGGCCTCCGTCCCGACCAGCGACAGCGCCTGCTGGCAGCGCAGCCGCCGCAGCGGGGCCCCGGCGTCGCCGCCGCGCGCCGCCGCCAGCAGCTCCCGCGCCGCGGCCAGGCCCTCGCGCCGCGCCAGCCACTGCTCGGTCTCGGCCTGCGCGGCGGCCGGCGGGAAGGCGGACGTCCCGTCGAGCAGCACGTCCGCGCCCTTGTCGGCCAGCTCGCCCACCGCGGGGGCGTCGAACCCGGCCTCCAGCAGCCGCGCCCGCAGCCCGTAGACACCGAGCGGGGTGAGCCGCACCATCCCGTAGCGGGCGACGTCCGTCTCGTCGACCGGCGCCGCCGGCTCCTCGTCGCCGTCGGCCATCAGCGCCTCGTCCACGGGCCGGTACTCCACGAGCCCCACGGGTTCGAACAGCCGGAACTGGTCGTCGAGCCGCATCATCGCGTCGGAGACCTGCTCCAGGACGTCGTTGGTGGGCTCCTCCATGTCGCTGGGCACGATCATCGACGCGGCGAGCGCCGGCAGCGGCACCGGTCCGTCGCCGGGGCCCTCGTCCTTGGCGGTGAGCAGATAGAGGTTGCCGAGGACCCCGTCGAGGAACTCGGCCTCCGCCTCCGGATCCCAGTCGAGTGACGAGAAATCGACCACGCCGCCCTCGTCCATGGCGTCCATGAGCCCGTCCAGGTCGGGCACGCTCGCGTCGGCCACCACGGTCTCCAGCGCGGCCAGCCAGACCGCGAGCACGTCGTGCGGGGAGCCGCCGGTGAGCAGGGCCAGCTCCTCCCCCGCCGCGACGGTCCCGGCCTCCTCGTCGACGATCTCGACGAGGCCGGTGTCGACGGCGACCCGCCATGCCTCACTGGCGTACGCGGCGGCGTCGTCCCCGGTCAGCCCGAGGACGCCGACCGCGTCCGGCAGCTGCTCGTCGACCAGTCCGCCCCCCGCGTCGACCCGGGTCGCGGGCCCCGCCCAGCGGGCGAGGCGGGCGGCACGGGAGAGCAGTGGCGTGGACAGCGCCGCACGGGCCAGCTCGGCTTCGGGGCGCAGCCGTACGGGCGGCAGGGGGGAGCTGTCTGACATCGCCTGGTTCTCCTCGGACCTGGAAAGGACTCAGCCGCTCAGCCTAGACGGATTTGGCCGCATGCCGCCCGGTTCATCTCCCCGCCGGTCCCCGTACATGGCCGAAACCTTCTCAGGGCCGTGCGAAGACCCCGTTCAGCCAGCCCTGCCAGGCGGTCTCGTCCGCCTTGGCGTCGGCGTCCGGGGCGAAGTCGTGCACGGAGATGCCGACCGGGGCGCCCCAGTGGTCGCGGCCGAAGAAGCGGACGAGGGCGTCGTCGGTGCGCAGCCCGATGAAGTACGGGTCACGGTAGTCGAGCACCGCGTCGACCGGGCGGCCGCCGGGCCCGTTCGCCCGGACCCGTGTGCCGGCGGCGGTGTCGTCCGCGAGGCCGAGCGCGCGGCCGACGGCGGAGAAGGAACCGGGGGCCTTGGACGCCTCGGGCCCGTCGAAGGTGGTGAAGGCGACCGCGCGGGGCGCGAAGTGGACGAGGTACTCGCGCAGGGTGTGCAGGTAGAAGTCGGTGTGCTTGGCGGCTCCGTCGTACTGGTTGTCCCAGTCGTCGACGAAGATGCCGCTGTGCACGTAGCGCACCCACGCGCGGCGGCCGTCGTCGCGGGGCTCGACTTCGTAATCGAGCTGGTTGAGGGTCTGCTCGGCGATTCCCTCGACGTCCTCGACGCGGTTGGTGTACCGGTGCGGCGGGTCCCAGGCGGTGACGACGGACCCGAAGGGCCCCCGGCCGCCCACGCGCGGCTCGGACGGCTCCATGGGCCACAGATATCCGCCCGTGCCGCTGGTGACCGCCTCCCACACCTGCTCGGGGGTGGCGTCGACCTCGAACTCACGGGCGATCTCGAATTCCTTGGGCATCACGTGCTCCTGCTCAGTCTGACGGGGTGTCGCGTTCGACGGGCCGGGGTTCCCTGACCGTGGGGTGGAAGGCGACGACGATGCGGTGGTCGCGGCCCTGCTCCGCGTCGGGGGTGTCGTACTTGCCGATCAGCGCGCTCACGCCCGCGGTCAGCTCCTGGACGAAGGCGGCGCGGTCGGCGGCGGAGGCGAAGCGGACCTCGCCGTCCAGCGCGTACGTCGCGAGCCGCTTGCGGGCCTTCGCGGCGCCGGTGATCAGAGTGCCGACGTCCCGGACGAGCCGGGCGCCGAGCGCGAGCAGCCAGCGGGCGGAGAGCTGGTCCCGGAAGCGGTCCGGGTCGGGCTGCACGGCGGCGAGCGCGAGGGGCGAGATGACGTACGACGCGGCGGTCGCGCGCATCAGCCGCTCGGTGACGTTGCCCTTGCGGCGCTCTCCCGCCAGCTCGACCAGGCCGTGCCGCTCCAGGGCCTTGAGGTGGTAGTTCACCTTCTGCCGGGGCAGCCCCACCCGGCCGGCGAGCATGGCGGCCGACGCGGGTTCGCCGGCCAGCTCGGCGAGCAGCCGGGCCCGTATGGGGTCCAGCGACACGGCGGCGGCCTCGGGGTCCTCGATCACGGTCACGTCCAGCATGACTCCACACTCTCACCGAAAACTTTTTTTGTCCAGGAGAACGGAGCGTTCGGTGGGGGGAGCCCGGGGGTCCGGGGGGGGGCCGGAGTCCCGGTGTCCCGGAGTCCCAGTGGCCCAGTAGCCCAGTGGCGGCCCAGTAGCCCAGCCGCCCACTCACCAGTCACCCGGTGGCCCAGTCGCCCGGTGGCCCGGTGTCCCAGTCGCCCGGTGTCCCGGTGGCCCGGTGTCCACCACGGCCGGTAATTCGGTGGAATGAGATGACAAGTGGACGAAGACTGCACCCATGACACCCCCGACCCGACCTCGGACTCCGCCCCCTGCCCCGACCCCGTCCGCAACCCCTCACTCGGCCTCTCTCCCTCCCGGGGTGCCCTTCGGCCGGACGCTCTGCGCGATGATCACGCCCTTCACCGGGTCGGGCGCCCTCGACCTGGACGGAGCCGGCGCACTGGCGGCGCGGTTGGTGGCGGAGGGCTGCGACGGGCTGGTGCTGAACGGGACGACGGGTGAGTCCCCGACGACCACGGACGCGGAGAAGGCCGACCTGGTACGGGCGGTCCGCGCGGCCGTGGGCGAGGGGGTGCCGCTCGTCACGGGCATCGGAACCGCGGACACCCGGCACACGGCCGAACTCGCGTCGGCGGCCGAACAGGCGGGAGCCGACGGGGTGTTGGTGGTGACGCCGTACTACAGCAGGCCCCCGCAGGACGCCGTGGAGGCCCACTTCCGCGCGGTGGCGGACGCGAGCGGGCTGCCGGTGATGCTGTACGACATCCCCGGCCGCACCGGGACGCGCATCGCCCCCGACACCCTGGTCCGGTTGGCGGAACACCCGCGGATCGTGGCGGTGAAGGACTGCTCCTACGACTTCCTCGGCACCCAGAAGGTGCTGGCGCGCACGGAGTTGGCGTACTACGCGGGCTGCGACGAACACGTCCTCGCGCTGCGCGCGGTGGGCGCGACGGGCTGTGTCAGCACGGTCGCCAACGTCGTCCCGCGCCATGTCGCGGACGTCCTGGCGGAGTTCGAGGCGGGCGACACGGCCGCGGCGACCCGCCTCCAGCACCGCCTCACCCCG
Source organism: Streptomyces sp. NPDC026672 (assembly GCF_040638185.1). Lineage (NCBI taxonomy): Bacteria > Bacillati > Actinomycetota > Actinomycetes > Kitasatosporales > Streptomycetaceae > Streptomyces > Streptomyces sp. NPDC026672. The sequence continues at coordinate 61,922 of NZ_JBEZXS010000018.1, forward strand.
CTGATCGAGGCGATGACGGCCGCGGGCCTGCCCGGCACGGTCACGGCGAAGTCCCTGCTCGGCCTGCTGGGCCACCCCGCGGGCCCCGTCCGAGCCCCCTTGCTCCCGGCCGACCGGGAGACGTCCGAGGAACTGCTGGCAACATACGACGCCCTCCTGTCCGGCTGATCGATTCCACCCGAAGCCGAACTACCAGGCGGCTGAGAACACGTCTGGTCATGCCTTGCCGCCCCCGCCTCTCAGCGATGAGAGGACCAGGCGCCCGTACCGTGTCGTCAGGACTGCCGCGGTGGCGGCGACCGACAGCGCGAGCGAGATGATCAGGTGCGCCACGGAGTGGTCGTCGAGAACCTGGAGGACGCCAAGCGCCGTGCCGAGGGGCAGGCCGAGGATGGTGAGGACGCCCAGGGCCCCGCTGATCTGCTGGCTTTCCTGCGTCTGCACGAGCCTGCTGTAATCGGCTGCTTCAGCGAGGATCTCGTCAAAACGTGTGGGCAGTCGGTGCTGGTTCTGGAAAGCGAGCAGGAGATCGTTCGCCGCGCCGTGCGCGGTGAGGTGCTGTCGCCAGTAGGTGCTGCGGAAGACGGCGATGTTCTTCTCCAGCGTGGCGACACGACGGGCGAGCCGAGAGGAGTTGAACACATCGGAGAGTTCGTCGGTGAGCTCGTCGATGTGGTCGCGCTGCAGTGAACCGAGGAGCAGAGCGTCGAGGTAGACGGTACGGGAGTGCAGCGCGCCGAACTCGAAGAAGTCGCCCGCACCGGTGTCGGTCCGGTGTCCGAGAAAGGCGGCACCTTGACGCAGTACCAGCGCGCTCCAGTCCGCCGAGATCCGCACCGTGTCCTTGAGTTGGTCGTGGACAGTCTCAGGAGGCAGTGGGAAGTCCTCGGATGTGGAGCATGACGCCAGTTGCCACAGCCAGCGGTCCGCGGTGGCGGGCAATGCCCCTTCCGCCCCGGTGCGGAGGGCGGGGGAATGCTGCTCCTTCGGGCTCATGAAGGCGACCGTGTAGGGACGGGCGGTCGCGAACGGTGTGGCGGGGGCGCGGACATCGGCGATGCCGTCGAGAAGCCGGGCCGGGTCGAATGGGCCGGTGAGCGGTTCCTCGATGGTGGCGGGTCGCCGCCTGGCCAGTGCCCGCAACACCGGCAGCAGCGGTCTTTCCACACTGAAGTGCAGGACGGCGAGGGCGTGTTCGGGGTTGCGAGCGGTGGCCGCGCGGAGAAGCTCCATGCCGAGCAGATGCAGACCGTTGTGCTTGTCGTCCAGCGGCAGGTGCCAGCGGCGTGGCCGTCCAGGCGCGCCGTACAACGCGCGGGCGGAGGCGGGGGCGAAGTAGGTGGACCGAGTCTCGGTATCGGTGCGACGACTGCCCAGTTCGAAGGGAAAGGGGCCTTCGGGCCAGCCGGGAACGCGTAGCAGCCGCACGGGCAGGACGACTGTCAGTTCCTGGCGCGTTCCTGTGACCTCGTTGAGCAGCGGAATTCGGTTGGCTGTCACCCGTAGTACTCGGCCGGGTCGGGTTGGTTGAGGCGAATGACGAACTCGGCCCGGTCAGGGCTTTCCGCGCTGACGTGAAAGCGGACGCGTTCGCCCGTGCGGATGGTCCGAAACCCCTCGGTCACGATCTGCCGATAGTCGAAGCTGTAGTACCGCTCGTCCTCGTCGTCCCGGACGATGTACGAGCCGAGCGCACCGCTGGCCCCTCCCCCACTGGGGCGCCGGTCAACGATACGTCCGTGACGCGGCCCACCGCCGGTCATGCTCTCGTCTCCTCTGGCCTGGACGTGTCGATGTCCTGCACACAACGGAAGCCGACCGCGTTGCTTCCGCCGCGCTTCCGATAGATGCCTTTGGTGCTTGTCTGTACTGCACGTATGGGGTTGTCGTAGCTACCGCCACAGATGACGGCCTCGCCGGGGTCGTCCAGGCTGGTGGAAGTCCACTCCCAGCAATTGCCCACCATGTCGAGCAGGCCATAGGGGGAGCGGTTGTCCGGTCGTTCATGGACGGAAGTCACCCCGGCACGGCGCGCGGCGTCGCCCGCGAAGTCCCGATACCAGGCTTGATACGTCACGACAGGTCGGCCGACCCACGTGTCGGCGCAGTTGACACGGGTGCTGTCGGGATTGTCGCCCCAGGGGAAGAGCCGTCCGTCGACACCCCGCGCGGCGGCCTCCCATTCGAGGGAGGTGGGTAGACGTTTGCCTTCGAACGCGGCGAAGGCGTACGCGCTCCACCAGTTGACGCAGATCGCGGGGTAGGAGTCGTAGCGCGGATTCTCATAGTAGTCGGGCAGCCGCAACCGATCCGTCCAAGGCCGATGTGTGATGCCGGAAGGCTGGTCGGGGTGGTCCCACTGGGAGGTGCCGTCCGCGTCGAGGGCGTCGAGGAAACGGCGGTAGCGCGCGACGGTCACGGCATGGCGATCGAAATGCACGGGACGCTCGACGCGACGGACCAACAGCCGTTCGGTCGGGCCAACGAGGTATGCACCGGCGGGCAGCACGCAGTCGTCGCTCGCCGGACTGCCGGGTATTCCGGCGAGGAATGCGCGCACCTGCTCGGTGAGGAAGGCACCGCCGGGGAGGTTTGCCGCCAGTTCCCGGTTCGCCGGTTCGGACAGAAACCTGGCGGCCAGCAGCTCTTGGTAAGCCGTGTGCACGAAGGCGACGTGATCGGGTCCGGCCGACCGCAGTACGGAAGCGAGGACACAGGCGTCGCGATCGAGGCGCCCGTCGAGGAAGGCACTTGCCCCCAACTGCCGGTGCAGGTCAAGGAGTGAGAACACGGTCCGATCGGTGAGGAAAGCGTGTCCGAACACGGAAGGCAGCCGCTGTTCCAGCTCGGGCTGCCCACGCTCGGCCAGGGTTTGCGTGAGGTGAGCGCCGAGGATGTCCGCGAGACGCTGTCCCGCCGGAAGGCCGAGCGCCGTGGTCAGGCGGGTTTCCAGAGGAGTTGCCTCGGGCTCGGCCAGCCGTACGACATGGAAGTGAGGGACACGGGAGGGGTCGACACCGTTGGCGTACATCTGCTCGACCAGCTGCTCGGAGCGGCCGGCCCCGCTGTCCAACAGCTGCCGCACTTGGGGTGAGTCTGCGAGGAAGGACACCCGTGAGCTCATGACCACCGCGGATTCGGCCGACAGGACGGCCGCGAGATCGGTGAAGAGTCGCAGGAACCCGGCGGGACTCGCTTCCTCGACTCCCTCGTCTACTGCATCGAGGACGCACAGCGCCGTCCCGGAGCGGATGAGGTAGAGGAAGAGGTCATAGGCACGTGAGCGCTCCGACGTCATGGTCGGTGCGAGAATGCGCACCGCGTACTCGGAAAACGGTTCGTCCTTCGGTTTGAGACCGAGGTCGAAGTAGAACCGGAAGCGGCGGATCTCCGGGTCAGCGGCCAACGAGCGCAGCAGTGTGCTCTTGCCGCTCCCCGGGCGACCTGTTACCAGGACATTCGCGCTGCCGCGCGCGAGACGAGTCAGCAACTCTGCCGCGTCGCCGGACTGTTCCACCGTCGGCTCGCCCGTACGCGGGTCGGTGGTCAGCGCCGCGGCGGCGACAGCGGTTCGCTGCTCCCCCAGGTCATCGGCGGAGGCGACATCGGCGAGGTGGGCCTCAAGATTGACGATGGTATCGACGAAACCGTCGTATCGAACGATACGGAAGTCCAGACCCAGCATCTGATGGAGTGCGCCGGGCGGCGCTGCGCTTCCGTCATCGTCCAGAACCACGAACCGAGTGAGTTTGGGCAGCCGGGTCCGCAGGAGCTCACCACCGCTTGAGGCCAGGACGGTACTGAGGTCGTCCGCATCGCGGGAGAGCATCAGTTCCACGTACTCCAGCCGCATCCCGGACTCACGGCAGAACAGCTGGTACACGGTGTCCGGGCTCAGGACGAACCGCTTGGCCTGCCGGTAGCCGAGGGTGACGTACAGACCGGCAAGGAACTCGCAGCGACGCGCCACCTCTGGCGCCATGTCGGGCTCACCGCCGAGAAGCGCTGCGCTCCCGGTGTCGGTGAACCAGACCAGAACGTCGACGAGTCTGCGGACCGCCAATAGCCCGTCCTCGTCACTGATGTCGTATCCGTCGTGCGTGGACCGGTTACGAAGACGCCGGATGTCCTCAAGTGCGTCCAGGACCGTGTTGCTACGAATGTACGGTCGGCAGCGCTTGACGAGGTCGTTCAGTGCCTTCGTGGACGGATCGCCCTCGATACCGTGGTGGCGCCACAGCTCCTTGAGCAGTTTCTCGGTCAATTTCCCGATCAGGGCGACGGCATTCTCGGGGTAACCGTCGTTGAGGGACCGTAACGGCCGCTCCAGATCGAGTCCCAGTCGATCGGCGATCCGCGAGTGGTCGTCGAGCTCACCCCGCAGGCGCCGCAGCCGTTCGTCGACCACGGTGCTCACGTGCCCTCCCCGGGGTGCCGGCCGAGAACGAACGCGAACCGGTCGGGAAACACCAGCTCGGGTTCGGGATGAGCGACTCTCATCTCTTCCAAGCCCTTTTCGATCTCGCTGTCGTTGAAGGTGGAAAGCAGGGACATGTAACGGGCACGCACCATACCGAGGTACTTTTCCCGATCTATGCGCAGCTCGTGCTCGACGTAGCTGAGACTGGCCTTCAGCCCAGCGGCTCGCAGATGTCCCTCGATGAGACTCGGATCCGGCTGCAGCTCCTCGAAACGGGCGAGGGCAGCTTTGAAGAGGGGGTACTGAATGCTGGCCGGAAGCATGACCACCAGCAACCGTCCTCCGGGGGACAGGCGGTCGGCCAGACCACGGAGCGTGAGCGCCGGATCGGCCACGTGGTGCACCGACTCCTTCAGCCAGATCGCGTCGAACTGTTCGTACGGCAGATTGATACGCCCTTCGGCGATGCTCTCGGCGGAAGCCACGACGGGCGTCAGGCCGACCGACGACGACGCGCTCAACTGCTGGAGCATCGCCTCGGAGGGGTCGACACACAGAATCGGATCACGTGGCCGCAGTTGCTCGGCGACCTCACGGGCGAACAGACCCGTCCCGGATCCGATGTCGGCGATCCGGTCGGTGGGGACGAGCTGTAGCGCTTCGATGATCCGGCCGGCCATCCAGGGAACGTAGTCCGGACCATAGACCCAGTGCTCGTCGTACTCGGCTGCCAGGCCCTCGTAGTGCCCTCGCATGTCGCGCCGCTCCACGGTCCCCCTCGTGCCCTTCGTATGCTGCTGGTTGTGCCGCACAGACACCTTGCAGGTTATCGCGGGTGCACATACGGCAACAGTGCGTAATCCGGCGGTTGCTGGACCTCGCCGGGCGTGCGGGCGGCATCGGGCGCCCCTGTCCGACAATGCCGAGCGCCCTCCCCCAGCAAGCCTGAAGCTGCGAGGGAGGGCGCTCGATGCCCACGAGGGCGGCCACCTGCACGGCCGCCGATGATCAGTTGTGGCTGTGGAGGATGTCGTTCAGGCCTGCCCAGACCGCGTTGTTGGGGCGGGCCTCCACCGTGCCGGTGATCGAGTTGCGGCGGAAGAGGATGTTGGACGCGCCGCTCAGGTCGCGCGCCTTGACGATCTGACCGTCGGGCATCGTGACGCGGGTGCCGGCGGTGACGTACAGGCCCGCCTCCACCACGCACTCGTCGCCCAGCGCGATGCCGACGCCCGCCTCGGCGCCGATCAGGCAGCGCTCGCCGATGGAGATGATCACGTTGCCGCCGCCGGACAGCGTGCCCATCGTGGACGCGCCGCCGCCGATGTCCGAGCCGTTGCCGACGACCACGCCCGCGGAGATGCGGCCCTCGACCATGGACGTGCCGAGCGTGCCCGCGTTGAAGTTCACGAAGCCCTCGTGCATGACCGTGGTGCCCTCGGCGAGGTGCGCGCCCAGCCGCACCCGGTCGGCGTCGGCGATGCGCACGCCCTTGGGCACGACGTAGTCCGTCATCCGCGGGAACTTGTCGACGGACGTCACCTGGAGGTGCAGCCCCTCGGCACGGGCGTTCAGACGCACCGTCTCGATCGCGTCGACCGCCACCGGGCCGAGCGAGGTCCACGCGACGTTGGCGAGGAAGCCGAACATGCCGTCCAGGCTCTGGCCGTGCGGCTTGACCAGCCGGTGGGAGAGCAGGTGCAGCCGCAGATAGACGTCGTGCGCGTCGATCGGCTTGTCGTCCAGGGACGCGATGACCGTGCGGACCGCGATCACCTCGACGTCGCGCCGCGTGTCGGGGCCGATGGCGCGTGCGGCGCTCTCGCCGAGCAGCTCCACCGCCTGGTCGGCCGACAGCGACTCGGTACCGGACGGACCGGGCTCCGCGGCGAGTTCGGGGGCGGGGTACCAGGTGTCGAGAACGGTGCCGTCGGCGGCGACGGTGGCGAGGCCGGCGGCAACGGCGCCGGTGGTACGAGCAGCAGTCGTGTCGGTCATAGGCGTAGTTTCTCATTCCGGGAGAGCTGCGCGAGACCTCGTGGGACGTGGCGCAAGGAGCCCCGGCGGTCGAATCTATGCGAGTGGGGGTTGAGCGCGGTCCGCCTCAGCCGCGGCTTCCTGTCGGGCCCGCGCTGATCGCTTCCAGTTGGAGATCCAAAGGCGCATCATGGGGCGCTCGGCAACGGGATCCGACGGATGGGTGACGTGGTGCCGGTGCACATGGATCGGCCAGCCGGTCCCGCTGCCACCGTCCTCCCACGCGATGCGGAAGACCTCGTCGGGGTCGGTGATGTCCCTGCCACAGCCCTGGCATCGCGCGTACACCCGGATGCGGTTCACCGGGCGAGTACTTCCCAGTAGCGGCACAGCGACTGAAGCGAGCGGGCCAGTCGCCGAGCGTGGATCACTCGGTTGAGCAGGTCGGGCCCGGGGTCGGCCTCAAGACGCTCGCGGGCGCTCTCGACAGTGACCAGCGCCCCGTATCCAAGGATGGTCTCCTCTCCGAAACCTTCGGCCAGACGCTGCACCTCGGGCATGATCACACCCAAGTGGGCGCGAATCCGGATCACAAGCTGATCCAGCTCGGCCGCGGACGATGGCAGTGCTTCGGGCCCATCGTCGGGCCTGATGAGATGCCGTGCAGCCTTGCGCATGGCTCCTAGACCAAGTTCCTGTGCGGGTGTCCGCCCGGCTGTGCTGTTCACTGCTGTCGACTCCTGGCAGTCGGCCCATCCGATCACCCTGGATGTGGTCGGGTGGTTTGCTGTGCGGACCATGTGCGGGGAGAGGCGGGGGCGCTCTCCCACCCGCGTGCGGTCGCCTGTACAGCCTCGGTCCCCGAGACGGACGAATCTCCCCCTTGCCCACGTCAGTTGGGACGTCCGGGCGGTACGTTGAAGAACGCCCAAAAGACCCTAGGGGGAGCCTTGAACACCGCCCTACGATCGGCTATGGAGGCAGCGAACCAGTCCCCCAGACGGTTGGCTGCCGGCATCGGAGTGACCGGCAAGACGGTGGAGCGGTGGTTGGCCGATGAAGACCTGTTACCGCACCCTCGGAACAGAGAAGACGCCGCCCGCGCGTTGGGAGTGGATGAAGAAATGCTCTGGCCCAAGGCTGTACGGGACCGAGTCAAAACAGGTGGCGACCTGGAGATCGTCCAGAGCTACCCGTACCGGTCGGCGGCGCCCTCGACCTTGTGGGCAAGCTTGATCGATGACACCGAACAAGATCTTTTTCTTTCGGGCTACACCAACTACTTCTTCTGGACGCTGGTACCGGCGTTCTCCCAGACGCTCAGGCGCAAAGTGAAGGCCGGTTGCCGAGTCCGCTTCCTGTTGGGGGACCCGAACGGCGAAGTGACCAGGCAACGCGAGGTCATCGAGGACGTGACCTTGACCGTGTCGACGCGCATCCACATGACGCTTCAAGAACTGGGGAAACTCGGAGACGTGGGCGGGCTCGAAGTCCGTCACAGCGCTCCCGAGGACGCGGTGAACCATGTGTCGCTCTCGGTGTTCCGGTTCGACGACCAAGCCTTGGTGACTCCGCATCTGGCGAGGGTGGTTGGCCACGACTCGCCGTTGATGCATCTGCGCAGGGTGAAGCACGGCGGCATGTTCGACCGGTTCGCCGAGCACGCCGAGGAACTGTGGGAACGGTCTCAGCCAGTGCACCAGGCTGCCTAGGCCGTGTCCGGCGGCAGCGGACAGGTTTGTCGTGGCTGGCGGGACCTGTCGTTCCGATTCAGGGAGCGGAAGACGGTTCACGACCGTCATCGCAGGTGGTCAGCGGACGGCACACGGGAAAAAATCTTGCGGGCCGTCCAGGCGGACGCAGATGCCGGGGGCCGGATCGACTGGAGCATGGTCGGCGTGGACTCCGCCTCCTGCCGGGCTCATCGGCACTCGGCCGGCGTCGCCCGCTCGCCTTGCGTTCGCCCACCGACCCCGTCTCCGGCTCAGAATCCGGGAGCCGGGAGGGGGCCCGGCCACCACGAAGGCACGCCGCTGGGGCAGTCGTACGTGGGGCCGTTCCAGAAGAGCGAGACAGCGCACCAGCACAGGGCGAGGAGTACCGCCATGAGGGTGAGGGCGTGGAGGAGAGGTTGTTTCCCCAGGAGAACGCCCACGGCGACCCAACCCAGGACCAGGAGGCCCCAGAGGGACGGGATGAAGAGGATGAGAAGGAAGGTGCTGTTCGCCGCGTTGTTGACGCCGGCGTCGCAGGCGCTCAGTGCTCTGCCGAGAAGCATGGCAGAGAGCACCGCGAGAATAAGCCCCACCACCGTTCCGGAACATCCGTGAAGCCGTCGCTCGCCCATACGTCCCCCCATGACCGTCGGCTCCGGAAAGCACCTCAGCCGCATGACCCGCTACGTCATCCACGCGCTGAACACGCCCTTGACCAGCCGGTACCCGCCCACCCCCGTGGCTAACGGATCAAGCAGGCACTCTGAACGGCAGGTCCCGCCGGCCACGGTGAACCGGTCCGCTGCCGGAACAGAATTCCGTCAGTTCACACCGACGCTCCCTGGCTCCTCGCCGCGGTACGGGATCCATCGGTAGCCCGGCCGGAACTCGACGTAATCAGCGCCCAGGCCGAGTTCGGTGTGCAGCTGTTCGGAGAGGACCAGGCCGTGGAGGGTGCCGTCGCGGAGTTCGTCCGCCCAGTCGGACCTGAGATCGTCGAGGTCCAGAATGCCTTCCGGGTCCCATCCCACCTTGGCGGCGACGTAGCCCTGAAACCTTGCCAGCAGCCCGTAGAGCTGGTGCGCCAGTTCCGTCAACTCGGTCGCGGTGAGCCGAAATCGCGGCAGGCTGCCGTCGACAGCGACGCCGAAGCCGACGGCCACCGGGATGACCGACAGCTCGATGTGCGGCTCCGCCGTGTGCAGGAGCGGTCGGTGGAGAGGGATGCGATGGGCACCCGCGCGGAGCACGAGTGGCCGCGGTTGGGTGAGCGCCGCGGCCCGTGCGGCCTCGATGTTGTCGCCGAAGTTCACCACGAGTTCGAAGCAGAGCGCCACTGTCCGTCACCCTCCCCGGTTCCGGCCCGCGGCCGTCCCCGCGTCTCCGTCTCCGTCGCCGTCACGTCGCCCGAGTTCCGGTCTGTTCGGCGAACGGGATCACCCGCGACAAGACTTCCCGGGCGTATTCCTCGTCGTACGGAGCCCCCGTCAGCAGTACCTGGAGGCAGATGCCGTCCAGGAGGGCGAGGAGGGCGTGGGCCGTCGTGGGGTCCGTGCGGGGGGTGAGGTGAGCCGCCGTCTGCTGGGCCCATTCCGCCGCGACCGGGCGCAGGGCCGGGCGTCGCAGGGCGGCCAGGTACAGCTCGTACTCCAGCTCCACCCCCGTCCGGTCGCCCCCCAGCCACTCCCCCATCACCCGTGCCAGCTCCGCGGCCAGGTCGCCGTCGCCGTCCCTCGGCAGCCGCTCGGCCAGCATGGTCGCGAAGCCCTCGTTGGCCTGGCGCAGCGCGGCGACCAGCAGGTCGTCGAGGGTCGCGAAGTGGTACGTCGTGGAGCCGAGCGGCACGTCCGCCTCGGCGGCGACCGAGCGGTGGCTCAGTCCGGCGATGCCCTTCGCCCCGACGACCCGGATCGCCGCGTCGATGATCCGCCGGCGCCGCTCGGGGTCGTAGCGCCGGGGCATCAGTGCGCGCCGCCCAGGTTGAGCACCACCACTCCCCCGACGATCAGCACGACCCCGGCGATCTTCGTGGCCGTCAGTCCCTCGCCGAACAGCAGCAGGCCGAGCAGGGCGATGGCCGCGGTGCCCACGCCGGACCAGATCGCGTACGCCGTGCCGATCTGCACGGTCTTGAGGGTCTGGGCGAGGAGGAGGAAGGAGACGACGTACCCCAGCGCGGTCACCAGCGAGGGGCCCAGCCGGCTGAAGCCTTCGCTGTACTTCATCGCCGTCGTGGCGGTCACCTCGGCCGCTATGGCTCCGGCGAGCAACAGGTATCCCATGTGTACGAGCGTACATAACCCGCGCCCCACGGGGTACGAGAGGACCCCCACGATCCCCTACCAACGGTCCCCCGACAGAACGCCGAAGCGGCGGCACACTCATCGGGGTGCCGCCGCTTCAAGCGCGTACAGCGGGACTCAGACGTTGAAGCCGAGCGCGCGCAGCTGCTCGCGGCCGTCGTCCGTGATCTTGTCCGGGCCCCACGGCGGCATCCAGACCCAGTTGATGCGGAGTTCGTTGACCAGTCCGTCCGTGGCGGACCTGGCCTGGTCCTCGATGACGTCCGTCAGCGGGCAGGCCGCCGACGTGAGGGTCATGTCGACGGTGGCGATGTTCGCCGAGTCGTCGATGTGGATGCCGTAGATGAGGCCGAGGTTGACGACGTCGATGCCCAGCTCGGGGTCGACGACGTCCATCAGGGCCTCACGGAGTTCCTCCTCCGAGACCGGCTTCATCTCCACGGTGTCGCTCATGCCGTCTTCCTTTCGGCGTCGGCTCCGCCCAGCGCCTGGGCCGTCGCGTCCTTCCACGCCATCCAGCTGAGGAGGGCGCACTTGACCCGGGCCGGGTACTTGGAGACACCGGCGAACGCGACCGCGTCCTCCAGGATGTCCTCCATGGCGTCGTCGGGCTCGATACGGCCCTTGGACTGCATCAGCTCCAGGAAGGTCTCCTGGATCTTCTGCGCGTCGGTGACCTCCCTGCCGACCAGCAGTTCGTTCAGGACGGACGCGCTGGCCTGGCTGATCGAGCAGCCCTGGCCCTCGTACGACACGTCCTCGATGGTCGTTCCGTCGTACTTCACACGAAGGGTGATCTCGTCGCCGCACGTCGGGTTCACGTGGTGCACCTCGGCGTCGCCATCCCGAAGACCACGCCCGTGCGGGTTCTTGTAGTGGTCCAGGATGACTTCCTGGTACATCGAGTCCAGCTTCACCTTGTCAGCACGCCCCTCAGCCGAAGAAGTTCCGTACGTGCTCCAGCCCCTCGACCAGTGCGTCGATCTCGGCCGGCGTGGAGTACAGATAGAACGACGCTCGTGTGGTCGCAGGAATTCCGTAGCGCAGGCAGACGGGGCGGGCGCAGTGGTGGCCGACCCGGACCGCGATGCCCTGCTCGTCGAGGACCTGGCCCACGTCGTGCGGGTGGATGTCACCGAGCGTGAAGGAGATCGCCGCGCCCCGGTCCTCGGCCGTGGACGGGCCGATGATCCTGAGGCCGGGGACCTCGGTCAGCCGACGCACCGCGTACTCGGTCAGCGCGTGCTCGTGGGCGAGGATCCGGTCCATGCCGATCGAGTTCAGGTAGTCGATCGCCGCACCCAGTCCGACCGCCTGGGCGATCGGCGGGGTGCCCGCCTCGAACTTGTGCGGGGCGGGGGCGTACGTCGACGAGTGCATCGACACGGTCTCGATCATCTCGCCGCCGCCGAGGAACGGAGGCAGGTCCTCCAGCAGCTCCTGCCGGCCCCACAGCACACCGATGCCGGTCGGGCCGCACATCTTGTGGCCGGTGAAGGCGACGAAGTCGGCCTGGAGCGCCTGGACGTCCAGCGGCATGTGCGGCGCGGCCTGCGAGGCGTCGATGCAGACCAGGGCGCCGACCTCCTGGGCGCGGCGCACGATCGCCTCGACGGGGTTGACCGTGCCGAGGATGTTCGACACCAGCACGAAGGAGACGATCTTCGTCTTCTCGGTGATGATCTCGTCGATGTTGGAGAGGTCGAGCCGCCCGTCGTCGGTGAGGCCGAACCACTTCAGCTTCGCGCCGGTGCGCTGCGAGAGCAGCTGCCACGGCACGATGTTGGAGTGGTGCTCCATCTCCGTGATGACGATCTCGGTCTCGTGGTCCACCCGGTAGGGCTCGTCGGCCCAGCCGAGCATGTTGGCCACGAGGTTGAGCGACTCGGAGGCGTTCTTGGTGAAGATCACCTCGTCGCGGCTCGGGGCGTTGATGAACTCGGCGACCTTGTCGCGCGCGCCCTCGTACAGCGCCGTGGCCTCCTCGGCGAGCACATGCACACCGCGGTGGACGTTGGCGTTGTGGCGCTCGTAGTAGTCGCCGAGGACGTCCAGCACCTGGCGCGGCTTCTGCGTGGTCGCCGCGTTGTCCAGGTACACGAGCTTCCTGCCGTCGTGGACCAGTCGGTCCAGGACGGGGAAGTCCTTGCGGATCGCCTCGGTGTCGAGGAGGCCCGGCAGCTGTGTCACGCGGATGCGCCACCCTTCACATATGCCTCGTAGCCCTCGTTCTCCAGCTTGTCCGCGAGCTCGGGGCCGCCGGACTCGACGATGCGGCCGCCGGCGAAGACGTGGACGTGGTCGGGCTTGATGTAGCGCAGAATGCGCGTGTAGTGCGTGATCAGCAGGGTGCCGACCTCGCCGGTCTCGCGGACGCGGTTGACGCCCTCGGAGACGATGCGCAGGGCGTCGACGTCGAGACCGGAGTCGGTCTCGTCGAGGATCGCGACCTTCGGCTTGAGCAGTTCGAGCTGGAGGATCTCGTGGCGCTTCTTCTCACCGCCGGAGAAGCCCTCGTTGACGTTGCGCTCGGCGAAGGAGGGGTCCATGTGGAGACTCTCCATGGTCTCCTTGACCTCCTTCACCCAGGTGCGCAGCTTGGGGGCCTCGCCGCGGATCGCGGTGGCGGAGGTGCGCAGGAAGTTGGAGACCGACACACCGGGGACCTCGACCGGGTACTGCATCGCCAGGAACAGGCCCGCGCGGGCGCGCTCGTCGACGGACATCTCCAGGACGTCCTCGCCGTCGAGCAGGACGGTGCCGCCGGTGACGGTGTACTTGGGGTGACCCGCGAGGGAGTAGGCGAGGGTCGACTTGCCGGAGCCGTTGGGGCCCATGATGGCGTGCGTCTCGCCCTGCTTCACGGTGAGGTCGACGCCCTTGAGGATCTCCTTCGTGGCGTTGTCGGCCTCGACGGTGACGTGCAGGTCTCGGATTTCAAGCGTTGCCATGGATGCCTCAGGACTCCTGGGTGAGGGAGACGAGCACGTCGTCCCCTTCGATCTTTACGGGGTATACGGGGACGGGGCGCGTCGCGGGGAGGCCGGACGGCTTGCCGGTGCGCAGGTCGAAGCTGGAGCCGTGCAGCCAGCACTCGATCTGGCAGTCCTCCACCTCGCCCTCGGAGAGCGAGACGTTCGCGTGCGAACAGATGTCGTTGATGGCGAACACCTCGCCCCCGGTCTTCACGACCGAGACGGGCGTGCCGTCGAGTTCGACCCGCGTGGGGGTGTCCTCCACCAGCTCGCTCAGCCCACAGGCGCGTACGAATGCGTCGCTCATGCGACCGAGGCCTCCAGCTCCTGCTCGATCCTGTCGATGAGACGTTCCTGGATGTCGGCGACACCGATCTGCTGGACCAGCTCGGCGAAGAAGCCGCGGACGACGAGGCGGCGGGCCTCGTGCTCCGGGATGCCGCGGGCCATCAGGTAGAAGAGCTGCTCGTCGTCGAAGCGGCCGGTGGCGGAGGCGTGTCCGGCGCCGACGATCTCGCCGGTCTCGATCTCCAGGTTCGGCACCGAGTCGACCCGGGCGCCGTCCGTGAGGACGAGGTTGCGGTTCATCTCGTACGTGTCCGTGCCCTCGGCCTTGGCCTCGATGAGCACGTCGCCGATCCACACCGCGTGCGCGTCGTCGCCCTGGAGCGCGCCCTTGTAGGCGACGTTGGACTTGCAGTGCGGGGTGTTGTGGTCGACCAGGAGGCGGTGCTCCTGGTGCTGACCCGCGTCGGTGAAGTACAGGCCGAACAGCTCGGCCTCGCCACCGGTGCCGGCGTAGGCGACGCGCGGGTGCAGGCGTACGACGTCGCCGCCGAAGGTGACCACGAACGACTTGAAGGTGGCGTCCCGGCCGATCAGCGCGTTGTGCTGGCCGACGTGCACGGCCTTGTCGTCCCAGTCCTGGACGGAGACGACGGTGAGCTTGGCGCCGTCGCCCAGGATGTAGTCGACGTTGGCGGCGAGCACGGCGTCACCGGTGTGGTCGATGACGACGACGGCCTCGGCGAAGGCCCCCAGCTCGATGACCTGGTGCCCGTAGGCGACCCCGCCCTCACCGTGCACGGCGATGCGGACGGGCTCCGTGAGGACCGTCTCCTTGGGGACGGTGACCACGCCGGCCTGCTCGAAGGCCGAGTACGCCTGGGCGGCGACGCGGTCCACGGGGACACCGGCCCTGCCGAGCCGCGCGTCGTCCCGGCCGACGGTCTCGACGACGACGCCCTCGGGCGCGTCGACGGCGACCTTGACGCCGGTGCCGCTCGCGACGGCGGTCCCGTCGTGCAGTCCGCGCAGCCGCTCCAGCGGGGTGAACCGCCATTCCTCCTCGCGGCCGTGCGGCACGGGGAAGTCCGCGACGTCGAAGGAGGGGGGCGCGCTCATGCGCGTGGCGACGGTCGACTCGGCGGCGACCGCGATCTGGCCCGCGGTGGTGGAGCCCACGGGGATGTTTTGAGCCTCAGCCATGGCTGTCGGTCTGCTCTCTTCCTTCGTCAGAAATCCGCTGCTGCTTCCGGAGGGGCGGTCAGCCGACCGCGCCCTCCATCTGCAGCTCGATCAGCCGGTTGAGTTCCAGCGCGTACTCCATGGGGAGCTCCTTGGCGATCGGCTCGACGAAGCCGCGCACGATCATCGCCATCGCCTCGAACTCGGAGAGGCCGCGGCTCATCAGGTAGAAGAGCTGGTCCTCGGAGACCTTGGAGACGGTCGCCTCGTGGCCCATGGACACGTCGTCCTCGCGGACGTCCACGTAGGGGTACGTGTCGGAGCGGGAGATCGTGTCGACCAGCAGCGCGTCGCAGAGCACGTTGGACTTGGAGCCCGCGGCGCCCTCGCCGATCTCGACCAGGCCGCGGTACGAGGTACGGCCGCCGCCGCGCGCCACCGACTTGGAGACGATGTTGGACGAGGTGTTCGGCGCCATGTGGACCATCTTGGAGCCGGCGTCCTGGTGCTGGCCCTCGCCCGCGAAGGCGATGGAGAGGGTCTCGCCCTTGGCGTGCTCGCCCATCAGGTAGACGGCCGGGTACTTCATCGTCACCTTGGAGCCGATGTTGCCGTCGATCCACTCCATGGTCGCGCCCTCGTAGGCCACGGCGCGCTTGGTGACCAGGTTGTACACGTTGTTCGACCAGTTCTGGATCGTCGTGTAGCGGCAGCGGGCGCCCTTCTTCACGATGATCTCGACCACGGCGCTGTGCAGCGAGTCCGACTTGTAGATCGGGGCCGTACACCCCTCGACGTAGTGGACGTAGGCGTCCTCGTCGACGATGATCAGCGTCCGCTCGAACTGGCCCATGTTCTCCGTGTTGATGCGGAAGTAGGCCTGGAGCGGGATCTCGACGTGCACGCCCTTCGGCACGTAGATGAAGGAGCCGCCCGACCACACGGCGGTGTTCAGGGAGGCGAACTTGTTGTCACCGGCGGGGATGACGGTGCCGAAGTACTCCTTGAAGAGCTCCGGGTGCTCCTTCAGGGCGGTGTCGGTGTCGAGGAAGATGACGCCCTGCTCCTCCAGGTCCTCGCGGATCTGGTGGTAGACGACCTCCGACTCGTACTGCGCGGCGACGCCCGCGACGAGGCGCTGCTTCTCCGCCTCCGGGATGCCGAGCTTGTCGTAGGTGTTCCTGATGTCCTCGGGCAGGTCCTCCCAGGACTCCGCCTGCTTCTCCGTGGAGCGCACGAAGTACTTGATGTTGTCGAAGTCGATGCCCGAGAGGTCCGAGCCCCAGTTGGGCATGGGCTTCTTCTCGAACAGCTTCAGGCCCTTGAGCCGCAGCTTCGTCATCCACTCCGGCTCGGACTTCTTGTCGGAGATGTCGCGGACGACGTCCTCGTTCAGGCCGCGCTTCGCCGCTGCACCGGCCGCGTCGGAGTCGGCCCAACCGTATTCGTACTTGCCCAGGCCCTCGAGTTCGGGGTGGGCAGTCTCCGTGGGGAGCGTCATGCGGGGTTCCTCCCGGCCGTGCTTGCAGATGCGTCAGTGGATGTCTTGGGGATGAACGTCGTGCAGACGCCGTCGCCGTGGGCGATGGTCGCCAGTCGCTGGACGTGCGTTCCGAGCAGCTCGGCGAAGATCTCCGTCTCCGCCTCGCACAGCTGCGGGAACTGCTCGGCGACGTGCGCGACCGGGCAGTGGTGCTGGCAGAGCTGTTCGCCGACCGGTGCGCTGCGCGCCGTGGCAGCGTACCCGTCGAGGCTCAGGGCCTTGGCCAGTGCTTCGGCGCGCTTGTCGGGGCTGACCCTCTCGACGGCCTTGCGGTAGGCGCTCGCCTGGGCCGCGGTGCGGGCACGGGCGAAGGCGGCGACCGCCTCCTGGCCCCCTTCCCGCTCGGCGATCCAGCTCAGCGCGTCCGCGGCGAGCTTGTCGTACGACTGGTCGAAGGCGTCGCGGCCGCAGTCGGTGAGCGCGAAGACCTTGGCGGGGCGGCCTCGCGTCCGCGCCCCGTACACCCGCTGCTCGCGCGCCTGCACCACGTCGTCGGCGGTCAGGGCGTCCAGGTGGCGGCGGACCGCGGCCTGGGTGAGCCCCAGCCGGCCGGCGAGTTCGGCGACGGTCGACGGCCCGTGGTCCAGGATCGATCGCGCGACCCGGTTGCGCGTCGAGCGCTCCCCGGTCGCGAGCTCGTCCTGCGGGGCCCCGATGGGGGTCTCCCGAGCCTCGTCGACGTTTTTCACAACGCCATTGTTGCGTAATTCCTCAGAGCCTGACAAGCCGCCTTCATCACGGTCCACGGTGCCCTGCGTCACTTAGGCATACCTAAACCGACCTGCGGAAACGATCTTCCCGAGCATTGTCCGGACGCCTATTCGATGGCGCCGCGCGGGCCCGTCCGGGACACTCCCGACCATGCCCGCACCCCCTCCGACCGGCCCACTCGTCACCCGCGACACCCTCGCGTCCGAGCTGTGCCGACTCGGCGTCCGAGCCGGCGAGACCCTCCTCGTGCACTCCTCGCTCAGCGCCCTCGGCTGGGTCAACGGAGGCCCCGTCGCGGTCGTCCGGGGACTGCTCGACGCCCTCGGCCCTGACGGCACCCTCGTGGTCCCCACCCAGACCGGCCACCTCTCCGACCCGGCGCTCTGGCGGAACCCGCCGGTGCCCGCCGCCTGGTGGGACACCGTCCGCGCCACGATGCCCGCCTACGACCCCGGCACCACCCCCTCCCTCGGGGTCGGCGTGATCCCCGAGGCCGTACGGACCTGGCCCGGCGCCCGCCGCAGCGCCCACCCCCAGACGTCGTTCGCCGCGCTCGGCCCGCGCGCGGCGGACGTCACCGACGGCCACGCGCGCGACTGCCGGCTCGGCGAGCACAGCCCACTGGCCCGGCTGGAACGCCTCGGCGCCCGGGTGCTGCTGCTCGGCGCGGGCTACGACTCCTGCACCAGCTTCCACCTCGCCGAGTACCGCGTCCCGGCCCCCCGCGTCCCCGTCGGCCGGCCCGCGCCGGGCGGCGGCTGGGAGACCGTCACCGAGGTCGCCATCAGCTCCGCGCGGTTCGACGAGCTCGGCCACGACTTCGAGCGGGACCGGCCCGTCGTGCGCGGCCGGGTCGGCGCGGCCGACGCCCGGCTGTTCCCGGTGGCGGACGCGGTGGCCTACGCACAGCGGTGGCTGCCCCTGCACCGGCCGGGCGACGAGGAGTTTGCGCACCCGCCCGTCTGAGCCCCCGGAAGCGTCCCTAGACTCTGGACCCATGCGAAGTGAGCCCGTGGTCCAGATCCATGCCCTGGTGAAGCGGTACGGAACGAAGACCGCGGTGAACGGCCTGGATCTGGTGGCCGAGGCGGGAGTGACCGCCGTACTCGGCCCCAACGGGGCGGGCAAGACGACCACGGTCGAGACCTGCGAGGGGTACCGGAAGCCGGACACCGGCACGGTGCGTGTCCTGGGCCTCGACCCGGTGAGAGAGTCCGCACGGCTGCGCCCCCGGATCGGGGTGATGCTCCAGTCCGGCGGCGTCTACTCCGGTGCGCGGGCCGACGAGATGCTGCGCCACGTGGCCGGGCTGCACGCCCATCCGCTCGACGTGGACGCCCTCGTCGAGCGGCTCGGCCTCGAAGGCTGCGGCCGGACCCCCTACCGGCGGCTGTCCGGCGGCCAGCAGCAGCGGCTCGCGCTCGCCATGGCCGTCGTGGGCCGCCCCGAACTGGTCTTCCTGGACGAGCCCACCGCCGGCCTCGACCCCCAGGCCCGCCGCGCCACCTGGGACCTCGTGCGGGACCTGCGCGACGACGGCGTCTCCGTGATCCTCACCACCCACTACATGGACGAGGCCGAGCAGCTCGCCGACGACGTCGCGATCATCGACGCCGGCCGGGTGATCGCCCACGGCTCGCCCGAGGAGCTGTGCCGCGGCGGCGCCGAGAACACCCTGCGCTTCAGCGGCCGCCCCGGCCTCGACGTCGGCTCCCTGCTCAAGGCGCTGCCCGCCGACTGCACGGCCGCCGAGCTGACGCCGGGCTCCTACCGGGTGGTCGGCAAGGTCGACCCGCAACTGCTCGCCACGGTCACCTCCTGGTGCGCCCAGCACGGCGTGATGCCGGACCGCATCTCCGTCGAACGCCACACCCTCGAAGACGTCTTTCTTGAACTGACCGGCAAGGAGCTGCGCGCATGACTCCGCTCAGCACGACCCCCGGCCGGGGGTCCGGGGGTCGCCCCCCGGGAAGACACAGCCTGGAACTGACCGGCAAGGAGCTGCGCGCATGACCACGGCAGGTACCTACGCGCCCAGGCCCGGTGCGGCGCCCCTCCCCCGGATGATCGCGGCGCAGGCCGTGCTCGAGACCAGGATGCTGCTGCGCAACGGCGAACAGCTGCTGCTCACGGTCGTCATCCCCACGCTGCTGCTCGTCCTGTTCAGCTCCGTGGACATCATCGACACCGGCTCCGGCGAGGCCGTCGACTTCCTCGCCCCCGGCATCCTCGCCCTCGCCGTGATGTCGACCGCGTTCACCGGCCAGGCCATCGCGACCGGCTTCGAACGGCGCTACGGCGTCCTGAAGCGGCTCGCCTCCTCCCCGCTGCCTCGCTGGGGCCTGATGACCGCCAAGACCGCGTCCGTGCTGGTCACCGAGGTCCTCCAGGTGATCCTGCTGACGGCGATCGCCCTCGCGCTCGGCTGGTCCCCGCACGGCGACCCCGCCTCCGTGGTGCTGCTGCTCGTCCTCGGCACCGCCGCCTTCTCCGGGCTCGGTCTGCTCATGGCGGGCACGCTGAAGGCCGAGGCGACCCTGGCCGCCGCCAACCTGGTCTTCCTGCTGCTGCTCGTCGGCGGCGGGGTGATCGTGCCGCTGGACAAGTTCCCCGCCGGCGCCCAGGACGTGCTCGGACTGCTGCCCGTCACCGCCCTCTCCGACGGCCTGCGGGACGTGCTCCAGCACGGGGCCGGAACACCCTGGGGCGACCTCGGCGTCCTCGCCGTGTGGGCGGTCGCGGGGCTGGCGCTTGCGGGCCGGCTGTTCCGCTGGGAGTGATCGGCGGTGGGGTCCCCGAGAAGACGGAGGGCGTGAACACAGAGGACGTGAAGACGGAGGACCCCTCGTGAAAGTGTGCACAAGCGGGCGCCTACGATGGTCCCCGTGCCCAAGCTGACCCGAGCCGACGCCGTACCGGCCCTGCGCAACCCGCTCGCCTTCATCGCCGCGCACTGGACCCCGCATCCCCGGACGGTCCGGCGGGCGGCTCTCGCCGCGCTCGTCATGTCGGTGGTCATCGTGGTCACCGGCGGCGCCGTCCGGCTCACCGGCTCGGGCCTCGGCTGCCCGACCTGGCCGACCTGCACCGACGATTCGCTGGCCACCACCCGGGCCATGGGTGTCCACGGGGCCATCGAGTTCGGCAACCGCATGCTGACGTACGTGCTGTGCGCGGCCGTCGGCTGGGCGATCGTCGCCGCGCGCTCCGAGAAGCCGTGGCGGCGCGGTCTCACCCGGCTGGGCTGGGCGCAGTTCTGGGTGGTCATGGGCAACGCGGTGCTCGGCGGCGTCGTGGTCCTCGTCGGTCTCAACCCGTACACGGTCGCGGCGCACTTCCTGCTGTCCTCGGCGCTCATCGCGGTCGCCGCGGTGATGTGGCAGCGCACCCGGGAGGGCGACGCGGAGCCCCGGCCACTGGTCGGCGCGGCGGTGCGGCAGCTGGTGTGGTTCCTGGTCGCCGCGTCGGTGCTGCTGATCGCGGTCGGCACGGTGGTGACGGGGGCCGGGCCGCACGCGGGCGACTCCAGCGAGGTCGACCGCATCCACATCGACTGGGAGACGGTCGCCAAGCTGCACGCGGTGCTCGCCTGGATCGTGGTGACCCTGACCTTCGCCCTCTGGTTCGTCCTGAAGGCGGTCGACGCCCCGAAGGGCCCGCTGGACCGCACCCGCGAGCTGTTCCTGATCCTGCTCGCCCAGGGGATCATCGGGTACGTGCAGTACTTCACGCATCTGCCCGAGGTGCTGGTCGGCCTGCACATGCTCGGCTCGTGCCTGGTGTGGATCGGCGTGCTGAGGGTGCTGCTCGCCCTGCGCGAGCGCCCCGCCACGACGGCCGACGTGCCCGGCCCCCCGGCCGAGGCCGCGGTCGGCACCCGCGCCTAGGACCGCTCCGCCCGCCGGGCTCAGGGGTACAGGCCGGCCCGGAAGGTGAACGAGACGAGTTGGGCTCGGTCACGTGCGCCGACCTTCGTCATGGCCCGCACCGCGTGCGTCTTCACGGTGAACGGCGACACGGACATCCGGGCCGCGATCTCCTCGTTGCCCAGACCGCTCGCGACGAGGACGACGACGTCCCGCTCCCTGGGTGTCAGGGCGTCGAAGCGCCGCAGCAGTTCCCGGTCGACCACCGGGGGCGGGCTGTCGGTCATGTGACCGATGAGCGCGGCCGTCGCGGCGGCCGACAGCGCACCGCCACCGCCGACGACCTCGGTGATCCCGGCGACGAGTTCGGCGGGGCTCACGGTTTTGCTCAGGAAGCCGTTGGCGCCCGCGCGCAGGGCGGCGAGGACGATGTCGTCCTGGTCGAAGGTGGTCAGCACGATCACCCGCGTCCTCTCGGCCGGATGCTCCCGGCGGATCCGGCGGGTGGCTTCCACACCGTCGATGCCGGGCATCCGGATGTCCATGAGGACCAGGTCGACGGGGTGGTCCCGGAGGAAGGGGACGACCTGGAGTCCGTCGGAGAGATCACCCACGACGACGAGCCCCGGGTCGAGTCGGAGCATCGCCCGGATCCCGGCCCTGATGTCGTCCTGGTCGTCGACGATGAGAACGCGCGTCATCGGACCACGGCTCCCAGGGGGCTGAACTCCGCCCGGACCCGGAACCGCCCGTCGTGACGGTCGATCGTCAGCCGCCCGTTGGAGGACTCGACGCGTTCGCGCATCCCCACGAGTCCGAGTCCGCCGCCCGGGTCGGAGCCGCGGGGTGAGCGGCCGACGCGGTTCTCCACGGTGACGCGGATCCTGCCGTCGCGCTCCCGCACGTCCACCGTCGCCGTCCCCTCTCCGTGCCGGTAGGCATTCGTGAGCGCTTCCTGGACGACCCGGTAGACCGTCACGCCGACACTGGGCTCCACAAAACCGGTGGGGAGGTCGAGGGAGGGCCGGACGTCGAGGCCGATGCTCTCGAAGGAGGCGACCAGGCCTTCCAGGCCGCTGAGCGCCGGGGTCGGCCGGAGCGCCTCGTCGCCCGGGACGTCGTCCCCGAGGCGGAGGAGCGCGAGGATGCGTTGCGTCTCGACGACGACGGTGCGGGCGCTCGCCCTGGCCGAGACGAGGGCCTGCCGGGAGGACTCGGCGCCCTCGGGCAGCCCGATCTCCGCCGCGCCGAGGTGCAGGCTCAGCATCGCGACCTGGTGGCCGATGACGTCGTGGAGGTCCCGGGCGATGCGCAGCCGTTCCTCGGTCACTCGCCGGGTGGCTTCGATCTCACGGGTGGCGATGGCGCTCTCGGCCCGTTCCTCCAGGGTCCACCAGTGCTCCCGGTGGATGCGCAGCGCGGCCCCCGTCGCCCCTCCCGCCATGGCCGAGAAGAGGGCGGCGGCTCCCACGACCGCACCGCCCCGGAATCCCCCGACCGTCATGAACGCGCCCAGGAAGAACGCCGCCACGACGGCGATCCCGGCCAGCGGCTGCTTTCCCCTGAGGGTGACCGAGAACAGCACGAGCACCGCCATCATCCACACCGACAGGGGGTCGCGGCCCACCGCCGTGACGGCGAAGGACGCCGCGCTCGTGACGACCAGCCCTGCCCACGGCCGCCACCACGAGAGGGCGACACCGCCGCCGGCGAGGAGCACGGAGAGGGCCGTCGGCCAGTCCGACCCCCGCACGGCCACGGCCACGAGCTGACCGGTGAACACCAGCGCGGCCACGGCGTAGGCGGCTCGGTGCAGCACCTCGGGGCGGCGGACCCACAGGGGTGCCGCGGGCCCGTCCTGACTGTTCCGCACCTCGACCATGCGTCGATTCTCGTTCACCTGTGCGGCGGCCGTGTACTTCGAACGATGTAGACGGCGAAGCCGCTCCGGTCGTCGGAGACGGATACGGGGACGGCGGGATCCCTGCCGTCGAAGTGGGTCGCGGAACTACTTCGTTCGAAGTACGCGGGCTCCCGCGAGGCCGCTGAGACTCGTCGTCGAGGCGACCGTCTCACACCGTCACGATCACCACGGGACACCCGATGACTCAGACCACCGCACATTCCACGAATTCAGCGCATTCGACAGCTCCCACCACGACCGCGATGACGCCCTCCGGGCTGCGGTCGCTCCATCTGATCCGAGTGGTCTTCTCCCTGATCTGGGTGGCACTCGTCCTCACGACCTCCGGCTCGCTCGTGTCGACGGACGAACCCACGGTCGCCGCGGCCGTGCTCCTCGTCGTCTACCCCCTGTGGGACGCCGTCGCCACGCTCCTCGAACGTCGCCTGGCCGGAGTCGGCGCCATGAGCCGCGTCAGCACGGTCAACCTGGGCCTCGGCCTCGCCGCCACCGCCGGAATGATCATCGCCGTCCTCTCCACCGTCGGGACGGCCCTGCTCGTGTTCGGTGTCTGGGCCCTGCTCGCCGGAGCCGTCCAGCTCGTCGTGGCGGTCCGGCGCCGGCGCACCGTCGGCGCCCAGTGGCCCATGATCGTCAGCGGCGGGCAGTCCGTCCTCGCCGGCGTCACCGTCGCCGCCACGTCCGCGTCGGCGACGAGCGGCCTGTCCACCGTGGCCGGGTACTCGGCCTTCGGTGCCTTCTGGTTCCTCGTCTCCGCCGTCGCCCTGAGCGTCCGCACCCGACGCGCAACCCGCTGACCACCGCCGCTGGGACCTGTCCGGCTAGGGCGTGTTTCGAAAGTAGCGCCGTCCGCCCGGAGGGCGGGGCCCGCGGCGTCTGGTGCGTGCAATCGCAAGGCGGAGGATCGCCCTCGTACTGGATGTACTCGGGCGTTCCGACAACGCAGCGAGTGCGCGTGCCAGGCGTCGCGGGCCAGGCGGGACTTTCGAAACACGCCCTAGCCGCGCTCCAGCCCGTACACCCGGCCCGCGTTCTCCGAGGCGACCAGGGCCGCCACCCGCTGGGCGTCGTCCAGGGACCACGCGCCCTCGGTGACCCAGCCGCCCAGGACACGGGTCAGGGCGTCGCGGAAGAGGCGGGCGCCGACGACGTGCAGTTCGGGCAGGCCCTGCGCGCCGCTGGAGAAGAGGACCTTGCCGAAGGGCGCGAGCTCCAGGGTCTCGGCGAGGATCGTGGCCGCGCGGGCGCCGGTGCGCACCAGCGCGGCGCCCGAGTCGGCATACACGTGCGGGAAGACCCCGGCGAGATGGGCGGCGTGCCGGTGGTACGGGTATCCGTGCAGCAGCACCAGGTCCGTGCCCAGCCCGGCGGTCGCCCGCACGAAGTCCGTGAGCAGCACCGGGTCCGTACGGTCCACGCGCGCCCCCGGCTCCCCGAGCCCGGCGTGCAGCTGGAGCGGCCGGCCCGAGGCGACCGCGATCCACAGCAGGTGCCGTAGCAGCACGGGATCGCACAGCTCGCCCCCGACCCGCCGTCCGGCCAGCCAGCGGCCCGCCGCGCCCCGCACCTCCCCGGGACCGGGCGGCTCGGGCGCCAGCGCGAGGCCGTGCCGCACCCCCGCGACGGAGGTGAAGGCGACGGCGTTCGCCGCGGCGCCGTGGACCGACTCGGCGAGGTTGGCGAGGAACGACTCGACCGTGCCCGAGGTGTCGGCGACCTGCTCGGCGAGCAACTCAAGACGCACGACCTCGCGGGCCTCGGCGTCGCCGGTGGAGGCCATCTCCTCGGGGCCGGTGAGGTCGCCGGGCAGTCCGGTGTCGACGAGGTACGTCGTGATGCCGCTGCCCCGCAGCAGCCTGCGGCCCGCCTCCAGGACGCCGAGTTCACGGCGCCGGGCGAGGTAGCACGCGGGCGAGCAGTGCGGTTCCAGGTCGAGCAGCGGGGGGCACCATCGGCGTACGGCGAAGCCGGTCTGGGTGTCGAACAGCGTGGTGCCGGGGGCGGGCGGCCCCTCCGTCCGGGCGAGCTGGGTCTCGAAGGTGCCGAGGCCCAGCTCCGTTCTCAGCACGCCGTGGCAGTACTGGTCCACGAGGGACGGCGTCTCGATCATCCCTGGCTCCCCACGTCGGCGCTGCGCTGCCTTCGCCGGTACTAACGGGTGAGCGGGGTTTCCGTCGCGGGCGCGGACGAGAAGGGTGCCGGGTCAGCCGCCGAGCTGGATGCCGGCCATCCGCTTCCACTCGTACGGGCCCGTCGTCACCTTCGCCGCGAACTCGCCGTCGAAGGACTCGTGGACGGTGATGCCGGACTTCTCGACAGCCTGTTCGGCGACGGCGTACGTGGGCGCCACCAGGTCGCCCCAGGTGCCGTCCTCGCCGACGAGGACGATACGGGCGCCGCGCTCGCCGATGTAGGCCACCTGGCCCCCGGCGCCGCCGTGGGCCTTCGCGAAGGCGTCGATCTGCTTGGCGAGCCGTGCCACCCTGCGCTCGGCCTTCGGGTCAACCTGCTGCGTGTCTGCCATGCCCAGAATGCTACTCACGAGTAGATCGACTGGCGAGCGCTGGACCCTGTGACGTGCGTCGGTCGTACGTCAGCGCAGGAAGGGGTCGATGGCGACGGCGACGAAGAGGATCGACACATAGGTGATCGACCAGTGGAACAGGCGCATCTCCTTGAGCCGGACGCCCGTCACCTCCGCGTTCGCGCGGTTCTGCAGCCCGTGCGCCTCCCAAAGCCAGAAGCCGCCGGCCAGCAGCGCGACCAGGGTGTAGAACCAGCCCGTGTAGCCGAGCGGCGTCAGCAGCAGGGAGACGAGGACCATCACCCAGCTGTAGATCACGATCTGCCGGGCCACCACCTTGTTGGAGGCGACGACCGGGAGCATCGGCACGCCCACGCGCGCGTAGTCCTCCTTGACCTTCATGGACAGCGGCCAGTAGTGCGGCGGCGTCCAGAAGAACATGACGAGGAAGAGGATGATCGGCGCCCAGGACATGGAGCCGGTGACCGAGGACCAGCCGATCAGCACCGGCAGACAGCCGGCGATGCCGCCCCACACGATGTTCTGCGACGTACGCCGCTTGAGGATCATCGTGTAGACGACGACGTAGAAGAGGAGCGCTCCGAGTGACAGCCAGGCGGACAGCCAGTTGACGGTGAGCCCGAACAGCAGCGTCGAGACGACCGCCAGCGTGATGCCGAAGGCCAGGCACTCCCGGGGGCTGACCATGCCGGTGACCAGCGGGCGCTGCGAGGTGCGGTCCATGAGCGCGTCGATGTCGCGGTCGATGTACATGTTCAGCGCGTTGGCGCCGCCCGCGGACAGGTAGCCGCCGACACAGGTCAGCAGCACGAGACCGAGGTCCGGCACACCGCGCTGCGCCAGGAACATCACCGGAACCGTGGTGATGAGCAGCAACTCGATGATCCGGGGCTTGGTCAGAGCCACGAAAGCCTTGGCCCGGGCTCCGAACGGCCGGTGGCTCGGAGTCTGACTGGTCCCGAGCACCCCCGCTGGACGGGATTCGACGGCCGTCACGCACACCCCTGACAGAGACATCCCAGCGAGCCTCCCCGTGTGAAGTCCCGGTAAAGGCTCGCGCGTACCACGCCACTGTAGACGTTGCCCATACCCCGACCTTCGCGGGGGTGGGGTCGTGTTGGCAGGGGTGGTCAGGCGGCTGTTCGGGGGTGTGCTCATCCGTCGTACTGGGACTCGATTGAGCGCTCTTCCGACGGGCTCCGTATTCAGTTGCCGAACGCCGTGCAAGCCAGTCGGGAGGCGGATCCCCGAGACTCCCGGCAGTCTGGAATGACCCGCGAAAATGCACGTGTTTACGGGGGTAGGCTCGACAACGGCCGGTGGGCGTCCAGTGCACCGGCATTCGACATGTGGAGAGGAGCCCTGACCCAGGGTGAGCACCAAGCCGACCACCACAGACCTCGAGTGGACCGAGCTGGACCAGCGGGCCGTGGACACCGCCCGCGTCCTGGCCGCCGACGCCGTACAGAAGGTCGGCAACGGCCATCCCGGTACGGCGATGAGCCTGGCGCCGGCCGCCTACACCCTCTTCCAGAAGGTGATGCGCCACGACCCCGCCGACCCCGAGTGGGTCGGGCGCGACCGCTTCGTGCTGTCCGCGGGCCACTCGTCCCTGACCCTCTACACCCAGCTCTACCTGGCCGGCTTCGGCCTGGAGCTGGAAGACCTGGAGTCCTTCCGCACCTGGGGCTCCAAGACCCCGGGCCACCCGGAGTACGGACACACCAAGGGCGTCGAGACCACCACGGGCCCGCTGGGCCAGGGCGTCGCCAACGCGGTGGGCATGGCGATGGCCGCCCGCTACGAGCGCGGCCTGTTCGACCCGGACGCCCCGCAGGGCGAGTCCCCCTTCGACCACTTCATCTACTGCATCGCCGGTGACGGCTGCCTCCAGGAGGGCATCTCCGCCGAGGCGTCCTCGCTCGCCGGACACCAGCGGCTCGGCAACCTGGTCCTGCTGTGGGACGACAACCACATCTCGATCGAGGGCGACACCGAGACCGCCGTCTCCGAGGACACGGTCAAGCGGTACGAGGCGTACGGCTGGCACGTGCAGCGCGTCGCCCCGAAGCCGGACGGCGACCTGGACCCGCACGCCCTCTACAACGCGATCGAGGCCGCGAAGCAGGTGACGGACCGCCCGTCCTTCATCGCGATGCGCTCGATCATCGCCTGGCCGGCCCCCAACGCCCAGAACACCGAGGCCGCGCACGGCTCGGCGCTCGGCGACGACGAGGTGGCCGCCACCAAGCGCGTCCTCGGCTTCGACCCGGAGAAGTCCTTCGACGTCGCCGGCGAGGTCATCGACCACACCCGCGGGGCGCTGGAGCGCGGCCGGCAGGCCAAGGCCGAGTGGGAGAAGTCGTTCCAGGAGTGGCGGGGCAACAACGCGGACCGCGCCGCCGAGTTCGACCGCGTCAGCCGGGGCGAGCTGCCCGCCGGCTGGGAGGACAAGGTCCCGGTCTTCGAGGCGGGCAAGTCCGTCGCCACCCGCGCCGCCTCCGGCAAGGTGCTCCAGGCCCTCGGCGCGATCGTGCCCGAACTGTGGGGCGGCTCCGCCGACCTGGCCGGCTCGAACAACACCACGATCGACAAGACCTCGTCGTTCCTGCCGAAGGACAACCCGCTGCCCGAGGCCGACCCGTACGGCCGCACCATCCACTTCGGCATCCGCGAGCACTCCATGGGCGCGGAGCTCAACGGCATCACCCTGCACGGCAACACCCGCGTGTACGGCGGCACCTTCCTGGTGTTCTCCGACTACATGCGCAACGCGGTGCGGCTGTCGGCCCTGATGCACCTGCCGGTGACGTACGTGTGGACGCACGACTCCATCGGCCTCGGCGAGGACGGCCCCACCCACCAGCCGGTCGAGCACCTCGCCTCGCTGCGCGCCATCCCCGGACTGAACGTGGTCCGCCCGGCCGACGCCAACGAGACCGCGATCGCCTGGCGCGAGATCCTGCGCCGCTACACCAAGGAGTTCGGCAAGGGTGCCCCGCACGGCCTCACGCTGACCCGCCAGGGTGTGCCGACGTACGAGCCCGACGAGAACGCGGCCAAGGGCGGCTACGTGCTGTTCGACGCCGAAGGGCCCGAGGGGCGGAGCGCCGAGCCGCAGGTCGTGCTGATCGCCACCGGCTCGGAGGTGCACGTGGCCGTGGAGGCGCGCGAGCGGCTCCAGGCCGAAGGGGTGCCGACGCGGGTGGTCTCCATGCCGTCCGTGGAGTGGTTCGAGGAGCAGGACCAGGGGTACCGGGACAGCGTGCTGCCCCCGTCCGTGAAGGCGCGCGTCTCCGTGGAGGCCGGGATCGGCCTGACGTGGCACAAGTACGTCGGGGACGCCGGACGCATCGTTTCCCTGGAGCACTTCGGTGCTTCCGCCGACGGCAAGGTCCTCTTCCGCGAGTTCGGCTTCACTGCCGAGAACGTCGCCGCCCGGGCGAGGGAATCGATCGCCGCCGCCCAGCGCTGACGCCCACATACGACACGTAGGAGATGTAATTCCATGACAGACGCACTGAAGCGCCTCTCCGAGGAAGGCGTCGCGATCTGGCTGGACGACCTGTCGCGCAAGCGGATCACGTCCGGCAACCTCGCCGAACTGATCGACGAGCAGCACGTCGTGGGCGTCACCACCAATCCGACGATCTTCCAGAAGGCGATCAGCAGCGGCGACGGGTACGAGCAGCAGCTCGCGGACCTCGCCGCGCGCAAGGTCACCGTGGAAGAGGCCGTCCGTATGATCACGACGGCGGACGTCCGTGACGCCGCCGACATCCTGCGCCCGGTGTTCGACGCGACCGACGGCCAGGACGGCCGGGTGTCGATCGAGGTCGACCCGCGGCTCGCGCACGACACCCGGGCGACGGTCGCGGAGGCCAAGCAGCTCGCCTGGCTGGTCGACCGCCCCAACACGCTCATCAAGATCCCGGCCACCAAGGCGGGTCTGCCGGCGATCACCGAGGTCATCGGCCTCGGCATCAGCGTCAACGTGACGCTGATCTTCTCGCTGGAGCGCTACCGCGAGGTCATGGCCGCCTACCTCGCCGGTCTGGAGAAGGCCAAGGAGCGCGGCCTGGACCTCTCGAAGATCCGTTCGGTGGCGTCGTTCTTCGTGTCCCGCGTGGACACCGAGATCGACAAGCGCATCGACGCGCTCGGCACCCCTGAGGCCAAGGCCGCGCGCGGCAAGGCCGCCGTCGCCAACGCCCGGCTGGCGTACCAGGCGTACGAGGAGGTGTTCGCGGGCGAGCGCTGGAACGCGCTGGAGAGCGCGGGCGCCCACAAGCAGCGTCCGCTGTGGGCCTCGACGGGTGTGAAGGACCCGGCCTACAAGCCGACCCTGTACGTCGACGACCTGGTGGCGCCGAACACGGTGAACACCATGCCGGAGGCGACGCTCCAGGCGACCGAGGAGCACGGCGAGATCTCCGGCGACACCGTCGCCGGGACGTACGAGCGGGCCCGCGCCGACCTCGACGCGGTCGAGGCGCTCGGGATCTCGTACGACGACGTGGTCCAGGTCCTGGAGGACGAGGGCGTCGAGAAGTTCGAGACGTCCTGGAACGATCTGCTCAAGTCGACCGAGGCGGAGCTTCAGCGCCTCGCTCCCTCGAAGGGCTGACATCTTGTCCCCCCAATCCGGTTCCGGAGCGAACCCGCTTCGTGACCCCGCAGACCGACGGCTCCCGCGTATCGCGGGGCCGTCGGGCCTGGTCATCTTCGGCGTCACGGGCGATTTGTCACGCAAAAAGCTGATGCCCGCCGTGTACGACCTCGCGAACCGGGGTCTGCTGCCGCCGGGCTTCTCGCTGGTGGGCTTCGCCCGCCGCGAATGGCAGAACGAGGACTTCGCGCAGGAGGTCCACGACGCCGTCAAGGAGCACGCCCGTACGCCGTTCCGTGAGGAGGTCTGGCAGCAGCTCATCCAGGGGATGCGCTTCGTCCAGGGCACCTTCGACGACGACGACGCGTTCGAGCGGCTGCGCTCGACCATAGAGGAGCTGGACAAGGCGCAGGGCACGGGCGGGAACTTCGCGTTCTACCTGTCGGTGCCGCCGCGGTCCTTCCCGGTCGTCATCCAGCAGCTGAAGAAGCACGGCCTGGCCGACCAGGAGCGCGGTTCCTGGCGGCGCGCGGTCATCGAGAAGCCGTTCGGCCACGACCTGAGGTCGGCCGAGGAGCTGAACAAGGTCGTGCACGAGGTGTTCGAGCCGGACCAGGTGTTCCGCATCGACCACTACCTCGGCAAGGAGACCGTCCAGAACATCCTGGCGCTGCGCTTCGCCAACCAGATGTTCGAGCCGATCTGGAACCGGTCGTACGTGGACCACGTGCAGATCACGATGGCCGAGGACATCGGCATCGGCGGTCGCGCGGGCTACTACGACGGCATCGGCGCCGCCCGCGACGTCATCCAGAACCACCTGCTCCAGCTGATGGCGCTGACCGCGATGGAGGAGCCGTCCTCCTTCGACGCGGACGCGCTGGCCGCAGAGAAGACCAAGGTGCTCGGCGCGGTGCGACTGCCGAAGGACCTGGGCCGCAGCTCGGTCCGCGGCCAGTACGCGGCGGGCTGGCAGGGCGGCGAGAAGGTCATCGGCTACCTCCAGGAAGACGGCATCGACGCCCAGTCGAAGACCGACACCTACGCCGCGATCAAGGTGGAGATCGACAACCGCCGCTGGGCGGGCGTCCCCTTCTACCTGCGCACCGGCAAGCGCCTCGGCCGCCGCGTCACCGAGATCGCGGTCGTCTTCCAGCGCGCCCCCCACTCCCCCTTCGACCACACGGCGACGGAGGAGCTGGGCCAGAACGCGGTGGTCATCCGGGTCCAGCCCGACGAGGGCATCACGGTCCGCTTCGGCTCCAAGGTGCCCGGCACCTCCATGGAGATCCGGGACGTGTCCATGGACTTCGCCTACGGCGAGTCGTTCACGGAGTCCAGCCCGGAGGCGTACGAGCGGCTCATCCTCGACGTGCTGCTCGGCGACGCCAACCTCTTCCCGCGCACGGAGGAGGTCGAGCTGTCCTGGAAGATCCTCGACCCGATCGAGCAGTACTGGGACAAGCACGGCAGGCCGGCGCAGTACCCGTCGGGCACGTGGGGCCCCGAGGAGGCCGACGAGATGCTCGCACGAGACGGACGGAGCTGGCGGCGGCCATGAAGATAGACCTCACGGACACCACGGCCGGCAAGGTCAACAAGGCGCTGGTGCGGGGCCGCCGGGCCATCGGCACACCCGCCGTGGGCATGGTGCTCACCCTGGTCATCGTCACCGACGAGGAGAACGCCTACGACGCCCTGAAGTCGGCTAACGACGCCTCGCGCGAGCACCCCTCGCGCACGCTCGTGGTCGTCAAGCGCGTCTCCCGCTCCCCGCGCGACCGCACGACCTCGCGGCTGGACGCCGAGGTGCGGGTGGGCGCGGACGCGGGCACCGGCGAGACGGTGGTGCTGCGGCTGTACGGCGAGGTCGCGGACCACGCCGACTCCGTGGTGCTGCCGCTGCTGCTCCCGGACGCGCCCGTCGTCGTCTGGTGGCCGGTGAACGCGCCGCGCGAACCGGCCAAGGACCCACTGGGCGCGCTCGCCCAGCGCCGGGTCACCGACACCTATGCCGCGGAGCAGCCGGTGCGTGAGCTGTCGGTGCGCGCCGACGCCTACACGCCGGGCGACACGGATCTGTCCTGGACGCGCATCACGCCGTGGCGCTCGATGCTGGCGGCGGCCCTGGACCAGGTCACCTGCGAGGTGCGGGGTGTGGAGGTGGAGGGCGAGGAGTTCAACCCGAGCGTCGAGCTGCTGGCGATGTGGCTCGCCGACCGGCTGGACGTGCCCGTCAAGCGCTCCCTGTCGTCGGGCCCCGGTCTGACGGGGGTGCGCATGGACACGAACTGCGGCCCGATCGCGCTGGACCGCGCGGACGGTTCGCTGGCCACGCTGTCCATAGAGGGCCAGCCCGACCGCGCGGTGGCGCTCAAGCGCCGTGAGACGGCCGAGCTGATCGCGGAGGAGCTGCGCCGCCTGGACCCGGACGACACGTACGCGTCGGCGCTGCGCTTCGGCGTGGACCGGCTGGCCGGGTCGGCCGCGGCGGTGCGGACGGCGGTCGAGGCGAGCACCGTCGACGCGGGGGCGAAGGCGGCCCCGAAGCCCGCCCCGCCGAAGAAGGCGGCGGCCAAGTGAGCACCCCGCAGCTGGTCGTGCACCACGACAAGGAGCTCATGGCGCAGGCCGCGGCGGCCCGGCTGATCACCAGGATCGTCGACGCCCAGTCCTCGCGGGGCTCCGCGTCGGTGGTGCTCACCGGCGGCCGCAACGGCAACGGTCTGCTGGCGGCGCTGGCGGCGGCCCCGGCCCGGGACGCGATCGACTGGGGCCGGCTGGACCTGTGGTGGGGCGACGAGCGGTTCCTGCCCGAGGGCGATCCGGAGCGCAACGTCACCCAGGCGCGCGAGGCCCTGCTGGACGCCGTACCGCTGGATCCGAAGCGCATGCACGCCATGCCCGCGTCGGACGGTCCGTACGGCTCCGACGCCGACACGGCGGCGGAGGCGTACGCGGCGGAGCTGGCGCAGGCGTCGGGTCCCGAGAACCACGGGACCGTGCCGACCTTCGACGTCCTGATGCTGGGCGTCGGCCCGGACACCCACGTGGCGTCGCTCTTCCCGGAGCTGCCCGGAGTCCGGGAGACGGAGCGCACGGTGATCGGTGTGCACGGCGCCCCGAAGCCCCCGCCCACCCGGATCTCCCTGACCCTGCCGGCGATCCGGTCGGCCCGTGAGGTCTGGCTCCTGGCGGCCGGCGAGGACAAGGCGCGGGCCGCGGCCATCGCCCTGTCGGGCGCGGGCGAGATCCAGGCCCCGGCGGCGGGTGCGCGCGGGCGGCAGCGCACGCTGTGGCTCCTCGACACGGCGGCGGCCTCCCAGCTGCCCCGCTCGCTGTATCCCCCGGCGTCGCCCTGACGGACGTACCGTGCCGGGCGTGCCGTGACGGGCGTGCCGTGACGGGCGTGCCGTGACGGGTGTTCTGTGACGGGTGTTCTGTGACGGGTGTTCTGTGACGGGAAGGGCGGCGGAGTGCGCGTGAAGCGCGCCCCGCCGCCCTTTCGCCGTCTCGGCGCACGCGGCGCACGGCGCGGACGTCGCCGTCTCAGCGCACGGCGCGGACGCGGTCCGGGTCGCCGTCGAGCCTGCCCTGCTGGCGCAGTTCGGTGATGTCGTCGACCAGGCACTCCCGGATGTCCTTGCCCATGCGGCGCCATCCGAAGAACTCGCAGGTCAGCTTGATGAGTTCGTCCTCGGACATGCCGGGGCACTCGGCGGCCAGTTCGTACAGCGCGACCAGCCGCTCGGCCGGGGCGATGTGCACGATCTTGCGCACGCTCTCGCCGTCGTGGTGGCGTGCCGTGCGGGCAGTGCGCCGCGGTACGTCGTAGAAGGCGCCGTCCGCGGTGACCAGACCGGAGCGGACCAGGGCACCGGCGACCTCCCTGACGTTGTCGCGGATGCGGTTGCCCGCCCGGGTGACGCCCCACGCCTCCCGCGCCCGCTGCACCAGCAGGTCCTCGTGGAGGGGTCCCTCGGTCTCGATCACCTGGGCCAGCACCTTGCGCAGCGCGGGCCGCGCCTCGGGGGTGTGCAGTTCGTGGCGCGGCCGGACGACGACGTCGGCGGTCCGGTACGGCTCGCTCCACTCGCGGTCGGCGCCGGGGGCGACGGGGACGCGCTCGTACTCGACCTCCGTCCGGGCGGCCGACTGCTCCGGCTGCCCCGGCAGTTCCCGCTGGCCCTGCTGGCCGTGCTGTTCCGGCTGGCCCTGCTGTTCCGGCTCCGGGGTCTGCCGGGCCGCGCCGGTGAGCGGGCCCTGCGCGACGGCCTGTTCGACCGCCTCGCGCAGCCGGAGTTCGGCGGCGGCCCGGCCGCGGTACCAGTCGGTGCCCCAGATGCGGTGGAGGCGCCAGCCGAGCCCGTTCAGCACCTGTTCGCGCAGCCGGTCGCGGTCCCGGGCGGCCTTGGAGGAGTGGTACATGGCGCCGTCGCACTCGATGCCGAGGGCGTACGCGCCGGGCAGTTCGGGGTGGCGCACACCGAGGTCGATGCGGTATCCGGCGACCCCGACCTGGGGTTGGACCCGGTAGCCCCAGCCGCGCAGGACGGCGAGCACGGACTCCTCGAACGGGCTGTCGGGCTCGGCGTCGGGCCGTACGGCGTCCCGGCTGAGGACGGCGGGGCCGTGCTCGGCGTACTCCAGGTAGCGCTTGAGGTACTGGACGCTCTCGTTGGCGCTGTCGGCGAGGCCCGCGCCGCGGAAGGAAGCGACCACCTCCATGCGGTAACGGGCGCGGGTGACGGCCACGTTGAGGCGCCGCCAGCCGCCGCTCTTGTTGATGGGCCCGAAGTTCAGCCCCAGCCTGCCGTGTTCGTCGGGCCCGTAGCCCACCGACATGATCATGACGTCGCGTTCGTCGCCCTGCACGGACTCCAGGTTCTTGACGAAGAAGCCGTCGAGGCGGTCCTCGGTGAAGCAGTGGTCGAGGTCGGGCCGGGACAACCGGGCCTGCTGCACCGCCTGGTCGATGGCGGACGCCTGGGCCTGGGAGAGCGCGACGACGCCGAGGGTGCGGCCGGGGCGGGTGTCGAAGTGGTGGAGGACGCGCCGGGCCACGTACTCGGCCTCGGTCCGGTTGTCACGGCGGCCGCCCCGGTCGTAGACGCCGTCGGCGGGCAGGAAGGCGACACCGACGTCATTGCCCTCGTCCAGCGCGCCGGGGAAGGTGATCATCGAGTTGTCGTAGAACTCGCGGTTGCTGAAGGTGATCAGGTTCTCGTGGCGGCTGCGGTAGTGCCAGCGCAGCGGCAGTTCCCGCATGGCCCCGGCCTTGCAGGCGTGCAGCAGGGACTCGAAGGAGTCGGGGGCGTCCTCGGTGTACTCGTCGGAGTCGTCGGCGCCGTCGACCGACGAGTCGAAGAACGAGGTGGGCGGCAGCTGCTTGTCGTCACCGGCGACGACGAGCGTGCGCCCGCGGTAGACGCAGTTGACCGCGTCGCTGGGGCGGACCTGGGACGCCTCGTCGAAGACGACCACGTCGAAGTGGAAGTCGGCGGGCAGGAACTGGCTGACCGTCAGCGGGCTCATCATGAAGCAGGGCTTGATCGTCTGCACGACCTCGCGGGTACGGCCGAGCAGTTCGCGCACCGGCATGTGCCGGGTCTTCTTCTCTGCCTCGCGCACGATGACGGCCCCCGCGCCGCCGGCGAAGCTGCGCGGCCGCCGCCGGTTGCACGCCTCGGCGACCGCGCCGCCCGCCGCCGCGACCAGCCGGCGGTCGGCCTCGCGGAAGTCGGTCACGCGCGCGTCGAGGTCGTCGGAGCGGGTGGTGCGCAGCCGCGGGTCGGTGGCGAGGACGTCGTCGGCCCAGGAGCGCAGGAGAGCCTGCTCGACGACGTCCGGCAGCCGCCCCGGGTCGACGCCCCGCTCGGCGGCGGTCGCCACGAGGCCGTCGGCCCCGTGCCGGGCGAGCACGCCGAGGCCGTCGGCGTGAGTGCGCCACACCTCGGGGCCCTGCGGGTCGGCGACCATGCCGCCGATCACGGGCCGGGCCTGGTCGAAGGGGCCGAGCAGGGACGGGGAGAGCTGAGTGCGGCGGGCGGGGTCGAACAGGTCGAGCAGCGCGGTGACGGCGCGGGTCCAGCGGCCGGCGCGGGAGTCGGCCGCGGCGCACCAAGCGGCGAGGCCGCCGCGGACGTTCTCGGCGAGCAGCGTGGGGAAGGGGTCGCCGTCCGCCTCGTCGGCGAGCCGATCGGGCAGCAGGTCGTGGCGCTCGGCTTCATGGGTGAGCGCGGCGATACGGTCGGCGGTCGCCAGGGCCCGGTCGAGGTCCGCGCACTCCTCCGGGGTGCGCGGGGTGTACCGGCCGAGGAGGGCGGTGTGCGCGTCGGCGAGGCGGGTCACCTCGGTGGCGGCCCCGTACCAGGCGAGGGCCTGGTCGAGGCGGCCGGGCAGCGCCTTGTCCCAGGTGCCGGTGCGGGTGAGGGCTGCCGCGGCGGCGCGGTCGGCCTTGTACCGGGCGGAGAAGCGGGCCATCAGTCCGCGGTGCTGCTCGGCGAAGCGGCGTGCCAGGTCGGGCAGTTCGGCCGTGGTGACGACCTGGTCGCCGAAGAGGTCGCCGGCCGCGGCGCGGGCGGCGACCTCGGTGTCCAGGGCCCGGCGCAGTTCCGCG
Source organism: Streptomyces sp. NPDC026672 (assembly GCF_040638185.1). Taxonomy (NCBI): domain Bacteria; kingdom Bacillati; phylum Actinomycetota; class Actinomycetes; order Kitasatosporales; family Streptomycetaceae; genus Streptomyces; species Streptomyces sp. NPDC026672. The sequence continues at coordinate 98,596 of NZ_JBEZXS010000018.1, forward strand.
GCGGCGGTGTGCGCCCGGCGCAGGGTGTCGGCGTCGAACCAGCCGCGCGGCGGGCGGTGGCCGCCGGTGGTCAGGTCGGCGAGTTCGCACAGGGCGGACGCGGTCTCGGCGCGGTCGGCCTTGGGCATGCCGAACAGGTCGGCGAGCTGGGCGAGCTGCGCGGAGACGTCGTCGGGCAGGGTGCCGTCGGCGGGCGTCGTGGAGTCCGGGAGGCCCGCGCGCAGGGTGCGCACGGTGTGCTGGACCTCGCGCACGGAGCGGGGTTCGGGCTGTGTGGCCGCGAAGGGGCGGCGCCCGGCGGCCGTCAGCAGGGCGTCGAGGGCGTCGGCGGCCTCCGCGGCCACCTGCTGCGCCGAGGTGCCGACCAGTCCCCGCCAGGGGAAGGACTCGCCCTCCGCCGCGGGGCGCCAGGCCCGGCTGACGGACCGGGCGGCGGCGGTGGCCTCCTGGAGTCCTACGGCGGTCAGGCCGCGGCCGACGGGGACGCCGTCACCGGTGCCGGGGGGCAGGATCGGTGTGCCGTCCTGTTCGAGCAGGACGAGGCGTCCGAGGACGTCGTGCAGGGTGCGTCCCAGCGGCTCGCGGGTGAGGTTCATGGCGGCGGCGTAGGCGGACAGTTCCTCGCGCAGCGTGCGGGCGCGGGCCAGTTCGTGTTCGGCGGCGCCGGTGACGCGGGCCTCGGTGGTGAGCACCCGGGCGAGTTCGGTGGCGACCGCCTTCTTGCTCGTGTCACCGCTGTGCAGGGCCATGACGAAGTCACCGAGGCCGACGCCGCGCAGCCGGTTGCGGACGACGTCGAGGGCGGCCGCCTTCTCGCTGACGAACAGCACGCTGCGCCCGGCGTGCATGAGCGCGGCGATCATGTTGGTGATGGTCTGGCTCTTGCCGGTGCCGGGCGGCCCGCTCATCACGAAGGAGCGGTTGTCGAGGGCGGCGGCAACGCACTGCCGCTGCGAGGCGTCGGCGTCGAGCACCAGCGGGGTGCGCTCCGGCAGCTGGACGTCGTCGATGCGGTCCAGGTCCGGGGGTTCGAAGCCGATCAGGTCGTCGGGCAGTCCGGCGTCCGGGCCGAGGGCGACGGCCTTGACCAGCGGATGCTCCAGGATGCGCGCCTCGTTCTGCTGGAGGTCCTGGTACATCGCCTCACGGTGCGAGGCGAACAGTCCGAGCACCACCCGCTCGTCGACCGACCAGCCCCCCAGCCCGGCGGCGACGGAGCGGGCCGCGGAGATCACTCCGCGCAGATCGGTGACGTCGGTGCGGGTGACCTCGCTCCAGTCGACGCCGAGCCGGTCCAGTTTCACGGCGAGGGCCGGGTTGTGGATGCGGTCCTGGTCCTCGGAGAGGTGGAGGCGGTGGCGGCGGCCGTCCCTGCGGAGCTCCACGGGGACCAAAATCAGGGGCGCGGCACTGCTCTCGTGGGCGTCGGCCTCGCGCCAGTCGAGCATGCCGACGCCGAGCCACAGCACCCACAGGCCGTAGTCGTTGAACATCTGGCCGGATTTCTGGCGCAGTTGGTAGAGCGAGGCGTCCAGGGACGCCTGGGTGGTCTTCTGGGTGACGAGTCCGGGCCGGGCCCGTCCGTCGCCTCCGTTCGCCCCGCCCGCGCCACCCACGCCGTCGTCGGCCTGTTCGACGCCCTGGTGGTCCTCGACGGGTGCGAAGTCCCAGCCTTTGGCGAGGCCGGCGAGGAGGGCGGCGGCGCCGGGCGAGGACACCTCCAGGGTGGCGGTCCTGGTGTGCCGGAAGTTCAGCAGCCGGTTGCGGCCGCCCATGTCCAGCAGGGAGTTGCGCCAACCGTCGAGGACGGTCTTCAACTGGGGGGACATGTGGTGGAACCTCCTGGAGCGGCACGCACAGGGACAGCCGCCTCGCAGGCCCCCCTGGAGGTATCTACCTATCATTTCGGATCTTCCGCCACACCGAAGATCCATCAGCTGGTATGGATTTGTTGTGAAAGAACGGCGCGGATCGCGTAAATCGCCACCTCGTCCGCTTGACCTGACGTCCCCGCCCGGTGATCTCCACCGAGCGGGGACGTCCGTACGGCGGTGTCACTGCCGGCCGCGCAGCTCCCGGTAGGCCGACACCAGGGCCTTGGTGGACGCGTCCAGACCCGCCACCTCGGCCCCCTCGGTGAGGGCCGGTTCGACGCGCTTGGCGAGGACCTTGCCCAGTTCGACGCCCCACTGGTCGAAGGAGTCGATGTTCCAGACGGCGCCCTGCACGAACACCTTGTGCTCGTAGAGCGCGATCAGCTGGCCCAGCACCGACGGCGTCAGCTCCGCGGCCAGGACCGTGGTCGTCGGGCGGTTGCCCTCGAACGTCTTGTGCGCGACCAGCTCCTCCGGCACGCCCTCGGCGCGCACCTCGTCGGCGGTCTTGCCGAAGGCGAGGGCCTGCGTCTGGGCGAAGAAGTTGGCCATCAGCAGGTCGTGCTGGGCCTTGAGCCCGTCGCTCAGCTCACCGACCGGCCGGGCGAACCCGATGAAGTCCGCCGGGATCAGCTTGGTGCCCTGGTGGATCAACTGGTAGTAGGCGTGCTGCCCGTTGGTGCCGGGCGTACCCCACACCACCGGACCGGTCTGCCAGTCGACCACCTGTCCGTCCCGCGCCACGTGCTTGCCGTTGGACTCCATGTCCAGCTGCTGGAGGTAGGCGGTGAACTTGGACAGGTAGTGCGAGTACGGCAGCACCGCGTGCGACTGCGCGTCGAAGAAGTTGCCGTACCAGATGCCCAGCAGGCCCATCAGCAGCGGGGCGTTGGACTCGGGCGGCGCGGTGCGGAAGTGCTCGTCGACGAGGTGGAAGCCGTCGAGCATCTCACGGAAGCGGTCCGGGCCGATGGCGATCATCAGGGAGAGCCCGATCGCCGAGTCGTACGAGTAGCGCCCGCCGACCCAGTCCCAGAACTCGAACATGTTCGCCGTGTCGATGCCGAAGTCGGCGACCTTGCCGGCGTTGGTCGACAGCGCCACGAAGTGCTTCGCGACGGCCTCCTGACCGGCCTTCAGCTCGCCGAGCAGCCACTCCCGCGCGGAGGTGGCGTTGGTGATCGTCTCGATCGTGGTGAACGTCTTGGACGCGATGACGAACAGCGTCTCCGCCGGGTCCAGGTCACGCGTGGCCTCGTGCAGGTCGGCGCCGTCCACGTTGGACACGAAGCGGACCGTGAGACCGCGGTCGGTGAAGCTGCGCAGCGCCTCGTACGCCATCGCCGGGCCGAGGTCGGAGCCGCCGATGCCGATGTTGACCACGTTCTTGATGCGCTTGCCGGTGTGCCCGGTCCAGGCGCCGGAGCGGACCCGCTCCGCGAAGTCCGCCATCCTGTCGAGCACCGCGTGCACACCGGGGACCACGTTCTCGCCGTCCACCTCGACCACCGCGCCGCGCGGGGCCCGCAGCGCGGTGTGCAGCACCGCCCGGTCCTCGGTGACGTTGATGCGCTCACCGCGGAACATGGCGTCCCGCAGGCCGAAGACGTCGGTGGCGGCGGCCAGCTCGCGCAGCAGCCGCAGTGTCTCGTCGGTGACCAGGTGCTTCGAGTAGTCGACGTACAGATCGCCCACCCGGAGCGTGTACCCCGTGCCGCGCCCGGCGTCGGCGGCGAACAGGTCGCGCAGATGGGTGTCGGCCAGCTCCTCGCGGTGCTTGGCCAGCGCGGTCCACTCGGGCGTGTGGTTGAGCCTGGTACGGCCGTCTGCGTTCATATCCGAGTTCAGCCTTCTTTCCTGCCTGTCCGTGCTGCGTGCCTTGCCCCGCTGCCGTTCCAACCTAATTGATCAGGGCGCGGCGTGAGCGGTCGTCGCGCCGTCCTCGGGGGCAACAACAGGTACGTCCCGCTTGCTCCCGGGTATCAGCGCGGTGACGGCGAGGGCGAAGAAGAAGGCGGCGAGCAGCGCGGGCGTGCGCGGTCCCAGGGCGGCGGCGACCGCACCGCCGAGGAGCGCGCCCAGGGGTGCCCCGGCGACCCCGAGGGTGCGGAAGGCGGCGGCGACCCGCCCCAGCATCCCGGCGGGGGCACGCTGCTGCATCAGGGTCGTGGTGTTGACGTTCCACACCATGCCCATGAACCCGAAGACGGCCATGGCGGCGACCAGGGCGGCCAGGCCCGGCGCACAGCCCATGACGACGAGCGCGCCGGTCTGCACGGCCCCGGCCAGCAGCACCGCCCCCGTCCGCCCCGTCCGGGCGACGAGCCGGCCGCCCAGGACACCGCCGGTGAGGCCGCCCACGGTGTACGCGGTGGTCGCCGCCGCGTAGCCCGCGGTGCCGGCGTGCAGGCGGACGGTGACCAGGAGCACCAGGGTGGCGATGAGCGCGCCCATGCCGACATTGCACAGGGCGGTGGCCGTGCACAGCCGGCGCAGCGCCCGGTCCCGCCACAGGGTGCGCAGTCCCTCGGCCATGTCGTGGCGCAGGGTGGCGCCGGCCGGTCTCGGCGCCCGCTCGGGCGGCGCGGTGCGCAGGGAGGCGACCAGGGCGGCGGCCAGCAGGAAGGTGGCCGCGTCGGCGGCGAACGGGAGGGCCGCGCCGACGGTCAGCAGCAGCGGGACGGCGGGGGCGCCGAGCAGACCGCCCGCGACGCGCTGCCCGGTCATCAGCCGGGCGTTGGCGCCGCCGAGGGCGTCCGTGTGCACCAGGGCGGGCAGCAGGGCCGTGGCGGCATTGTCGAAGAGGGTCTGGAGCGTGGTGAGGGCGAAGGCCAGCACGATGAGCAGGCCGACGGAGGCGTGCCCCAGCGCGACGGCGACCGCGAAGCCGGCGACCAGCAGTCCGCGGACCGCGTCGACCGTCCACATCGCGCGCCGCTGGTCCACGCGGTCGGCGACGGCGCCGCCGAGCAGGCCGAAGACGATCCAGGGCAGCTGCCCGCAGGCGGTGACCGCGGCGATGAGCAGCGGGTCGTGGGTCAGCGTGACCGCCAGCAGGGGCAGCGCGGCCGTGCGCAGGGCGTCGCCGAAGCTGGAGAGCACGGCGGCGCTCCACAGCCGTCCGAAACCCCCGCGCCACGCGGGCGCGCCCGCCCCCACCGCCTCGACCGCCGTCACTGCTCCCCCTCACGATGCGTCCGTGTCACCCACCGTAGGGGGCGCCACTGACAATCGGCCGGGGCGTGGGCGGCGGTATGCGGAGGGCGGTGTGGCGAGACGGCTCCGGCCGGGCGCCCTCGGGCCCCCGGCCGGTGTCAACTGCTAGATCTCGCCCCGAAGTTTGGCGAGCGCCTCGGCGAGGATCGCCTCGCCGTCCGCGTCGCTGCGCCGCTCCCGTACGTACGCGAGGTGCGTCTTGTACGGCTCGGTGCGCGGCGGGTCCGGCGGGTTGTCCCGGTCCTGTCCGGCGGGGAAGCCGCAGCGCGGGCAGTCCCAGGTGTCGGGGACCTGCGCGTCGCTGGCGAAGCTGGGCTGCGTCTCGTGCCCGTTGGAGCACCAGAAGGAGATGCGCAGACGGGGCGCGGACTCGCCCCGCTCGGCCTCGCCCATCGGCCCCGCCCCGACCCGGCTTCCTCGGATCGCGTTGCCACTTGCCACGGTCGTAACTCCCTGCGTGATGGTGCCGCAAAGCGAGTCGGCGTTCGCTTCACTGCGAGCGCCTAAGTCTACGTAAGGCCCAACGCGCGTCCAGTGATGGGAGTTACAGCCCCCGCACCTAGACGCAAGCCCCATGATAGGCCGCGCTCACGGGCGCGTACCGAACATGGGGCCTTACGTGCGGAATGTGCGTGTGGAACGTGCGCTCAGTTGTTCGTCTTCATGATGAGGCCGAGGACGATGATGCACGCGAACCACAGCAGACCGATCACCAGGGTGATCCGGTCGAGGTTGCGCTCGGCGACCGAGGAGCCGCCGACGGAGGACTGCATGCCGCCACCGAACATGTCGGAGAGGCCGCCGCCCTTCCCCTTGTGCATCAGCACCAGCAGCATCAGCAGCAGGCTGAAGACGATCAGGGCGATCGAGAACCCCAAAACCACGGCTGGACCAACTTCCTCGGATTCGGATGGACGACGGGGGCACGGCACCGGGCCATGCCCCCGCAAGAGTACGACGGATCGTCGCTACCGCATACTCACTGGTCGCGCGACCACCCGCGTCACTGGTCGCGGAAGCGCACGATCTTGACGAACTCGTCGGCGTCCAGCGAGGCTCCGCCGACCAGGGCGCCGTCGATGTCGGCCTTGGCCATGATCTCGGCGACGTTGCCGGACTTCACGGAGCCGCCGTACTGGACGCGGACCTTGTCGGCCACGTCCTGCGAGTACAGCTCGGCGATCCGCGCGCGGATCGCGGCGCAGACCTCCTGGGCGTCGTCGGCGCCGCAGACCTTGCCGGTGCCGATGGCCCACACGGGCTCGTAGGCGACCACGACCGTCTCGGCCTGCTCGGCCGTGACGTCCTTCAGGCCGCCGTCGAGCTGGGCGAGGGTGTGGGCGACGTGGTTGCCCGCCTCGCGGACCTCCAGCTCCTCGCCGACGCACAGGATCGGGGTCAGGCCGTGCTTGAAGGCGGCCTTGACCTTGGCGTTGACGGTCTCGTCCGTCTCCTGGTGGTACTGGCGGCGCTCGGAGTGGCCGACGACCACGTAGGAGCACTTCAGCTTGGCCAGCATCGGGCCGGAGATCTCGCCGGTGTAGGCACCGGAGTCATGGGCCGAGACGTCCTGGGCGCCGTACTTGATCTTGAGTTTGTCGCCGTCGACGAGGGTCTGTACGGAGCGCAGGTCGGTGAAGGGCGCGAGGACCGCGACCTCGACGGCCTCGTAGTCCTTGTCGGCCAGGGCGAAGGCGAGCTTCTGGACGTGGGCGATGGCCTCCAGGTGGTTGAGGTTCATCTTCCAGTTGCCCGCCATGATCGGCGTGCGGGTGCTCATCGAGGTCAGTCCTCCAGTGCGGCGAGGCCGGGGAGCGTCTTGCCCTCGAGGTATTCGAGGGAGGCGCCGCCGCCGGTCGAGATGTGGCCGAATGCGGTCTCGTCGAAGCCCAGCAGGCGCACGGCCGCGGCGGAGTCGCCGCCGCCGACGACCGTGAAGGCCGGGGAGTCGATGAGGGCCTGGGCGACCGCCTTGGTGCCCTCGGCGTAGTCGGGGTGCTCGAAGACGCCCATGGGGCCGTTCCAGAAGACGGTGGCCGCGTCGGCGAGCTTCGAGGCGTACAGCTTGCGGGACTCAGGACCGATGTCCAGGCCCAGCTGGTCGGCCGGGATCGCGTCCGCGGCGACGGTGGAGGGGTTCGACGGGGCCTTGGTCTTCAGGTCCGGGAACCCGGGGGCGACGAGGACGTCGAGGGGGAGGACCAGCTCGACGCCGGTCTTCTCCGCGCGCTCGATGTACTCGGTGACGGCCGGCAGCTGGTCCTCCTGGAGGAGGGACGTGCCGATCTCGTGGCCCTTGGCCTTGAGGAAGGTGTAGACCATGCCGCCGCCGATGAGGAGGCGGTCGGCCTTGCCGAGCAGCTCGTCGATGACGGCGAGCTTGTCGGAGACCTTGGCACCGCCGAGGACGACGACGTAGGGGCGCTCGACGTCCTTGGTGAGCTTCTTGAGGACGCCGACCTCGGTGGCGATGAGGTGACCGGCGTAGTGCGGCAGCCGGGCCGGGAGGTCGTAGACGGAGGCGTGCCTGCGGTGCACGGCTCCGAAGCCGTCACCGACGTACACGTCCGCGAGGGCGGCGAGCCGGTCGGCGAACTCGCCGCGCTCGGTGTCGTCCTTGGACGTCTCGCCGGCGTTGAAGCGCAGGTTCTCGATGACGGCGACCTGGCCCGGCTGGAGGCCGTCGACCGCGTCGTGGGCGGCCGGGCCGACGGTGTCCTGGGCGAACGCGACCGGGGCGCCGAGGAGTTCGGCGAGGCGCTCGGCGGCCTGCAGCAGCGAGAAGGCCGGGTCCGGGGCGCCCTTGGGGCGGCCGAGGTGCGAGGCGACGACCACCTTGGCGCCCGCGTCGGCGAGGGCCTTGACGGTGGGCAGGACGGCGCGGATGCGGCCGTCGTCGGTGATGAGGCCGTCGGCCATGGGGACGTTGAGGTCGGCGCGGACGAAAACGCGCTTGCCGTCGACGCCTTCGGCGAGCAGTTCGTCGATGGTCTTCATGAGGGGACTCCTGAGGAGGGCTCTTGATCGTGGGAGGGCCGACCGGCCGGTGCGCGGCCGGTCCGTACGTGCGTCAGGGCTCGGGCGGCGTGTCCGCTGCCCGAGCCCTGGTGGCGCATCAGGTGCCTGCTCTGCCGATCAGAGCTGGTTGCCGACGAAGACCGTCAGGTCGACGAGGCGGTTCGAGTAGCCCCACTCGTTGTCGTACCAGCCGAGGATCTTCACCGAGGTGCCCTCCTGGACCATGGTCAGGGAGGAGTCGAAGGTGCAGGAGGACGGGTCGCTGACGATGTCCGAGGAGACGATCTGGTCCTCGGTGTAGGTCAGGTAGCCCTTGAGATCGCCCTCGGATGCCTTCTTGAACGCGGCGTTGACCTCGTCCTTGGTGACCTCGCGGGACAGCTGGACGACCAGGTCGGTGGCCGAGCCGGTCGGGACCGGGACGCGCATCGCGATGCCGTCGAGCTTGCCCTTGAGCTGGGGGAGCACGAGCGCGGTGGCCTTGGCGGCGCCGGTCGTGGTCGGGATGATGTTCTCCGCGGCGGCGCGGGCGCGGCGCAGGTCGGAGTGCGGGAAGTCCAGGATGCGCTGGTCGTTCGTGTACGCGTGGACCGTCGTCATGAGGCCCTTGACGATGCCGAAGTTCTCGTCGAGGACCTTGGCCATGGGCGCCACACAGTTGGTGGTGCAGGAGGCGTTGGAGATGACGTGGTGGTTGGCCGCGTCGTACTTGTCCTCGTTGACGCCCATCACGATGGTGATGTCCTCGTCCTTGGCCGGAGCCGAGATGAGGACCTTCTTGGCGCCGCCCGCGAGGTGCTTCTCGGCGTCGGCCTTCTTCGTGAAGATGCCGGTCGACTCGATGACGATGTCGACGCCCAGCTCGCCCCAGGGGATGTCGGCCGGGTTGCGCTCGGAGAGCACCTTGATGGTGTGACCGTCGACGGTGATGGTGTCGGCGGTGTGCGAGACCTCCTGCTTCAGACGACCCAGGATGGTGTCGTACTTGAGCAGGTGAGCGGTGGTCGCGGTGTCACCCAGGTCGTTGACAGCCACGATCTCGATGTCTGCACCCTGCTCCAGCAGCGCGCGGAAGTAGTTACGTCCGATGCGGCCGAAGCCGTTGATGCCTACGCGGATCGTCACGAACCGATCTCCTCGTTGGTACGCCGGCTCTCGTCGCCGGCGAGCTGTTTTGGGATGTCCCCGACCACCCCTGACCCTACCTCCCTGAGGCTCCCGAGGTGACATCAGATGCCCCCTTGACGGCAGTGCGGTCCGTACCCGCGAGTAGGGGTACGGACCGCACGAGGCCGAGCGTCATATTGTCCTGTTACGACATGGAACGCCGACCGTTTTGAACGGACCTGTCACTCGTTCGAGAGAGGGTCGGCTCACTTGTCGAGTGCCGCCAGCGCCCTGCCCAGGAGCGCCGTCCGGTCGGCCGCCGCGGTGACCTGCTCCAGGCCGAAGCCCAGCAGCACGGTGTCGTCCGTAGTGACCGCTCCGAAGGTCCGGAACAGGGTTCCGGTACGCGCCCAGTCCTTGAGGACGGCCGGGCTGCCCGCGGGCGGTCCTGCGACGCTCCAGGGACCCAGGGACGTCTCGAAGCCCTCGGTGTCCCGGGCCGCGCCGCCGACGACGAGCGAGGCGTCGTCGACGAGGACGCCGTGTCCGCCGCTGCCCGGGTCGGTGACGTAGGTGATCGAGAGCTCGACCGACTTGCCCGCGTAGGCGCTCAGGTCGAAGGAGACCTGCTGCCAGCCGTCGGAGCTGCCGGTGAGGCTGTTCCAGGAGCCGCTGGTGCCGGTGGCGGTGCAGGCGCCGTCGGCGAGCGTCAGGTAGTGCGTGAGCCAGGGGTGCTCGTTGATCAGGAACCCGGCCCCGCACTCCGTCGGCACGGTGCTGCGGCTCGCGCCGCCCGCCTCGGGGAGGGTGGTCCAGTCGTCGGAGCCGACGGTGCGGGCCTCGACGATCGCGTGGTCGTAGCCGGGCTCGGTGTCCCACAGCATCCGGGTGCTCAGGGCCGGCGCGTCGGCCGCGGTGACACCGCCGAGGTCCACGGTCCGGGTGAGTCGCTTGTAGCCGTCGTCGGTGTGCACGGCGGCGGCCATGGAGGAGCCGCTGTAGGGCCCGTACGGGTTGACGGTGCCGGCGAACTGACCGGCGCCCGCGCTGGCGAACTGCGGGTAGTCGTCCACGGACAGCTCGTCCGAGGTGACGCCGTAGGTGCCGGCCCGGTCGAGCGGGTTGCCCGGCGCCGCGCCGAGGGCGCCGCTGAAGCCGTCGAGCGCGCCCGCGCCGGTGAAACCGGTGGCGCCGGGCGTCGACGTCCGGGAGTAGGCGCCCAGGTAGTACTGGCTGAAGTCGTCCGAGCGGTTGCCGCCGCCGAGGTCGACGCTGCCGCCGGCCAGCTCGCCGGCCTCGATCAGCTTGCCGCCCTCGTTGAGGTAGGCGCGCAGCTGGAGCTGGGTGGCGTTGGCGGGGCCGGCCGTGCCCGAGTAGTGCACGACGGTCCCGAAGTGCTTGAGCACGCCCAGCGCGTCGGGGGCGCCCTGGGTGGCGACGTCCCAGACGAGTGCCCGGCGGCCGTTGGCCTTCAGCGCGTCGACGTAGGTCTGCGCCTGCGTGGCGGCCGTGCCCTCCTCGGCGACGACGAGGACGTCGGCCCGGGGCCGCTCGGCCACGGTGTAGGTGAAGTGCGCGCTGGAGACCTTCTTGCCCTGCGCGGTCTCACCGGTGAACCACACCTCGACCCGGTCGCCGACGTCGCCGTCCTGGACCTCGGCCCGGTACTCGTCGAAGTAGAGGTTGTCCTCACCGCCGTAGGTCTCGCCGCCCTTCCAGGGCTTCAGCGCCTGGTCCCAGGTGCGGCCGCCGTTGACTCGGTACTTGAGCTCCTTGTCGCGCACGGCCTTGCGCACGACGACGGAGACCTCCTGGTCCGCGCCGCGCGCGTACGACGTGGAGAACGCGGCCGGGGTGAAGTCGGCGGCCTCGAGACCGACCGTGGAGGCCGGCTTGTCGGGGTGCGCGGCGGTCTCGGCGACGGAGAGCGCGAAGGGGACGTTCTTCTCGAACTCCTCCTGGATCAGCTTCTCGTCGTCGGGGAAGTTGAAGACCGACCGGCAGTCGGAGGCGTTCCAGGCGTCGTCCGGGTCGACGGCCGAGGCGGTCTGGCAGGTCGACATCTCGGGGGTGAACATCGCCATGCCGTTGACGTTCGACGCGTGGCCGTCCGCCTCGCCGTTGGTGGTGTACAGCTCGGAGGAGACCTGCGAACGGTAGCCGGGGATGGCCGGGTTGTCCGGGGTGCCGGCGAGCGCGGTGTAGAGGACGTCGTCCGGGGTCGGGGTGGCCACCTGCCAGCCGACACCGTAGAGCAGGAGTTCGGCGGCGGAGTGGTAGTTGATGCCGTACCTGAACCCGACGCGCTTCTCGAAGGCGTCCAGGGCCTTGGTCTCGGGCTCGGAGCCGGGGCTCGCGCCGCGGTAGGTCTCACTGGTGGGGTTGGGCGACGAACCCTCGTCGTCGTAGCCCCACTTGTAGGAGAAGTTGCGGTTGAGGTCGACGCCGTCGCCGGTGGAGATGGCGCCGTCGCCGTTGACGTCCCGCAGGTTCTTGCGCCACAGGCGGTTGTCGGGGTCCTGGAACGTGTAGTCGTAGCCGTCGGGGTTCGCCGAGGGGACGAACCACAGCTCGGTCGAGTCGACGATCTTCTTGACGCGCTTGTCCGTCTTGTAGCCGTTCACGTAGTAGTGAAGCAGCCGCCGGGTCATCTCCGGGGTGATCCACTCGCGCGCGTGCTGGTTGGACATGTACAGCACGGCGGGCTTCGAGCCGTCCTTCGACTTCTTCGCGTTCTTGGTCAGCTTGAGCGCGAGGATGTCCTGTCCGCGCACGGTCTTGCCGATGGACTCGACCTTGGTGATACCGGGGTTGTCCTGGGCGGTGCGCAGGAGCTCCTCGGCGATGCCGCCGCTTCCGCCGTACGGCCGGAACACGCCCTCGGCCGCGCCTTCGACACGCGCCTCGGCCTTGGCCGAAAGTGTGTGCTCGGTGAGGCCGACGCCCTGCTTCCGGAGCTTCTGGGCCTGACCGTCCGTGAGGTAGAGCTCGACGGAGGCCCGGTCCCCGTCGGCCGCCCGCTCGCCGAGCTCATGGCCGTCCTGGCCCGCTTCGAGGAGCAGGGGGACCTGCTTCTCGGTGACCTCGGCGTGGAAGACCTTGACCTCGTCCGGGTCGGGCTTGGCAGGGCCCGCGTCCTGCGCCTGCGCGATGGGCGCGAGACTCGCGCCGCCGATCAGGAGTGCGCCGAGGGCGAGGATCGATCTCGCTCTGTGTCTCATGTACCCCCCTAGCCGTGGTCCGCCCCAGCGGCGAACCATGCCAGGCTCATGACACTTCATGATCGAGTCAAGAGCACTTCATGGACAGGTAAACGCCGGTGCCGACGACCGAACCGGGCGCCGACACCACCGAGTTGAACGACCGCGGCTAACCGACGAGGTTGTCGGCCAGCTCCTCGCTGAGGTTGGCCTCGGTGCCCGGGATGCCGAGGTCCGAGGCGCGCTTGTCGGCCATCGCCAGCAGCCGGCGGATACGCCCGGCGACGGCGTCCTTGGTCAGCGGCGGGTCGGCGAGCGCGCCCAGCTCCTCCAGGGATGCCTGCTTGTGCTCCATGCGCAGCCGGCCCGCGGCCGCGAGGTGCTCGGGCACCTCGTCGCCGAGGATCTCCAGGGCGCGCTGCACCCGGGCGCCGGCGGCCACGGCGGCGCGGGCCGAACGGCGCAGGTTGGCGTCGTCGAAGTTGGCGAGGCGGTTGGCCGTGGCCCGCACCTCGCGGCGCATCCGGCGCTCCTCCCAGGCCAGCACGGACTCGTGCGCGCCGAGCCGGGTGAGCAGGGCGCCGATGGCGTCGCCGTCGCGGACGACGACCCGGTCCACGCCGCGCACCTCGCGGGCCTTCGCGGCGATCGACAGCCGGCGGGCGGCGCCGACCAGGGCGAGCGCGGCCTCCGGGCCGGGGCAGGTCACTTCGAGGGAGGAGGAACGGCCGGGCTCGGTCAGCGAGCCGTGCGCGAGGAAGGCGCCCCGCCAGGCCGCCTCGGCGTCGCAGGTCGCCCCCGAGACCACCTGCGGGGGCAGCCCGCGGATCGGCCGGCCGCGGCCGTCGACCAGCCCGGTCTGCCGGGCCAGCTGGTCACCGCCCGCGACGACGCGCACGACGTAGCGCGAGCCGCGGCGCAGCCCGCCCGGCGCCATCACGATCAGCTCAGAGCTGTGCCCGAAGATCTCCAGGATGTCCCGCTTGAGACGGCGGGCCGCCATCGCGGTGTCCAGCTCCGCCTCGATCACGATGCGTCCGCTCACCAGGTGCAGGCCGCCGGCGAACCGCAGGATGGCCGAGACCTCCGCCTTCCTACAGCAGGTCCGGGTGACGGGGAGCCGGGAGATCTCGTCCTTCACCGCTGCCGTCATCGCCATGGGCCGATCCTTCCATGCATCCGAAAAATACGGTCGTACGCGGCGGCCAACAGCTCCGGGTCGTGCCGGGGGGAACCGTCGGTCCGGGCCACCGGAGCCAGCTCGACCGCGGCTCCGAGCCGCTTGGCGGCCTCGCTGAGCGAGTCGCGGTCGGGCACGGCGGCCTCGTCGGCCAGCACCACGTCCAGGGCGAGTTTAGGGGCGTGTCGCCCCAAAACCTCCAAATGACGCTGCGGGGAGAAGCCCTCGGTTTCTCCGGGCTGCGGGGCGAGGTTCAGGGACAGCACCCGGCGGGCCTTGGTCGCCGTGAGGGCGTCGAGCAGCTCCGGGACCAGCAGATGCGGGATGACCGAGGAGAACCAGGATCCGGGGCCGAGAACCACCCAGTCGGCGTCCAGGACCGCCGCGACGGCCTCGGGGACGGCGGGCGGGTCGTGCGGCACGAGGTGCACCGACTGCACCTCGCCGGGCGTGAGCGCGACGGTCGCCTGCCCGCACACGGTGTCCACCTCGTCCGGGGTGGCCGGGTCGTGCCCCTTGACCTGGGCCTGGAGTTCCAGCGGCACGGCGGACATGGGCAGCACACGGCCGTGCGCGCCGAGGAGCTTGCCGACCAGGTCGAGCGCCTGGACGTGATCACCGAGCTGCTCCCACAGGGCGACGATCAGGAGGTTGCCGACCGCGTGGTCGTGCAGGTCGCCCTGGGTCTGGAAACGGTGCTGGATGACCCGGGCCCAGGTCTGGCCCCAGTCGTCGTCCCCGCACAGCGCGGCGAGGGCCTTGCGCAGGTCACCCGGGGGCAGCACCCCCAGCTCGTCGCGGAGCCGGCCGCTGGAGCCGCCGTCGTCGGCCACGGTGACGACGGCCGTGAGGTCGCCGGTGATCCGGCGCAGCGCGGCGAGCGAGGCGGACAGGCCCATGCCGCCGCCGAGGGCGACGACCTTGGGCTGGGTGCCGCGCCGGCGCGGCCGGCCGCCGCGGGCCTCGGCCGGACGTCCGGCGCGCGCCTCGGCGGAGCGGCTGGCACGAGCCTCGGGCACGGCCCGGCGCAGTCGGCTCAGCCGCGATGTACGTTCCGTCATTCCCGTCCCATGTCCCGGTGCACGACCACCGTCTCCACGCCCTCGGCCGCGAGCCGCGCGGCGAGCTTCTCCGACATCGCCACGGACCGGTGCTTGCCGCCGGTGCAGCCGATGGCGATGGTCACGTAGCGCTTGCCCTCGCGGCGGTAGCCGGCGGCGATGAGCCGCAGCAGCTCGGCGTAGCGGTCGAGGAACTCCTTGGCGCCGGGCTGATTGAAGACGTACGCCGCGACCTCCTCGTTGAGGCCGGTGTAGGGGCGCAGCTCCGGGACCCAGTGCGGGTTGGGCAGGAAGCGCATGTCGGCGACGAGGTCGGCGTCGACCGGCAGGCCGTACTTGAAGCCGAAGGACATCACCGTGGCCCGCAGCTCGGGCTCCTCGTCGCCGGCGAACTGGGCGTCCATCTTGGCGCGCAGCTCGTGCACGTTGAGGCTGGAGGTGTCGATCACCAGGTCGGCGTCGCCGCGCAGCTCGCGCAGCAGCTCGCGCTCGGCGGCGATGCCGTCGACGATGCGGCCGTCGCCCTGGAGGGGGTGCGGGCGGCGCACCGACTCGAAGCGGCGCACCAGGGCCTCGTCGGAGGACTCCAGGAAGACGATGCGCCGGGTGACGCCCCGGGTGTCGAGGTCGGCGAGGGACTCGCGCAGGTTGTCGAAGAAGCGGCGGCCCCGGACGTCGACGACGACCGCGATCCGCGCCACGTTGCCCTGCGAGCGGGCGCCCAGCTCCACCATGGTGGGGATGAGGGCGGGCGGGAGGTTGTCGACGACGAACCAGCCGAGGTCCTCCAGACACTTGGCGGCCGTCGAGCGGCCCGCTCCGGACATGCCGGAGATGATCACCAGCTCGGGGATGGCCGCGTCGGGGACCGCGGCCGTCGTGGCGTCCGTACTCACCTGTGCTCCGTTTTCCTGGGCCGTCTGCCGCGGCTGCTCGGCGCCGGTCTCGCCGGGCGCGCGATCTCGTTCCGGTGTGTGCCTTGCCTCGTGCTCGGTCATGTCTCCTGCCCCCGTCGTTCGTCCGGGACGCCCGCGGTCACGGGGTCCCCCGAGGAACCCGCCGCCGTCACGGGCGCCTCGTCTTCCATGTCATCCATGATCTCTCCGGTCGCCGTGTTGACGGCGGGTGCGGCCGGGGCCGTCCGGGCGAGGGCCGCGGCGATGGTCTCCGCCGTCTTGCGGCCTATCCCGGGCACCTCCTGGATCTGGTCGATTGTGGCGGACCTGAGCTTCTTCACCGAGCCGAAATGCTTGATCAACGCCTGTTTGCGTGTCTCGCCGAGGCCCGGCACGTCGTCCAGGGGGCTCGCGCGGAAGCGCTTGGCCCGTTTGGTGCGCTGGTAGGTGATGGCGAAGCGGTGGGCCTCGTCGCGCACGCGCTGGAGCAGATAGAGGCCCTCGCTGGTGCGGGGCAGGACGACCGGGTCGTCGTCCTGCGGCAGCCAGACCTCCTCCAGGCGCTTGGCGAGGCCGCAGACGGCGATGTCGTCGATGCCCAGCTCGTCCAGCGCCCGCTTGGCCGCCGCGACCTGTGGCTGCCCGCCGTCGACCACGACGAGCTGGGGCGGGTAGGCGAACTTCCTGGGACGGCCGTCCTCGTCCTTCAGCCCGTTGCCGTCCTCGTCCACCCACTCGCCGGTCTTCTCCTTGTCGGCGAGGTAGCGCCGGAAGCGGCGGGTGATCACCTCGTGCATGGAGCGGACGTCGTCCTGGCCCTCGAAGCCCTTGATCTGGAAGCGGCGGTACTCGCCCTTGCGCTGGAGGCCGTCCTCGAAGACCACCATGGAGGCCACGACGTCGTCCCCCTGGAGGTGCGAGATGTCGTAGCACTCGATCCGCAGGGGCGCGCTGTCCAGGTCGAGGGCGTCGGCGATCTCCTCCAGGGCGCGGGAGCGCGTCGTCAGGTCGGAGGCGCGCTTGGTCTTGTGCAGGGCGAGTGCCTGCTGGGCGTTGCGCTGCACGGTCTCCATGAGGGCCTTCTTGTCGCCGCGCTGCGGTATGCGCAGCGACACTCCGGAACCACGGCGGTCGGTCAGCCATTCCTGCACGGGCTCCACCGGCTCGGGCAGGGCGGGGACCAGGACCTCCTTGGGGACGCCCTCGCCGCTCTCCTCCCCGTACAGCTGCTGGAGCGCGTGCTCGACCAGGGCGCCGGTGGTGACCTCCTCGACCTTGTCGGTGACCCAGCCGCGCTGGCCGCGCACCCGTCCGCCGCGGACGTGGAAGATCTGGACGGCGGCCTCCAGCTCGTCCTCGGCGACCGCGATGAGGTCGGCGTCGGTCGCGTCGGCGAGCACGACCGCGTTCTTCTCCATGGCCTTCTTCAGGGCCTCGATGTCGTCGCGCAGCCGGGCGGCCCGCTCGTACTCCATCTCCTCGGCCGACTCCATCATCCGCTTCTCCAGACGGCGGAGATACGTGCCGGTGCGGCCGACCATGAAGTCGCAGAACTCCTCGGCCAGTTCGCGGTGCTCCTCGGCGGTGACCCGCTCGACGCAGGGGGCGGAGCACTTGCCGATGTACCCCAGCAGGCAGGGGCGGCCGGTGCGGGCGGCGTTCTTGAAGACGCCGGCGGAGCAGGTGCGGACGGGGAAGACGCGCAGCAGCAGGTCGACCGTGTCCCGGATGGCCCAGGCGTGTCCGTACGGCCCGAAGTACCTGACGCCCTTCTTCTTGTGACCGCGCATCACCTGCACACGCGGGAACTCCTCGTTCATCGTCACCGCGAGGTAGGGGTAGCTCTTGTCGTCGCGGTACTTGACGTTGAACCGGGGGTCGAACTCCTTGATCCAGGAGTACTCCAGCTGCAGGGCCTCGACCTCCGTGGACACCACGGTCCACTCCACGGACGCGGCCGTGGTGACCATCGTGCGGGTGCGCGGGTGGAGGTTCGCCAGGTCCTGGAAGTAGTTCGCCAGGCGCTGGCGCAGGCTCTTCGCCTTTCCGACGTAGATCACCCGGCGGTGCTCGTCGCGGAACTTGTAGACCCCGGGGGTGTCCGGGATCTCACCCGGCATGGGGCGGTAGCTGGAGGGGTCGGCCATGTCTCACACCCTACTGTCGTGGGCGGACACTCCGACGGGCCTGTGGACAGCCGACGCGCCGGGTCGGAAGCGGTCGGGCGCCGCGGGGCGGAGCCTGTGGACGGCCGCGGGGCTGGGCCCGTGGACGAGGACGTCCGTCGGCCGTCGTGGGGAGGGGCAGGGGCAGCCGTCCGGCCGGAGACCGGCGTCGGCCAGTTTCGGGTGCGCCCTCGGTGATCACCGGGCGGAGCGCGTCCGCCGTCCCGTCGGCCGTCGCCGCCGGAAGGGGACGTGGAAAGCGCTCACCGGGTGCCGGTCGCCGGGCCGGCACGGGGGCGGTGATCCCGCCCCGGAGGGTCGCCGCTCGGCCACGTGTTCGCCGCGGTGGGGCCCGAGGTGTTGTCGGGGATGGGTCAACACGCTTCAATGCGGGGGAACTCGGGGCCGTGAACCAGGCGGCCGGACTCGACGTACGGATCCGCGCGCCCCGGCGCCGACGGGTGGGCCCCGACGACTCGCGCCAACGGTCTGACCAGCCGTGGACATTCACAGAAAGGCCCCTGTGCAATGCGGCACGCCTCACAGCACACGGACGTCGCCACCGAGGAACTGGACAGCGCCCTGCGCGGCGGCCCGTTCCACGTCGCGCTGCGCGCCGCCATCGCCGCACGCGGGCTGCCGCTCCAGCGCGTCCAGCACCATCTGTCGCGCCACGGGGTCAAGGTCGGCGTCACGAGCCTGAGTTACTGGCAGCAGGGCGCCCGGCGCCCCCAGCGCCCCGAGTCGCTGCGGGCCGTGCGCGCCCTGGAGGAGATCCTGCGCCTGCCCGACGAGTCGCTGATCCGGCTGCTCACCGAGAGCGACACCCGCGCCACCGACGATCGCCCCGCCTCCCGCTCCTACCGCGCCCTGGTCGAGGCCACCGGTGTCCTCGACCGGCTCCAGGCCGACCTGGGCTGGTCCCTCGACGGCGGGCTCCACACCCTCGGCCACCACGAGCGCATACGGATCGGAGCGCGCCGCGAACTGGCCCAACGCGAGTCGCAGCACATCGTGCGGGCCCACCGGGACGGCGTGGACCGCTTCGTCACCGTCCACCACGGCGACCCCGGCTGCGCACCCGAGCGCATGACCGTCCGCGCCCTGGAGAACTGCCGCACCGGACGCGTCCGCGTGGACCGGGACACCGGCATCCTCGTGGCCGAACTCCTCTTCGGCCACCGGCTGCACGTCGGCGACACCTATCTGTTCCGCTACGCCGTCGAGGACGGCACCGCCGGGGCCTCCCGCGAGTACGTGCGCGGCTTCACCTTCCCCGGCGGCCAGTACGCCCTCCAGGTCGGCTTCGACGCCGGTGCCCTCCCGGTGCGCTGCCACCGCTTCACCCAGCACTCGGCGGCGGCACCGCGCAGCGGCCGTCACGAACTGCCCCTCACCAGCCCACACCGCTCGGTCCACCTGGTCGAGCCCCGGGTGCGGCCGGGTGTCGTGGGGATCGGCTGGGACTGGGAGTGACCGGACCGGGACGGAAGGGGAAGGGGAAGGGAGAGGACGAGGGGGCTGCGGCTCCCCCGACGTCCCGTGCTCAGGCGCTGCCCGGGCCGACGACGATCCTGCCGCCCTCGGTCCTGACCGGCAGTGCGTTCAGCGGCACCGTCGCCGGGTCCCGGACCACCTTTCCGGTGAGGGCGTCGAACTCACTGCCGTGACACGGGCAGATCAGCGTCGTCCCCCGGAGCTTGTTGATGGCGCACCCCGCGTGTGTGCAGACCGTGCTGTACGCCTTGAGGGCGCCCTGGGTGTCCCGGCCGACCACCACGTTGTGTTCCCGGTAGAGCTTGGCGCTCCCCTCGGCGACCTCGTTCTCGGCTCCCAGGTCCACCGGCGCGGTCGGCGTCGCGTCGGCCGTCATGCCGCCCCCGGGCGCGGAGCAGGCGGCGATCCCGAGCCCGGCGATCGGAGTGACGGCGGCGCCGCGCAGGACGGTACGGCGGCTCGCGGAGAGTCGGGCGGGCATGGGGTCTCCACTGGTCGGGGGCGGTACGGCAGCCCGACGATACCGGGGGGAATCATCCCGGATCCGGGCGGGTGGGACCTGGGAACGGGATCCGGGCGGAGACGGCCCGACACGAGGCGGTTCGGGTGTGGCGTGGGGACGTAAACGCTTGCGCAAGCGTTTACGCGCGGCCTCGGATGAGATACCTTCCCGGCCAGAAGGCCGCCGGACCGTCAACGATGCCGCCCTGGGGAGGGAACCGTCATGCCCACGATGGCCGACGTCGCACGCAGTGCCGGAGTCTCCGTGGCGACTGTGTCCCATGTGCTGAACGGCACGCGGCCCGTGCTGCCCCACACCCGCCAGGCCGTCCTGGACGCCGTCGACACGCTCGGTTACACACCCAACACCCTCGCCCGCTCCCTGGTGACCTCCCGCACCCGCTCCATCGGGCTCGCGGTGTCGGCGATCAGCAATCCGTACTTCACGGAGATCGTCCAGGGCGTGGAGGCAGGGGCCCTGGAGGCGGGCTACAGCCTGCTCATCGCCGACCCGCACGACGACCCCGGGCACGAGCGCAAGGTCGTCCAGCTGCTCCACGAGCGCCGTGTCGACGGCATGATCGTCGCCCCCTCCGCCGAGCCGGGCGACCTCGTCGCCTATCTGCGCCGGCACGCCGTGCCGACCGTGTTCCTGGACCGCCTGGTCGACCTCGGTGCCGAGGACTCGGCGGACAGCCCGCGCTTCGACCAGGTCGGCGCGGAGAACGAGGAGCCCATGGCCCGGCTCGTCACCCACCTCGCCGGGCTGGGGCACCGCCGCATCGGCCTGGTCGCGGGGCTGCCCGGACTCAGCACCACCAGCGAGCGGATCGCCGGCCATCGCCGTGGCCTGGCCGCCGCCGGCCTGCCCCACGACGACCGCCTCGTGGTCTCCGGCAACTCCGAGTCCGGCGGCGCCGAGCGGGCCACCGCCGCCCTGCTCTCCCTCGCCGAGCCGCCGACGGCGCTGGTCACCGCCAACAACGCCATGACCATCGGCGCACTGCGCGCACTGCGCGACCGCGGCCTGTCCGTGCCCGACGACATCGCCCTGTGCTGTTTCGACGACTTCGCCTGGGCCGATCTGTTCTCGCCCCGGCTCACCGCGATCGCCCAGCCCGGCCGGGAGATCGGCGCGCGGGCCGTCCAGGTGCTGCTGGAACGCCTTGCCGCGCCGGACCGCCCGGCGAGGACCGTGCGACTGCCGTGCGCCTTCGTGCACCGGACGTCGTGCGGGTGCGCGGAACCGCCCGACGGGACGGCCGGGGGCGACGGACACTCCGCGCGGTCGCCTCGTATCGAGCCGTACCCGTCGCCTCGTATCGAGCCGTACCCGTCCGTCCGGCTGCCCCCGGAACCGGACCGGAGCGAGCAGTCCGGCCGGTCCCAGCAAGCCGAGCAGTCCGAGCAGGTCAGGAAAGGAAGCGTCTCGTGATCGTCGTCGCCGGTGAGGCACTGATCGACCTGGTACCGCAGGGCCCCGGCGCCCTCGCCGGGCTGAAGCCGGCGCTCGGCGGTGGCCCGTACAACACCGCCGTGGCCCTGGGCCGGCTCGGCTCCCCCACGGCCTTCTGCTCCCGCGCCTCGAACGACGCCTTCGGTGAGGCGCTGCTCGACGGGCTGCGCGGCGCGGGTGTGGACGTCTCGGGCGTCCAGCGGGGCGCGGAGCCGACCACCCTCGCGGTCGCCACCGTCGACGGAGAGGGCTCGGCCGCCTACTCCTTTTATGTCGAGGGCACCGCCGACCGTCTGTTCTCGATGCCCGTCGCTCTGCCGGACACAACGCGCGCGGTGTCGTTCGGCACCTGTTCGCTCGTCCTGGAACCGGGGGCGAGCGCCTATGAGGAGCTGATGCGGAGCGCGGCGGGGCAGGGGCTGTTCACCGCGCTCGACCCGAACATCCGGGCCGGTCTCATTCCCGATGCCGACGCCTACCGGGAGCGCTTCAGGGGCTGGCTGCCGTCGGTCACGCTGCTGAAGCTCTCGGAGGAGGACGCGGAGTGGCTGGGCGGCACCCCGCGCGAGTGGCTGGCCGCGGGCCCCTCGGCCGTGGTGATCACCCGGGGCGGTGCGGGACTGACCGTGTTCACCCGGGACGGGGCGGAGTATGCCGTGCCGGGTGAGAAGGTCGCCGTCGTGGACACGATCGGCGCCGGGGACACGGTGAACGCGGCCCTGCTGCACGGACTCTCGGTGCGGGACGCCCTCTCCACCGGGTCTCTCGAAGGGCTGGGCGCGGACGGCTGGACACGGCTGCTGCGGTTCGCGGGGCGGGCGGCGGCGATCACTTGTTCACGGGCGGGTGCGGAGCCGCCGTACGCCGCAGAGTTGGGGGACTTCTAGCGGGGTGAGGCGCGGAACCGGGTCGGGATTCGCTCTCGGTTCTGTTGTCAAGGTACGGCCGGATCGGCGGTGCGTGGGACCGACCGTGCGCGGATCCGGTGTGGTTGTTGGTGGAACGAGCGGCGCCCCGCGAGGAGTTCCCGCGGGGCGCCGTATTTTTGAGGACTTGTCAGGACCGGGGCTTTCCGGGTATCAGGACCTCGCCCGCGTCGTCTTCTTCGCGGGTGTCGTCTTCTTCGTGGCCCCGGCGGCCTTCTTGGTCGCCGTGTTGTTGGCCGTCCTCGCCGTGGCCGTCTTCTTCGCCGCCGCCTTGCGCGGGGCCTTCACCGAGGCCGCGTCGCTGATCCGGTCGGCGCCGAGGACCTCGCGCAGGAACTTGCCGGTGTGGCTGGCCGGAACGCCCGCGACCTCCTCCGGTGTGCCCTCGGCGACGACGAGGCCGCCGCCCGCGCCGCCCTCCGGGCCCATGTCGACGACCCAGTCGGCGGTCTTGATCACATCGAGGTTGTGCTCGATGACGATGACCGAGTTGCCCTTGTCGACCAGGCCGGACAGCACCTTCAGCAGCTTGCTGATGTCCTCGAAGTGCAGACCGGTGGTCGGCTCGTCCAGCACGTACACCGTGCGTCCGGTGGAGCGGCGCTGGAGCTCGCTGGCGAGCTTGACGCGCTGGGCCTCACCGCCGGAGAGCGTGGTGGCGGACTGGCCGAGCCGGACGTAGCCGAGGCCGACGTCCTTGAGCGTGTTGAGGTGCCGGGCGATCGCGGGGACGGCCTCGAAGAACTCCGTCGCCTCCTCGATCGGCATGTTCAGGACCTCGGCGATGGACTTGCCCTTGTAGTGGACCTCCAGGGTCTCCCGGTTGTACCGGGCGCCGTGGCAGACCTCGCACGGGACGTACACGTCCGGGAGGAAGTTCATCTCGATCTTGATGGTGCCGTCGCCCGCGCAGTTCTCGCAGCGGCCGCCCTTGACGTTGAAGGAGAAGCGTCCGGGCAGATAGCCGCGGACCTTCGCCTCGGTGGTCTCGGCGAACAGCTTGCGGACGTGGTCGAAGACGCCGGTGTACGTCGCCGGGTTGGACCGCGGGGTGCGGCCGATGGGCGACTGGTCGACGTGCACGACCTTGTCGACGAGGTCGTCGCCCTCCACACGGGTGTGCCGGCCCGGCACGTTCCGGGCGCCGTTCAGCTCGCGGGCCAGGTGCGTGTAGAGGATGTCGTTGACCAGTGTCGACTTGCCGGAACCGGACACGCCCGTGACCGCCGTGAACACGCCCAGCGGGAAGGACACGTCGATGTCCTGGAGGTTGTTCTCCCGGGCGCCGTGGACCGTCAGCATGCGGGACGGGTCGTGCGGGCGCCGGACGTCGGGCAGCGGGATCGACTTCTTGCCCGCCAGGTACTGGCCGGTCTGCGACTCGTCGTTGACGAGCAGCTCCTTCAGGGAGCCGCTGTGCACGACCTTGCCGCCGTGCTCGCCCGCGCCGGGGCCGATGTCGACGACCCAGTCGGCGACCTTGATGGTGTCCTCGTCGTGCTCGACGACGATGAGCGTGTTGCCCATGTCGCGCAGCCGGACCAGGGTCTCGATCAGCCGGTGGTTGTCGCGCTGGTGGAGTCCGATGGACGGCTCGTCCAGGACGTACAGCACGCCGACGAGTCCGGAGCCGATCTGGGTGGCGAGCCGGATGCGCTGGGCCTCGCCGCCGGAGAGCGTGCCGGCCGCGCGGTTGAGCGAGAGGTAGTCCAGGCCGACGTCGACCAGGAAGCGCAGCCGCTCGTTGACCTCCTTGAGCACCCGCTCGGCGATCTTCTTGTCGCGCGCGCTGAGCTTCAGCTCGCCCAGGAAGTCCGCGCAGTCGCTGATGGACATGGCGGAGACCTCGGCGATCGACCTCCCCATGACCGTGACCGCGAGGACGATGGGCTTCAGCCGCGTGCCCTCACAGGTGGGGCAGGGCACCTCGCGCATGTAGCCCTCGAAGCGCTCGCGGCTGGCGTCGCTCTCCGCCTCGCTGTGCCGCCGTTTGACGAAGTTCACGGCGCCCTCGAAGGACGCCATGTACACGCGCTCGCGTCCGTACCGGTTGCGGTAGCGGATCTCGATCTGGGTCCGGTGGCCGTACAGCAGGGCCTTCCTGGCGCGCTGCGGCAGGCCCGCGAACGGGATGTCCGTACGGAACCCGAGGGCGTCGGCCAGGGCGTTGACCTGGCGGTCGAAGTAGTCCTTGGTGTGGCCGTGCGACCAGGGGTGGATGGCGCCCTCGTCGAGGGACTTGTCCTCGTCCGGGACGATCAGCTCCGGGTCGACCTCCATGCGCGTGCCGATGCCGGTGCAGTCCGGGCAGGCGCCGAAGGGCGAGTTGAAGGAGAAGGAGCGCGGCTCCAGCTCCTCGAAGGACAGGTCGTCGTACGCGCAGTAGAGGTGCTCGGAGTACATGCGCTCGCGCTCCGGGTCGTCCTCGGGGAGGTCGACGAAGTCGAGCACGACCATGCCTCCGGAGAGGCCGAGCGCGGTCTCCACGGAGTCGGTGAGCCGGCGCTTGGCGGAGTCCTTCACCGTGAGACGGTCGACGACCACCTCGATGGTGTGCTTCTCCTGCTTCTTCAGCGTGGGCGGGTCCGACAGCTGGACGGTCTCGCCGTCCACACGCGCGCGGCTGTAGCCCTTCGTCTGGAGGTCCGCGAAGAGGTCGACGAACTCGCCCTTGCGCTCGCGCACCAGCGGCGACAGCACCTGGAAGCGGCTGCCCTCGGACAGTTCGAGGACCTTGTCGACGATGGCCTGCGGCGACTGGCGCGAGATCGGGCGGCCGCACTCGGGGCAGTGCGGCTTGCCGATGCGCGCGAAGAGCAGACGCAGGTAGTCGTAGACCTCGGTGATGGTGCCGACCGTCGAGCGCGGGTTGCGCGAGGTCGACTTCTGGTCGATGGACACCGCCGGCGAGAGGCCCTCGATGAAGTCCACGTCCGGCTTGTCCATCTGGCCGAGGAACTGCCGGGCGTACGACGAGAGCGACTCCACGTAGCGCCGCTGTCCCTCGGCGAAGATGGTGTCGAAGGCCAGCGAGGACTTGCCCGACCCCGACAGGCCCGTGAAGACGATGAGCGAGTCGCGCGGCAGGTCGAGCGAGACGTTCTTCAGGTTGTGCTCGCGCGCGCCACGGACGATGAGACGGTCGGCCACGCCGGTCCGCACCTTTCTTGAGAGAAGTGACAGGGGCGAGGCCCCCGTCCTTCTTCAGACTAGGGGGAGCCACTGACAACGCCGGTCGGATTCCCGTTTGCGTAACAATCCCGGGCCATCCAGCATGCCCGACGCCGCTCCCGACGATATAGCACGCGCATTCGATTTGCGGCGTCGGTCCACCACCTTCACCCGAAGGTGTGGCGGGACTAGGGTCGGCGCCATGATTGATCACGCCCACGACCTGGCGTCTGTACGCGACGCGTCCGAGCGGCTTCTCACCGCAGTCGCCGGACTGCCCGACGCGGCCGTGACCGAACCGTCACGGCTGCCCGGCTGGACCCGCGGCCACATCCTCGCCCATCTCGCCCGCAACGCGGACGCGATCGTGAACGTCCTGGAGGGCCGCCCCATGTACGCCTCGGGCGATGCCCGGGTCGCGGACATCGAGCGGGACGCGCCCCGGCCCCTGGACGTGCAGCTGGCAGACCTGCGCGAGAGCACCGCCCGCTTCGACGCGGCGGGGGCGGTGCCCGCGGACTGGTCGCGCACGGTGGAGCTGCGCAACGGTGTCACCGACTCGCTGTCCCGGGTGCCGTTCCGGCGGTGGATCGAGGTGGAGCTGCACCACGTGGATCTCGGTATCGGCTACGAGCTGGAGGATCTTCCGGACGAGTTCACGGAACGGGAGATCGACTTCCTCGCGGAGCGCTTCGCCGGGCACCGGGAGGTGCCGTCCACCGGTCTTGTCGCCGAGGGCGGCCGGACCTGGACCACCGGGGGCGGCGCACCGGGCGGTCCGGTCTCGGTCGAGGGGACGGCCGCGGACCTGCTCGGCTGGCTCGCCGGGCGGCGGGACGGCTCCGGGCTGACGGTGAAGGGCGGCACGCTGCCGTCGCTCCCGCCGCTGTGACCCGCGCGTGGTCCGGCGCCCGCGCCCCCGCTATAGGCTGACGACCATGACGTACAGCGGTGAGGTCACGGTCGGCGGACCGGCGGACGTGCACGAGCTCAAGGACCTGATGATCACCAAGATCGCGGTGGGTCCGATGAACAACAACGCCTACCTGCTGCGCTGTCGGGCCACCGACGAGCAGTTGCTGATCGACGCCGCGAACGAGGCAGAGAGCCTGCTCGGGATGATCGGTGACGACGGCATCGCGTCCGTCGTCACCACCCACCGGCACGGCGACCACTGGCAGGCGCTCGCCGACGTCGTCTCGGCCACGCGCGCGCGTACGTACGCGGGGCGCGAGGACGCCGAGGGGATCCCGGTCGCGACCGACGTCCTCCTCGACGACGGCGACGTGATCCGCGTGGGCCAGGTCTCGCTCACCGCGCGCCACCTGGTGGGGCACACACCGGGTTCGATCGCGCTGGTCTACGACGATCCGCACGGCCACCCGCACGTCTTCACCGGCGACTGCCTCTTCCCGGGCGGAGTGGGCAACACCCGCAAGGACCCGGAGGCGTTCGCCAGTCTGATCCACGACGTGGAGACGAAGATCTTCGACGTGCTGCCGGACGAGACCTGGGTCTACCCGGGCCACGGCAACGACACCACGCTGGGCGACGAGCGCCCCCACCTTCCGGAGTGGCACGCGCGCGGGTGGTGATCGGCGACAGCGCTCCGCGTGGGTGACACACGCGGAGCGGACTTGAGGCGCGCGCACTCCCCCGGCGCGCGCCCCGTGTGAACGGTTCACTCGCACCGGCACTCCGCGCGCGCTCCCGCGCGTGGGTGATGCGCGGTCAACTGGGAAGTGCCCCGCGTGGGATGACGGCTTCTGCGCGGCAGGGGCCGCCGGTCCCCCGAATCCCCGCCCTCGACCGGCGGCCCGCCCCACTGTTCACACGCCCGCAACACCCGTTCCCACCATGCGGACTTGGGCTGTCGCGACCTCGACAAACGAGGGGTTCGCTGCCACTCTCCCGCCATGCGCCTCGCCCCCCGCCCGCTGCGCCGCGCCGCAGCCGCCGTCGTCACAGCCCTGCTCGCCACCGCCGTCGGATGTGCCCCGCAGCCCGAGGAGAAGCCGGACGCGGCACCGTCCGCGACCACGTGCGCCAAGGGGAAACTGGCGACCACGACGTCCGGGAAGCTGACGGTCGCCACCGACGAACCGGCGTACGAGCCGTGGTTCAAGGACGACAGGCCGGCGAGCGGCGAGGGCTTCGAGTCCGCCGTCGCGTATGCCGTGGCGGGCCGGCTCGGCTACGGCAAGGACGCGGTCGTCTGGCAGAGCGTCCCGTTCAACAAGGCGTTCGCGCCCGGCGTGAAGTCCTTCGACTTCGACATCAACCAGGTGTCGATCAGTGCGGAGCGCAGGAAGGCCGTGGACTTCTCGTCCGGCTACTACGACGTGCGCCAGGCCGTCATCGCGCTCAAGGGCACCAAGGCCGCCACGGCGACGAGCGTCGCGGACCTCCGGGGCCTCCACCTGGGCGCCCAGGTCGGCACCACCAGCCTCGACTACATCACCGACGTGGTGAAGCCGACGCGGCAGGCCGCCGTGTACGCCAAGAACGACCAGGCCAAGTCGGCGCTGAAGAACCGTCAGGTCGACGCGATCGTCACCGATCTGCCGACCGCCTTCTACATCACCGCGGCCGAGGTGACGGACGCGAAGATCGTGGGACAGTTCGAGAACCAGGGCGGCACGCCCGAGCAGTTCGGGCTCGTGCTCGACAAGGGCAGCGCGCTCACCCCCTGTGTGACCGCCGCCGTCGACGCCCTCCGCGCGGACGGCACCCTGGCGAAGATCGAGAAGCGGTGGCTCTCCGACGCCGTCGACGCCCCGGTGCTCAAGTGACCGTCGCGAAGGAGAAGCCGGAGACCGGCTACGTCCCCTCGCAGCGACGGCTCGAACGCGAGCGCCACCGGCGTGTCCGGGCCCGCCGCGCCACCGCGATCGCGGCGCTCTCGACCCTGGTCACCGGCGTCGTGCTCTACCTGGTCGTCGTCAACGCGCCCGGCTGGCCGCGGACCAGGGAGACGTTCTTCGACGGGCGGTACGCGCGCGAGGCCTTCCCGAAGGTCCTCGACGGGCTGTGGCTGAACGTCCGGCTGCTGGTCGTCTGCGGTGCCGCCGCCCTGGTGCTCGGCATGCTCATCGCCGTGGCACGCACACTGCGCGGCCCGGTCTCCTTCCCGCTGCGGGTGCTGGCCGCCGCGTACACCGACTTCTTCCGCGGGCTGCCGCTGATTGTCAACATCCTGATCGTGGTGCTGGGCGTGCCCGCGCTGCGGCTCCAGGGCGTGACCGTGGACCCGGTGCTGCTGGGCGGTACGGCGCTCACGCTGACGTACTCGGCGTACGTCGCCGAGGTGTTCCGCGCGGGCATCGAGTCGGTGCACCCCTCGCAGCGCGCCGCCGCCCGCTCGCTGGGCCTCACCAACCGGCAGGCCCTGCGCCACGTGGTGCTGCCGCAGGCCGTGCGCCGTCAGGTGCCGCCGCTGCTCAACGACCTGGTGTCGCTCCAGAAGGACACCGGGC
This sequence comes from Streptomyces sp. NPDC026672, assembly GCF_040638185.1. Lineage (NCBI taxonomy): Bacteria > Bacillati > Actinomycetota > Actinomycetes > Kitasatosporales > Streptomycetaceae > Streptomyces > Streptomyces sp. NPDC026672. Next base: position 127,340 of record NZ_JBEZXS010000018.1, read on the forward strand.
TCGTGTCGATCGGCGGCGCGGTGGACGCCGTGCGCGCGGCCGACATCATCGTGGGCCGCAGTCTCAACTACACGCCGTACATCGTCGCGGGACTGGTCTTCGTGGCACTGACCATCCCGATGACCCGCTTCACGGACTGGCTGACGGCCAGGACGGAGCGGACGCGCGCCCAGGGAGGAGCGACATGAGCGACGTGCCCGTGCTGCGCATGGAGTCCGTCCGCAAGACCTTCGGCGGCTCGGTCGTGCTGCGCGACGTCGGCCTGGAGGTCGCCCCGCACACCGTGACCGCGCTGATCGGCGCCTCCGGCTCCGGCAAGTCCACACTGCTGCGCTGCGCCAACCTCCTGGAGGAGATCGACGACGGGGCGATCTGGCTGGACGGGGAGGAGATCACCGACCCACGCGCGGACCAGGACGCGGTGCGGCGCCGTATCGGCGTGGTCTTCCAGTCGTACAACCTCTTCCCGCACATGACCGTGCTGGAGAACATCACGCTCGCGCCGCGCCGGGTGCACGGCGTGCCCCGCGCGGAGGCCGAGGAACGCGCTGTGGGGCTCCTGGAGCGCCTCGGACTCGGGGGCAGGGCGCGTGAGTACCCGGACCGGCTCAGCGGCGGCCAGCAGCAGCGTGTGGCGATCGTGCGGGCCCTGGCCGTACGTCCCCGGCTGCTGCTGCTCGACGAGATCACCGCGGCCCTCGACCCGGAGCTGGTCGGAGAGGTCCTCGCCGTGGTGCGGGACCTGAAGGGGGACGGCATGACGATGGTGCTGGCCACGCACGAGATGGGCTTCGCCCGGGACGTGGCCGACCAGGTCTGCTTCCTGGACGGAGGTGTCGTGCTGGAGCGGGGCACCGCCGAGCAGGTGTTCGATGATCCGCAGCAGGAGCGGACGCGGCGCTTCCTGAGCCGCGTCGTGGAGGCCGGCCGTCTCTGAACGGTGCTCCTCCAGGGCCGAGTCGGCTTTTCCGACGCGCTCTCAGAGGGCGAGTTGGCTTCTCCGACGCGCTCAGGCGTCGGTGCGGGCCGCCCCCACCAGGGCGGCCACGCGCTCCACACCGAACACGTACCCCTGCGTGCCGCAGCCCGCGATGACGCCGTCCGCGCGCAGGGAGACGTACGAGTGGTGCCGGAACGACTCGCGCCGGTGGATGTTGGAGATGTGGACCTCGATCACCGGCATGCCGTCGCAGGTGTTGAGCGCGTCCAGGATCGCGACCGACGTGTGCGAGTAGGCGCCGGGGTTGATGACGATGCCGCAGTGGTCGAGCCGTGCCTCGTGGATCCAGTCGACCAACTGGCCCTCGTGGTTGGACTGCCGGAAGTCCACCGTGCCGCCGTGCGTGGCCGCCGCCTTGACGCACAGCGCCTCGATGTCGGCGAGCGTGTCGGAGCCGTAGATCTCGGGCTGGCGCCGGCCGAGCAGGTTCAGGTTGGGCCCGTTGAGAATCATGATCGGGGCGTTGGCCAGGGTGCGGGGCACGGTTCCTCCGGTCCGGTCGGGCGGCCCGACTGCGACCGCTGCTCGCTCCCGGTTTATCACGCTGCGCGCGCGGGGCCGTCCGCCGTGGCCTCCGGGGATGACGACGATCATGTACCCGCTGAAGCCCTCCCCGGGTGACCGCAAGCGGCGGGTGGGGTGGTGTCACGGGTTGATGGCCAGTTCCAGATAGGCCGCAAATATCACCAGGTGCACACCGCCCTGGAGGGGTGTCGCCCGGCCGGGCACCACGGTGAGGGAGCTGACGACCACGGTCAGGGCGAGCAGCAGCATGTGCGTGGCGCCGAGGCCGAGGACGAGGGGTCCGGACAGCCAGATCGAGGCGAGGGCGACGGCGGGGATGGTGAGGCCGATGCTGGCCATCGCCGAACCCAGCGCCAGGTTGAGGCTGGTCTGCACCCGGTCCCGGCGTGCCGAGCGGAGCGCGGCGATCGTCTCCGGGAGCAGCACGAGCAGGGCGATGATCACACCGACGACGGCGTGGTGCAGGCCCGCCGCCTCCACCCCGGACTCGATGGTCGGCGACACCCCCTTGGCGAGGCCGACCACGCCGACCAGGGCGAGGCCCAGCATGCCGAGGCTGATGCGGGCGGTGCGCAAGGAGGGGGCCAGGGCGTGGTCGTCCGCGGTGATCACCTCGCCCTGCCGGGTGATGGGCAGGAAGTAGTCGCGGTGCCGCACAGTCTGTGTGGCGACGAACAGGCCGTATAGGATCAGTGAGGACAGGGCCGCGAAGGTCAGTTGTACGCCGGAGAACTCAGGGCCCGGCTTGCTGGTGGTGAAGGTCGGCAGCACCAGGCTGAGCGTGGCCAGGGTCGCCACCGTCGCCAGGGCCGCGCCGGTGCCCTCGGGGTTGAAGACGGCCGTGCCGTGCCGGAGGGAGGCGACGAGGAGGCACAGGCCGACCACGCCGTTGCAGGTGATCATCACGGCCGCGAAGACCGTGTCCCGGGCGAGGGTGGCGCTCTTGGCGCCTCCGTCTGCCATGAGGGTGACGATCAGCGCGACCTCGATGACGGTGACCGCGACGGCGAGGACGAGGGAGCCGAAGGGCTCGCCGACGCGGTGGGCGACGACCTCGGCGTGGTGGACGGCGGCGAGGACGGATCCGGCGAGGACGACGGTCACCAGCGCGACGACGGCACCGGGGAGATCGCGTCCCCAGGTGAGGGCGAGCAGGACGACCGCGAGCACCGGCACTAGGAGCGTCCACTGGGTGGTGAGCGACCTGAGCCTGGTGATCATGCAGCGATGGTGGCAGACACGTACGGGGTTCGCATTCCGGTCCTTTCAGGCATCAGTCGACCGGGCGTCGTCAGACGTCGACGCTGTCCTTGCTGCCCTTGCCGCCCCCCGCAGCGTCCTCGCTGCCCTCCGGCGCGCCTTCTTCCGCCGCCTCGGCCGCAGCCTCGGCGGCCGCCTTCTTCCTGCTCGCCATCAGACTGGTGATCGTCGTGACGATCAGGACGGCGCAGATGACGCCCAGCGAGACCGGAATGCTGATCTCAGGGACGTGCACACCGGACTCGTGCAGGGCGTGCAGCACCAGCTTGACGCCGATGAAGCCGAGGATGACGGACAGACCGTAGGAGAGGTGGACCAGCTTCCTGAGCAGGCCGCCGATGAGGAAGTACAGCTGCCGCAGGCCCATCAGCGCGAAGGCGTTGGCGGTGAAGACGATGTACGGGTCCTGGGTCAGGCCGAAGATCGCGGGGATGGAGTCCAGCGCGAACAGCACGTCCGTCGTACCGATCGCGAGCATCACGACCAGCATGGGGGTCATGACGCGCTTGCCGTTCTGGCGTATCCACAGCTTGGTGCCGTGGTACCGGTCGGCCACGCCGAACCTGCGCTCGGCGGCCTTGAGCAGCCGGTTCTCCTCGTACTCCTCGTCCTCCTCCTCGGCCCGGGCCTCCTGGATCAGCTTCCAGGCGGTGTAGATCAGGAAGGCTCCGAAGAGGTAGAAGATCCAGGAGAAGCTGGCGATGATCGCGGCGCCGGCGGCGATGAAGACGGCCCGCAGGACCAGGGCTATGAGCACGCCGACGAGCAGGACCCGCTGCTGGTACTGCGAGGGCACCGCGAACTTCGCCATGATCAGGACGAAGACGAAGAGGTTGTCGACGCTGAGTGACTTCTCGGTGATGAATCCCGCGAAGAACTCGCCCGCCGGCTGCCCGCCGCCGAAGAGGAGCAGCCCGAGGCCGAAGATCCCGGCCAGAGCGATCCAGACGGCGGTCCAGATGCCGGCTTCCTTGATCGACACGTCGTGCGGCTTGCGGCCGATGAGGAAGTCGACCGCGACGAACGCGGCGAGCCCCACGATGGTCAGGACCCACAGGGTCACGGAAACGTCCACTGCTCCTCCGGTACGTAAACGGCAAAGAATCACGTCGTCACTGCCGGAGGTCTCTTCCACCCGGGACGGGCCGACGCCCCGGGACCGGATCCGATCCGTATTGACGGGTACGCCGCAGCAGACAGGGAGTACTCCCCTCCGTGCCGTCGAGAGTACCCCAATCACCAAGGAAAGGTAAAGCAATTGGTAAAGTTAGTACCAAGTTAGCAGCTCAGTGCGGCTTTACCAGTGCTTGGCCCGAGCCTCTGCCACCTGCGTCAGCACCCGCGTGAGCACCTGGCTGCCCGGCGGGAGCAGGGAGGGCTCATAGGTCCAGGCGTGCCCGACCCAGGGGTCGGCGAAGTGATCGTCGGGCACTGGCGTGAGTCGCATCAGCGAACGCCAGAGCGGATCGAGCAAAGGGCCGTACGCCGAGGCGTCCTCACGGTCGGCCACCAGCACCAGATGGACGCCGACAGACGGTCCCTCGTCGGCGAGATACCGCAGCTGGTTCACGGCGCGGTCGTCGAAACCGTGCGGGAAGTCGTTGACGACGAGCAGTTGGCGGGCCGGATCGACGCCGGGCGGCAGTGACTCGGCCGCGTCGGCGCGCAGCGCCATCTGCACCAGGTCGACACGCTGGGTGAGCCGGCCGAGGACGTCCGCGACTCCCGCGGCGCCGGCCGCGGGCGGGCCGGCGAGCACGCCCGCCCCCACCAGGGGCATGAGCGCGCGTGAACCGGAGCCCGCCGGGTCGATCACGTGGACCGAGAACTCTCCCGTCGGATGCACGGCGAGCATCCGGGCCGCGAGCGCGACCGCCATCTCCATCGCGAGCCGCCGGGTGTCGTCCGGTTCCGTGGATCGCCCGTCCTGATACCCCATCAGGTCGTCCTCCGTGCCGCTGTCGATCCACAGGCCCCGTTCCAGGGGCAGCCGGACCAGCATCGGGATGCGCAGCGGTGCGCTCTCGGGGAGGTGGAGGTCGCCGAGGCGCAGGGCGAGCGGGGACTCGGTGGGCACGCGGTAGCCGTGCCAGACGGGGTTGTCCCAGCGCGCGTACGCCGGCGGAAGAGCGGGCTCGACGACCTCGGCCTCGGCCGCGAGCTGGACGAGGTCCCGGTCGAGCACGGCCCGCGCCTGGTCGACGAGTTGGGCCCGTCTGGCGGCGGCCGCCTCACGGGCGGTGTCTCCGGCCGAGCCGAGTCGGCTGCGCGGATCGGACAGGATCCGGTCGATGTCCTTCTCCATGCGGGAGTCGGCGAAGTCGACGGCGCTGCGGTACGCGGCCGTCGTACGCGCCAGGTCCTCGAACATGCCCCAGACCTGGTTGTAGAGCCGCTCGTCCATGGACCAGCCGGCGGCGTCACCCGCGACGGGCTGCGCGGGCTGCCCCGGCGGAACGGGGGGCGCCTGCGGCGGGGGCGGTGGCGGGGCCGTGTGACGGCGGTCCGGATGGGTGTAGTCGATGCCGCCCACGGGGCGCTCGGTGTCGCCCGCGGGACGCGCGGTGTCGGGCGCGGCGGGGGCCGCGTGGTCGGAGGGGTCTGCTCCGGTCGTGTCCCTCACGCCGTCCGGAAGGGTCGCCCCGTGGGGCGTGTCGTAGGGCGACGCCGGCAGCGGTGCCACGGCCTCTGGGGCGCCCTGGGGCGAGGGGCCGGGCCGGTCGGGGCCGGCGGCCGGCCCTGACGTACCGCGGGTGCGGTCGGGTTCGCGGGTGCGGTCCGGTTCCGGGGTGCGCGGTGGTGGCGCCGGGACCGCGCGGGCCAGGCTCCTGGCCACCGCTTCCTGGATGCTGTCCGCGAGATCCGCGGCGGCGGCCAGGCCCTGGTCGGCGAAGAGCGCGGCGAGGCCACCCCCGTAGCCCTGCCCCACGGCGCGCACCTTCCAGGCGCCCTGTCTGCGGTACAGCTCCAGGGCGACGACGGCCGACTCGGCGTCAAGGCCGGCCAGGGTGTACCGCACGACTCCGGTGCCGTCGAGGCCGGTGAGCGTGACACTGGGGGCGCCGACCGCGCCGAAGCGGGACGGGCCGCCCGTCCGCGTGGGCAGGGCCAGCAGGACGTCGACGCGGTGCACGGCCTCCGGCACGGCGGCCAGGTCCACGGCGAGCCGGTGCTCGGCGGCGGCCTGGCGGGAGACCTCGACACCGGGCAGCGTGGGCGCCCCCGGGTGGGCCACCCACTCGGGGCCCGGCGCCGTGCCGTTCTCGTCGCCCAGCGTGGCCGCCGCCACGACCGGCACACCGGCCGAGATCCGGATCTCGAACCGGACCTGGGAGAGGGGGTGGTTCTGCCCCCGCACCAGTTCGGCCGTCATCGCCTTCGTCCCCCTGTGTGATGTTGTCGTGCGCCGGCCGCCGCAGCGGGCGGGGTTACAGGTGCGGCAGTATCGCCGGCAGCAGGTCCTGGAAGGTGCGGCCGTTGGCCGACGTGCCCAGCGCGGTCATCGCCCAGCCCTGGCCCACGCGGTGCACCTTCGCCATGACCTGGGCGGTGTACTGGCCACCGCCCGCGAGCGTGTAGCGGGCGAGCTCCTGGCCGTTGGTCTCGTCGACCAGGCGGCAGAACGCGTTCTGCACCTCCTGGAAGGTCTGGCCGGTGAAGGAGTTCACCGTGAAGATGATCTGGTCGATGTGGACGGGGACACGCTGGAGGTCGACGAGGATGGACTCGTCGTCACCGCCCTGGCCCGCGCCGCCGACCAGGTTGTCGCCGGTGTGACGCACGGAGCCGTCGTCGCTCACGAGGTGGCGGAAGAAGACGACGTCGACCGGCTGCTTGTCGGCGAACAGCACCGCCGAGGCGTCCAGGTCGATCTCCCGGGTGCGGGAACCGAAGAGGCCGCGCCGGGGCGCCGCCTGCCAGCCGAGACCCATACGGACCGCGGTCAGGGAGCCCCCGTCCTTCTTCTCCAGGCTGATGGCCTGACCCTTGGTCATGTTGACGGTCACGGCTGTGTCCCCTCTCTGCTGTCCCCTGTTGCCGCACAGTGCGCGGTTGTCCAGAACCCTATGCACCGGCGCCGACAGTGCCGAACCCCCACCCGCGCTTTGTGTCGGTGTTGCAACACTCCGCGCACGGGCGGAGTTTCGGCCGGGAGCGCACGGGTCAGCTCAGGCCCGCCTCCCTCATCTGGCGCAGCTCCTTCTTCATCTCGGAGACCTCGTCACGCAGCCGGGCCGCGATCTCGAACTGGAGGTCAGCGGCGGCCGCGCGCATACGCTCCGTCATCTCCTCGATCTGCTCGGCGAGTTCGGTCGCGGGCCGGTCCGTGGGCACCGCGTCCTTCGCCTTGCCCTTGGCGGCCTTGCCGGCCTTCGCGCCCTTGGCCGCCTTGTCGCCGAGCGAGGGGACGGGGGCCTTGGCGCCCCGGCCGTCCTTCGACTTGCGGTAGCCGGAGCCGAGCAGCTGCTCGGTGTCGACCTCCTCGCGGGCGATCTGCGCGACGATGTCGTTGATCTTCTTACGCAGCGGCTGCGGGTCGATGCCGTTGGCCCTGTTGTAGGCGACCTGCTTCTCCCGGCGGCGGTTGGTCTCGTCGATGGCCCGCTCCATCGCCGGGGTGATCTTGTCGGCGTACATATGGACCTGGCCGGAGACGTTGCGCGCGGCGCGGCCGATGGTCTGGATCAGGGAGGTGCCGGAGCGCAGGAAGCCCTCCTTGTCGGCGTCGAGGATCGCCACCAGGGACACCTCGGGCAGGTCGAGGCCCTCGCGCAGGAGGTTGATGCCGACCAGGACGTCGAACTCGCCGGAGCGCAGCTCGCGCAGCAGCTCGACGCGGCGCAGGGTGTCGACGTCGCTGTGGAGGTAGCGCACCTGGATGCCGAGTTCCAGGAAGTAGTCGGTGAGGTCCTCGGCCATCTTCTTGGTGAGGGTGGTGACCAGGACGCGTTCGTCCTTCTCGGTGCGCTTGCGGATCTCGTGCACCAGGTCGTCGATCTGGCCCTCGGTGGGCTTGACCACGACCTCGGGGTCGATGAGGCCGGTGGGGCGGATGATCTGTTCGACGACGCCGTCCGCGCGGGACAGTTCGTACTTGCCGGGGGTCGCGGACAGGTAGACCGTCTGGCCGATCCGCTCCTGGAACTCCTCCCACTTCAGGGGGCGGTTGTCCAGGGCGGAGGGCAGCCGGAAGCCGTGGTCGACGAGGGTGCGCTTGCGGGAGGCGTCGCCCTCGTACATGGCGCCGATCTGCGGGACCGTGTTGTGCGACTCGTCGATGACGAGCAGGAAGTCGTCGGGGAAGTAGTCGAGCAGGGTGTTGGGCGGGGAGCCGGGCAGCCGGCCGTCGAAGTGCATCGAGTAGTTCTCGACGCCGGAGCAGCTGCCGATCTGGCGGAGCATCTCGATGTCGTAGGTGGTGCGCATGCGCAGGCGCTGGACCTCCAGGAGCTTGCCCTGCTTCTCCAGTTCGGCCAGGCGCTCCCCCAGCTCCTTCTCGATGTCGTTGACGGCCCGCTCCATGCGCTCGGGGCCGGCGACGTAGTGCGAGGCGGGGAAGACGTACAGCTGCTGGTCGTCGCTGATGATCTCGCCGGTGAGCGGGTGCAGCGTGGACAGTGCCTCGATCTCGTCGCCGAACATCTCGATGCGGACGGCGAGCTCCTCGTAGACCGGGAAGATCTCGACGGTGTCGCCGCGCACCCGGAAGGTGCCGCGCGTGAACGCCAGGTCGTTGCGCGTGTACTGGATGTCGACGAAGCGGCGCAGCATCTCGTCCCGGTCGATCTCGTCACCCACGCGGAGGGGGACCATCCGGTCCACGTACTCCTGCGGTGTGCCGAGGCCGTAGATGCAGGAGACGGAGGCGACCACGACGACGTCGCGCCGGGTGAGCAGCGAGTTGGTGGCGGAGTGGCGCAGCCGCTCGACCTCCTCGTTGATCGAGGAGTCCTTCTCGATGTAGGTGTCCGACTGCGGGACGTACGCCTCGGGCTGGTAGTAGTCGTAGTACGAGACGAAGTACTCGACGGCGTTGTTCGGGAGCAGCTCGCGGAACTCGTTCGCCAGCTGGGCGGCCAGCGTCTTGTTCGGTGCCATCACGAGCGTGGGGCGCTGGAGCTTTTCGATCATCCACGCCGTGGTGGCGGACTTGCCGGTGCCGGTCGCGCCGAGCAGGACGACGTCCCTTTCACCGGCCTCGACACGCTTGGCCAGCTCGGCGATGGCCGCCGGCTGGTCGCCGTTGGGCTGGTAGGGACTGACGACCTCGAAGGGCGCCACCGTGCGTTCGATCTGGGAAACGGGCCGCATGCCATCCACCGTACGACCCCGCACTGACAACGGGTCCCGGTCAGCGGTTCTGCGGGGTCCGTGCGGTGCGGTGGCCGGTCTGCCGGGCCGGGTGCCGGACCGCTTCGCGCTCCCCGGAACGCGGATGCGGGATGCGGTCCGCGTAGGAGGAGGGAGCGGACGGGCGGGCGGGGACGCCCGGCTGCCGCTCGACCCGCGCGCGGACGGGACGGCCCGCGACCATCAGCGGGTCGAGGATCACGACGACGGCCGCGAGGAGGAGGAAGGCGACGGGGCCGATCAGCATGGGGGCGAGGAGGGACGTCGGCGCGGTGCCGGTGGCCGCGGGGGCGCCGTGGACGTGGACGGTGAGGGCGGCCATGCCGGTGAAGTGCATGCCGCTGACGGCGAGGCCCATGAGGAGGCTCGCGCCGACGCTCCAAAGGAGGCCCCCGCCCCGTCCGGCCGCCCACAGGGCGGTGGTGGCGGCCACGACGGCGATGACGACCGAGGCGGCGACGGTGAGCGTGTTGTAGGTGAACGTTCCGTCGAGGCTCATGCCCGCCATGCCGAGGTAGTGCATCGAGGCGATGCCCAGGCCGGTGACCGTGCCGCCGGTGAACAGGGCGGGTCCCGTGGCGCCCCGGTAGCCGACGATGAAGATGCCGACGCCCACCATGACGATCGCGAGGCCGAGGCTCGCGTAGGTGATGGCCTTGTCGTAGTGGATCGGGGCGCCCTCGACGGTGAAGCCCATCATGGCGACCAGGTGCATGGTCCAGATCCCGGAGCCGATCGCGCCGGCCCCGAGGGCGAGCCAGACGGGTCTCCGCGCGTGGGGCAGCAGCAGGGCTCTCGTCGTGCATCGCAGGCCGAGGGCGCCGCCGAGGCAGGCCATCAGAAAGGCCACCAACGGGGTGACTGCCCCGTAGTCGAATCCGTCGACCGTGCCCTGCATACGCGGCTGCCCCTCACCCTGTTGCGTCCCGGAAATTCCTGTTGTGCGCCCCCGTCCCAGGACCGCTCGGGCGGTCAGGGTTGTCGCAGAGAGTATGACCCCCACCGGAATGGTCGAACGATTATCCGGCAAAGAAACACGGCCTTGCCCCACTTGTGCGGCACCAGTGAGCGCAATTGGGCAACCCCATTCAATCTGTGGCCATCCTGCACACGTTTACCGATGACTCTCTGCTGTCACTCTGGTGCTGTCCGTATTCGGCCGGCATGAGGAGTACGCATGCACGCGCGCGCAGTCGCCGCCACGACCACGGCGTTCCTGGGAACGGTCACCCTGCTGGCCCCCGTCGGCACCGCACGGGCCGGCGACACCTTGGTGCCGCCCACGATCGTCGCCCACCGGGGGGCCTGCGCCCACGCGCCGGAGAACACGCTGCCGGCCGTCGACGAGGCGGCCCGCCGGGGTCTGCCCTGGGTGGAGAACGACGTCCAGCGCACCAAGGACGGTGAACTGGTCGTCATCCACGACGCCACCCTCGCGCGCACCACCGACGCCGAGGAGGTCTTCCCGGGACGGTCTCCCTGGAATGTGAAGGACTTCACCGCGGCAGAGATCGCCCGGCTCGACGCGGGCACGTGGTTCGGCCACGCGTACGCGGGCACGCGCGTGCCGACGCTCAAGGAGTACCTGCGCCGGGTCGAGCACCACCACGAGAAACTGCTCCTTGAGCTGAAGAACCCCGAGCTGTACCCGGGAGTCGAGCGGCAGGCCCTCAAGCTGCTGAGCAATGAGGGCTGGCTGGACCGGGACCACGGGAACCGGCTGATCGTGCAGAGCTTCGGCGCGGACAGCCTGCGGACCGTCCACAGGCTGAAGCCGGCCGTCACGACGGGTTTCCTGGGCACGCCCCCGGTGGCGGACCTGCGCGCCTACGCGGGGTTCGCCGACCTGATCAACCCCTCGTACAAGACCGTCTCGCCGGACTACGTCACCGCGGTGCGGGCGCTGGACGGGCCGCACGGCAGGCCGATGCGGCTGTTCGCCTGGACCGTGGACGACGCGGCCACCGCCCGCAGGCTGGCCGGGTACGGGGTCGACGGCATCATCACCAACCAGCCGGACGTGGTGCGGGACGCGCTGCAGGCCTCCTGAGCGGGAGCCGGGCGCCGCTCCCCCGGCGGCCGGACCGGTCGCGGGCGGGCGTTGTCAGTGGCGGGCCGTACGGTGGGGCGCATGGACAGCCATGGGCGGTACGAGCAGCGGGTCGTGTGGACCGTCGTGGAGAGCGACATCGGTCCGCTGCTGCTGGCCGCGACCCGCGACGGCCTGGTCAACGTCGTCTTCCACGCCACGGACGCGGTGCGCGACCGCGCGCTGGAGCGCCTTGCGGCCCGGCTGGGCACGGAACCCGTCGAGGCCCCCGGCTCACCCGTGCTGACCGAGGCGATACGCCAGGTCGAGGCGTACTTCGCGGGCAGGCGGCACGATTTCGAACTGCCCCTGGACTGGTCGCTGATCTCCGGCTTCAACCGGGAGGTGCTGCGCGAGCTGGCCTCCGGCGTGCCCTACGGCCAGGTCGTGGGGTACGGGGACCTGGCCGGGCGGGTCGGCCAGCCCGGGGCGGCGCAGGCGGTGGGCGCGGCCATGGGGGCGAATCCGCTGCCGGTCGTGGTGCCCTGCCACCGGGTCGTGGAGCGCGACGGCGGCATCGGCGGGTTCGGGGGCGGCCTGGAGACCAAGCGGAAGCTGCTGGCCCTGGAGGGTGTGCTGCCCGAGCCGCTGTTCTGACGCGGGCGGTCAGTCGTAGTGCCGTGCTTCGAGGACGTTGCCGTCCGGGTCGCGGAAGTAGAAGCTGCGGGTCGCGTTGCCGCGGGCGCCGTACGAGTCGTGGGTGATCCCGGACATGGGCACGCCCTGTCCGCCCAGGCGGGCCCGTAGGGCGTCGAAGCGGTCGCCCGGCAGGGCGAGGCAGACGTGGTTCACGGGGTGGCCCGCGCTCTCGGCCGAGCCGGGGAGCATCCTCATGTCGTCGGCCAGGGTGAGGGGCGTCAGGTCGAGGATGGTCTCGTCGTTGACGCGCACTGACGGGAAGGAGACGGTCCCGGCGGTGTATTCGGCGACCCTCAGGGGTTCCAGCCCGACCGCCCGCTCGTAGAACCCGGCCGCCGCGACCGGATCGCGCACCCAGAGGACGACGTGGTCGAGTCGGGTCGTGGTGTTCCTCATGGTGCCCAGGCTGGTCGCGGTCCGCGTGGCCCGCAAGCGTTTAGCAGGCCGGACGGCCCGCCAGAGATGAGGGAGGACCGACTGACAGGAGGCAGGCTCGTGGTGCTAGTGGTGTCGGAGGAAGTGCGCGAGGCGATCGCCGCGCGTCGGCCCGTGGTGGCCCTGGAGTCCACGATCATCGCGCACGGGCTGCCTCGTCCGCGCAACCTCCAGGTGGCACGGGAGCTGGAGGACGTCGTACGCCGTGAGGGTGCCGTGCCCGCCACGATCGCGGTGCTGGACGGCACACCCCATGTGGGCCTGGACAAGCAGCAGTTGGAGCGGATCGCCAACGAGGACGGGATCCGCAAGCTGGGGCACCGGGACCTGCCGCTCGCGGTGGCGGCGGGGGCGAGCGGGGCGACCACGGTGTCGGCGACGGCGCTGCTGGCGGCGCTGGCGGGCGTGCGGGTGTTCGCCACGGGCGGGCTCGGCGGTGTGCACCGGGAGTGGACGGTCGTGCAGGACGAGTCGGCCGACCTGGGGCTGCTGGCCCGGACGCGGATCACGGTGGTGTGCGCGGGGGTGAAGTCCATCCTGGACGTGCCGGCGACGCTGCAACGGCTGGAGACGCTGGGCGTGGCCGTCGCCGGATACGGCACGGACCGGTTCCCCGGCTTCTACCTGTCCGACTCCGGGCATCCGGTCGACTGGACGCTGGAGAGTCCCGAGGAGGCGGCGGAGGTCATGCGGGCACAGGACGCGCTGGACGTCCCCGCGTCGGCGCTGATCGTCGCCAATCCCGTTCCCGAGGCGGAGCAGCTCGATCCGGAGCTGCACGCGCGCGTGCTGGCCGACGCGCTGCGTGCCTGCGGGGAGGAGGGTGTCACCGGCCAGGCCGTGACGCCGTTCCTGCTGGACTACCTGGTCCGGCACACCGACGGGGCGTCGCTGAGCGCCAATCTGGCCGCGGTGCGCGGCAATGTGCGGCTGGCGGCGCGGATCGCGGCGGCGTGGTCCCGGGGGTGACGACACGGCCGGAGGGGACGGCATCACGGTCGGCGGGGGCGCTGCTGGTCGTCGGGGACGTCATCACCGATGTCGTGGCCCGGCACCGGGGAGCGCTGTCGGCCGGCACCGACACGGCCGCCGTGATCCGGACGCGGCCCGGCGGTGCCGGCGCCAATGTGGCGTGCTGGGCCGCCCACGCGGGGTGCGCGGACGTACGGCTGCTGGGGCGGGTGGGCGCGGACTCCGCGGCGTGGCACGAACGGGAGCTGGTGGCGGCCGGGGTGCGTCCCCGGCTCGTGGTCGACGCGACGGCCGCGACCGGGACGGTGATCTCCCTCGTGGACACGGAGGACTCGGCCGAGCGCACGTTCCTGACGGACAGCGGCGCCTCGCTGCGGCTCGAACCGGCCGACTGGTCGGACGCGTTGCTCGACGGTGTCGCCCGGCTGCATCTGTCGGGCTATCTGCTGTTCGCGGAGTCCGGCCGGGCCTTCGCCGGGGTCGCCCTGGCGGCGGCCCGCGCGCGTGGGGTGCCGGTGAGCCTGGACCCGGCGTCGGCGGGGTTCCTCCGCGAGCTGGGGGTGGAGCGTTTCCCGGACCTGGCGGACGGGCTGGACGTGCTGCTGCCGAGCCGGGACGAGGCGTGCCTGCTGACGGGGGTGTCCGATCCCGCTGAGGCGGCGGCCCGGCTGAACCGCCGGGTTCCGCTGGTGGTGGTGAAGCTGGGCACGAAGGGCGCGTTGGTGGCGCGGCCCGGTACGGTGCCGGTCCGGGTCCCCGCCGTGGTGGCGGCCGCGCGGGACACGACGGGGGCCGGTGACGCGTTCACCGGGGCGTTCCTCGCCGCGCTGCTCTCCGGTGCCGAGCCCGTGGCCGCGGCGCGGGAGGGGTGCCGGGCGGGGGCGTTGGCGGTGCAGCGGGTGGGTGCCCGGCCACCGGGCTCCGCCGAAGCGGGACGGGACGCCCGTTCACCCGTGGGTTGAGGCACCGGCGTCTGAAGGGCGAGGAACCGGCGCCCACGGGACGAGGGCACCGGCGGACGGCTCGGGTCCGCCGGTCATGCCTTGCGCCCCCAGGCGGAGATCATCGGGGCGGTGGCGAGGTCCATGCCGCCGCCGGCGACATTGGCCAGGTGCCGGTCGATCTCCTCGTCGGTGGCGAGGCCGGCGGTGACGAGCCGGTCGCGGATCTGGAGGACGGTCGCGGTCTCCAGCGCGGTGCAGGCGGGTGAAGCGACCGGGAAGTACGCGTCGGCCTCGACGCGGCGCAGTCCCGCCTCACGGAGCAGGCGCGGGAGTTTGCGGCCGTAGGACAGATCGGCGCCCCGGTCGGCGAGCAGGGCGCGGAAGCCCTGCCGCAGCCGGTTGGCGAGCCGCTGCTCGGGGCCGCTCTCGTCGGGGCAGAGCAGCGGCTGGAGGGCGGGGTCGGCGTCCTCGACCAGGAGTCGGCCGCCGGGCCGCAGCGCCTTGATCATCGAGTGCAACGCCCGGTCCCGGTCGGGGACATGGACGAGGACGAGCCGGGCGTGCACCAGGTCGAAGCCCTCCGCGGGCGGCTCCTCCTCGCCGACGTCGTGGACGCGTACCTCGACCGGTGTGCGCGCGACCGGGGTGAGCAGCGAGGTGTTGATGTCGGTCGCCAGGACCTTGCCGGTCGGGCCGACCTTCTTGGCCAGCCAGGACACGACGGAGGTGCCGCCGGCGCCGACCTCCCAGCAGCGCCAGCCCGGGCCGGTGCCGAGCGCTTCGAGGTGCCGGAACGTGGTCGGGTCGAAGAGGGTGGCGAAGGCGTCAAAGCGTTGGCCCGCCTCGGTCTGCCGGTTGTCGAGGAGGTATCCGTCGGATCGCGTCATGCGACGATCATCCCAGTTGCCGTCCTTGTCCGGGTCAGTCGACGCTCCGGCGCTCCGCCGTGACGGGGAGGCCGTGATGGGTAGGCCATGACGGGTGGGCCATGACGGGTGGGCCATGACGGGTGGGCCATGACGGGTGGGCGGCTGGCCGCCGGGCAGGCTGGTGGACAGTCGGGAGGGACGCGGCGGCCGACGCCGGTACGTCAAGGTGTCCGTGGCGGGCTCGGCAGGGCGCCCTCGGCGGGCGCGGCACCGTGTCCACGGTGGGCTCGACGCGGTGTCGCGGCGGCTCGGCACCGTGTCCACAGGCGGGAACAAAGCGGAACTCCCCGTTCCCACAGGCTCCCCCGCGATTCGGCCGGGACTGGCAGACTTCCGGTCGAGGCGCAAATGGTACGGCGCGAGGAGAACCAGATGTCCATGGCAGGGAATCTGCGGAAGGTCCGCGGGCTCGGCAGGGTCGGCGGGCTGCGCAGAGTGGCGCGGCTGGCGCGGCGGCGGCCCCGGGTCGACCTGAGCCATCCCGCCCGCTCGCCACTGGGTTCCTCGGTGGTCAACTGCGTGACCTACCGGGACGGGGTCCGGGTCCCCGGCGGCAGCGATCTGGTGGACACCGTGGAACAGGTGCGCAAGCACGGGGACGGCTTCGTCTGGCTGGGGCTGCACGAGCCGACGGACCGTGAGTTCGCGGGCATCGCCGAGTTGTTCGACCTGCATCCGCTGGCGGTCGAGGACGCGGTCGAGGCACATCAGCGCCCGAAGCTGGAGCGGTACGGGGAGACGCTGTTCGCGGTGTTCAAGACGGTCTGCTACGTCGAGCACGAGCAGTTGACGGCGACGAGCGAGGTCGTGGACACCGGCGAGATCATGGCGTTCGTGGGTGAGGACTTCGTGATCACAGTGCGGCACGGACGGCACGGCTCGCTCGGTCCGCTGCGCGAGGAGCTGGAGTCCGATCCGAAGCAGTTGACCAAGGGGCCGGCGGCGGTGCTGCACGCGCTGGCGGACCATGTGGTGGACGACTATCTGAACGTCACGGACGCGGTGCAGGCGGACATCGACCAGGTCGAGACCGATGTGTTCGCGGAGAACGGGGCGCGCGCCGACCCCGGCCGGATCTACCAGCTGAAGCGGGAACTCCTGGAGCTGAAGCGGGCGGTGGTGCCGCTCGCCCGGCCGATAGAGGATCTCGCCACGCGGCCGATACGGGTGGTGGACCCGGAGATACAGGCGTACTTCCGGGACGTCCTCGACCACCTGATGCGCGCCAAGGAGCAGATCGCCTCCTTCGACGAACTGCTCAACTCGATCCTCCAGGCGCACCTGGCGCAGGTGACCGTCGCACAGAACGAGGACATGCGGAAGATCACCGCGTGGGCGGCGGTGATCGCCGTGCCGACGATGGTGTGCGGGGTCTACGGCATGAACTTCGATCACATGCCGGAGCTGCACTGGCGGTTCGGCTATCCGCTGGTGATCGGGGTGATCTCCGTGGCGTGTCTGGTCCTGTACCGGGGGTTCCGGCGCAACGGCTGGCTGTGACCGGGGCGGGCGCCGGGCCCGGTGCGGACGGCGGTCAGTGGGTGGCCGGGGACGTCCTGGCGTAGACGCTCTCGGCGAAGGCGGCGATCTGGTCCTCGCCCAGGTGCTGGGCGAGGTCGGCCTCGCTGATCATGCCGACCAGGCGCTTGTCCTCGATCACGGGCAGCCGGCGGATCTGGTGCTCCCGCATCTCCCGCAGGACCTCGTCGACGTCGGCGCCCGCGTCGATCCAGCGGGGTGTGCCCTGGGCGAGGTCGCCGGCGGTGATCCGCGACGGGTCGTGCCCCACGGCCACACAGCCGACGACGATGTCGCGGTCGGTGAGGATGCCGCAGAGCCGTTCGTTCTCGTCGCTGATGGGCAGGGCTCCCACGTTGAGCTCGCGCATCAGCTGGGCGGCGCGGTCCAGGGTCTCGTGGGCGGGGATCCACTGGGCGCCGCGGTGCATGATGTCTCCGGCGGTGGTCATGAGGTACCTCCCGTGGCCGGACGGGCCGGCGCGGCGCGGAACGCGCCGCTGTCCCGGCGGACTTCATTCTCCCGCGCGGGGACGGGGGTGTGCACCCCGGCGGGGCCCCGGAGTCAGCCGTTCCAGGCCGGGTGGCGCGGATCGTCGGCGCGGACCAGGACGTCGGCCGTGGTGGCGGGGTCGGTCTCGGCCTCGTAGCGCTCGAAGGCGGGGAGGGTCCAGTGGTCGGTGTCGGGCGTGCGGCGGCGCAGGGCGCCGGGTGAGAGGAGGAGGTGGACGCTGAGGTCGAAGGGGAACCAGTGCCTCAGGAGGAGGGGGCCGTGCAGCAGGAGGAGGCCGCCGGGCGGGAGTTGGACGTAGTCGCTGCGGGTGGCGCGGTCGGCGACCGGGTCCCAGAGGTCGGGCAGGACACGGCCGTCGGCGCCGGGTTCGAGCGGACCGAAGACCTCGCGCCACAGGGCGGGGGTGTCGAACCAGCCGCTGTAGTACGACTCCACGTCGTGCCGTCCGTGTTCCAGCCGGAGCGAGGCGGGGCGCAGGAAGCCCTCGGCACCGACGACCAGGGAGGGCCGGCCGCGTAGGCGCAGCGCCTCTGCGACACGTTCGGCGAGGTCACCGGGGCGGGCGGCGGGGGCGCCGTCGAAGGCGACGCGGGGCCGGGCGCCGCCGTCCTCCGGTTTCAGGTCGAGCAGCCGCTCGGCCAGCGCGTCGGCCAGCCGCTCCCAGGTGATCGCTTCGAGTCGCACGGCTCCCATGATGCCGCGCGGGTGCGGAAGGGCCGGGGGCGGGCACGGGCCGGTGATCACGAGGGAGGAGGCGGGCGGAGGATGAGCGGAGAGGGGATGGCCATGGCGCGGGTTGTCGATCCGGCGTCGGCCGGTCGGTGTCAGTGTCGGTGTCAGTGTCGGTGTCAGTGTCAGTGTCGGTGTCAGTGTCGATGTCGGTGTCGATGTCGGTGTCGATGTCGGTGGGGAGAGAAGGGGTGCGCGGGGGAAGGAAGCGGGTGTGGCTCGGCTTGCGACTCCCCCTTCTTCCGGTGGGCTTGTGGTGGTTCAGGCGGCGCGGCGTCGGCGGCGGTGCGCCGCGTGCCGGGGCGGGCCGCTGTCGTTGCTGTTCGTCGAGGACGGTGCACCCCGCTGTCTGGACTGCGCCGATCTCGGTCACCTCGTGTTCCTGCCGCGCGGCGACACGGCGCTGACGCGCAGGTCGCGGGAGGAGAGCACGTTGTCGGCCGTGGTCGTGCGGTTCAACCGGCGCAGGAGCCGCTACGAACGGCAGGGCGTCCTGGTCGAGGAGGACGCCCTGGCCCGGGCCGAGGCGCGGTGTCTGGCCGACGCGGAGGCACGGCGGCGGCGCCGGGCACGGGACGCGCGGCGCAGGGCGGCGGAGGACGCCCGCTTCGTGGAGGCGTTCACGGCGGAGATCCTGCGGCTGTTCCCCGGCTGCCCGGCCGAGCGGGCGCGGGCGGTCGCGGCGCACGCGGCGGTGCGGGGCAGCGGGCGGGTGGGGCGCAGCGCGGCGGGGCGGGCGCTGGCGGAGGGGGCGGTGACGTACGCGGTGGTGGCCGCGGTGCGGCACATGGACACGCCGTACGACGAGTTGCTGATGAGGGGGGTGCCCCGGTTCGAGGCGCGGCGGCGGATCGCGGCGGGGGTGGAGACGGTGCTGCGGGAGTGGCGGTCGGCGGTGCCGGAGCGGGCCGGCTGAGAAGGAGGCGGGGCGGGGAGCGGGGCCGGATCTTTGTGCCGGGCCGGGTCTTGGCAGGGGGGCTCGGGCGGGAAGGCACTTGGGGTGACGGTGGCGGCGGGCGAGGCGGGAGTGAAGGTGGACATGATCGACGGGCCGTACTTCGTGCTGGTCGTGCTCGGGGTGCTCGGGACGGGACTGGTGGCGGGGGTGTTCTGCGGGTTCTCGACGTTCGTGATGCGGGGGCTCGCGGCACTGCCGCCCGCGCAGGGTGTCGCGGCGATGAACGCGATCAACGTGGCCGCCGTGACACCGGCGTTCATGCTGGTGTTCGCCGGGTCGGCGGTGCTGTGCGCGATGATCGCCGTGGTGACGTTCGTGCTGTGGCCGGACGACGGGAAGGTGGAGTTGCTGCTGGGCAGCGCGCTGTACCTGTTCGGTTCGTTCGGGCTGACGCTGGTGGCGAACGTGCCGCGCAACGAGGCCCTGGCGCGGTGGGAGCCGGGTACGCCGGAGGCCGCGGCGTACTGGCCGACGTATGTGCGCGAGTGGACGACGTGGAACCACGTCCGCACGCTCGCCTCGGCCGCCGCGGCGGTGGTGTACGTGCTGGCGCTCACCTGAGGGACGGCCCGGGCGTTGGGCCCGGGAGGGGGCGGTCCGCCGCTCTGCGGACGGTGTCCGGGCGACGTATGGTCGAAGGAGGTGCCGCCCGGTGGCGCACGGCGCGCGGTCGGGGGTGCGCGCACGCGAGGAAGTCGACCATGGCCGATCCCAAGGGTTTCATGACCACCCCGCGCCAGGAGTGGCCGCGGCGGCCCGTCGAGGAGCGGGTGCGGGACTGGGCCGAGGTGTACGTCCCCGGGGCGCTGCTGCCCATCGTCGGCGCGCAGGCGGACCGCTGCATGGACTGCGGTGTCCCCTTCTGCCACGAGGCCTGTCCGCTGGGCAATCTGATCCCCGAGTGGAACGACCTGGTGTCGCGCGAGGACTGGCGGGCGGCGAGCGACCGGCTGCACGCGACGAACAACTTCCCGGAGTTCACGGGGCGGTTGTGTCCGGCGCCGTGCGAGGCGGGGTGTGTGCTGGCCATCAACCAGCCGGCGGTGACGATCAAGAACGTCGAGTGCGCGATCGCCGACCGGGCGTGGGAGGACGGTCTCGCGCCGCCGAGGCCGCCGGAGCGGCTGTCGGGGCGCACGGTCGCGGTGATCGGTTCGGGGCCCACCGGGCTGGCCGCGGCGCAGCAGCTGACGCGGGCCGGGCACACGGTGGCGGTGTACGAGAGGGACGACCGGCTCGGCGGGCTGATGCGGTACGGCATCCCCGCGTTCAAGATGGAGAAGCGCCATCTGGAGCGGCGGCTCGGGCAGATGCGGGCGGAGGGGACGAAGTTCCGTACGTCGACGGTGGTGGGGCGGGACGTGGGGGCGGAGGAGCTGCGGACGCGGTACGACGCCGTGGTGATCGCCACGGGGGCGACGGCGTGGCGGGAACTTCCGGTGCCGGGACGGGAGTTGGCCGGGATCGAGCAGGCGATGGAGTATCTGCCGCTGGCGAACCGGGTGTGCGAGGGGGATCTGGAGGTCTCGCCGATGTCGGCGGCGGGGAAGCACGTCGTCATCGTGGGCGGCGGTGACACGGGGGCGGACTGTCTGGGGACGGCGGTGCGGGAGGGGGCGGCGTCCGTGACCCAGTTGGACATCTACGCGCAGCCGGGGGCCGAGCGGGACGACGATGTCGAGCCGTGGCCGACGTATCCGAAGGTCTACCGGCTGTCGGCGGCGCACGAGGAGGCGGGGGAGCTGCGGACGGCGCCGGCGGCGGACGCGGACGCGCGGCTGTTCGCGGCGTCGACGCTGCGGTTCGTGGGGGACGCGGCCGGGCACGTGCGGTCGTTGCACCTGGTCGAGGTGGACGAGCGGCGGCGGGCGCTGCCGGGGACCGGGCGGTCGTTGCCGGCCGACCTCGTGCTGCTCGCGCTGGGGTTCTCCGGGCCGGACCTCGGGGACGGGCTGATCGAGCAGTTGGGGGTGGCGATGCGGCCGCGCGGGACGATCGAGCGGGACGGGGAGTTCGCCACGAACGTGCCGGGGGTGTTCGCCGCGGGGGACGCCGCGCGGGGGCAGTCGTTGATCGTCTGGGCGATCGCGGAGGGCCGGGCGGTGGCGGCGGCGGTCGATCGGCGGCTGACGGGCGGCGACTCGCAGTTGCCGGCGCCGATCACGCCGTACGACCGGCCGATGAGGGTGTGAGACGAAGGGGGTGCTCGCGGTCGGGTCGGGGTTCGGGGTCGGGTCGGGTGTGGCCGCCGCCGACTCCTTGGGGGCGAAGTCGGCGGTGGCGTGGGACGGGCCGGGTGTTCCGTCCCGTGGTGTCGGTAGGTGTCAGTAGGTGCTCAAAGTCGGTGCCAGTTTAGGGAAGGTGCGTGAGAAGCAACATCAACGGACCGGTGGTTCAGGACAGCAGGAAGTCGGCCTCCCCCGCCTTCGCTCCTTCGATGAAGGCCGTCATCTCGGCCGAGGTGTAGATCAGCGCCGGGCCGTCGGGGTCGGTCGACTGGCGGACGGCGATGCGGCCGTCGGCCAGCTTCATCGCCTCCAGGCAGTTGCCCCCGTTGCCGCCGCTCCACGGCTTGTGCCAGCCCTCGCTGCCCAGCTCGCGCGCCGGCATGCCGTTGTAGATCCGCTGGGCGCGGAGCATCGGCTTGGGCTGGGACTTGATGCGATCCATTCACAACTCCTTGCGGAGATCCCGGAGGATCTCCTTCGTGCGATGTGCCGTAGCGGCCTGGGCCGCCATGCGGTCCATGACCTCGAGGTGGGTCGCCACCTCCGAGCGCGCGTCGAGATAGACGGCGCCGGTCAGGTACTCGCTGTAGACCATGTCCGGCAGTTCTGACATGGCAAATCGGAACAGCACGAAGGGCCCGTACGTGCCCGGGTGCGGCCCGTCGGCGAACGGGGCGACCTGGAGGGTCACGTTGGGCAGCTTCGTGGCGTCGAGCAGCTTGTCGATCTGCTCGCGCATCACCTCCGGTCCGCCGACCGGGCGGCGCAGGGCGGTCTCGTCCATGACGGCCCAGAAGCGGGGTGCGTCGGGCCGGGTGAGCAGGTCCTGGCGCTGCATGCGCAGCTGGACGTGGCGCTCGATGTCCTCGGGGCTGGTCTGGCCGACGGCGCCGGACTTCAGGACGCCACGCGCGTAGCCCTCGGTCTGGAGCAGGCCGGGCACGAAGTGCGGTTCGTAGGACCGGATCAGCGCGGCGGCGCCCTCCAGGCTGACGTACATCGAGAACCAGCCGGGCAGGATGTCGTGGTAGCGCTGCCACCAGCCGGGCCTGTTGGCGTCCTCGGCGAGCTGGACGAAGAGTTCGGCCTCGTCGTCGGCGACGCCGTAGGCCCTCAGGAGCAGCTGGAGGTACGGGATCTTGAGGGAGACCTCGGCCGTCTCCATGCGGCGGACGGTGGCGGGGGCGACCCGGAGGACGCGCGCCGCTTCCTCGCGCTTGATCCCGGCGCGTTCCCGCAGGTCCAGCAGGCGTCGGCCGAGGACCACCTGGCCCACGGTCGGCGCGGACCGCGGCTCGCTCACGCTCTCACCTCCACGAGGGAATCCCGGACAGAAGAACGGCGTAGAGCGACCACATGGTGACCGAACGCTGTCCGAATCCTGACAGCCCTACGGCGCCATTCGAAGGTGCATTCGAAGACCGATCGGTCTTCGAATCCTTCAAGTGGCGCCGCTGCACATGCTGTTGCGAGCAGTGTGCCACGGCGTCCGACCGCGTCACACAGCACTCTGCAATTTTCAGAGTGCCACTTGCCAAGTGTTCACGGCGGGGCGATAGTGGCAAGCGTGATTCCGTCCGCGCCCTTAGGAACAGACGCCGCCGCAGACCGCCCCGGTCTCGGTGCCGCTGCGGGAGTCTCCCCTGGTGGGAGCAGTCCCGCGCGCCGGTTCCGGTTCGAGCTGGCCGCACATCCGGGTTCTCCCGCGCAGGCAAGACGCCTGACGCGTGCCCGGTTGACCGGCTGGGCGGTGTGCGCGGACACCTGTGACACCGCCGCTCTGGTCATGTCCGAGCTGGTCACCAACGCGATCGTGCACACGGCGAGCAGCCGTGTGGTGTGCGAACTGCACGACCACGACGACGTGGTGCGCATAGCCGTGCGTGACGAGGGCTGTGCTCCGGGTGAGCCCCATCCGTCTCCGACGCAGCCCGAGGAGGAGCACGGGAGGGGGTTGCTCCTCGTCGACGCCCTGTGTGACGCGTGGGGTGCGCAGGAGCACGGTCCCGGTCTGCTGGTCTGGGCGGAGCTGCCGCGCCAGGGCGATGCGGCCGGGGACGCCGAGGAGCCGCGCAACGACCTGGGCTGGGGCGCACGCCCGCAGCCGGGGCAGTCGCGCGGCACGGGTGAGGACGAACGGGTGCAACGGCAGCGGGGCCCGCTGGCCGAGGACACGACGTGGCACCCGGTGAGGCCCGAATGGCTGTGAGCGGCGTTCACGGTTCCGGCCACGCACTGGGGCTGGACACGTTGGTGCAGATGCAGCGCGGCCGGCGCACCCCGCGCACGACGGGTTCCCTGCGACTGCCCGAGGGCATGACGGCGCCGCTGGGCTGCGACGCCGTGGCGATGCCCGCGCGCTTCGGACCACTGCTGCTGCCGCGGTTGCCGCGCGTGGGGTGTGTGTACGCCGACGCGTCGCACTGGTGGTGGATCGTGCCGTCCGACTCGGACTACGCCCTGCCGTGGCCGGCCCCGGCCCACTACGCCCCCGGCGCCCCAGTACCCGCCGTCGCCCGCCTCATCAACCGGCCGGAGGGCACGGTTCCCTACACCCCGCCGATCCCCCTGTACCTGGCGCTGTGCCGGGCGACGGGGACGACACCGGACTGGTCACGCCCCATCAGCGCGTGATCCCCGCGGGGCTCGGACGGGGCTGCCGGTGACCTCCACGGCGGTCTCCATGACGCCCCCCGCGACGGCCACCACAGCGCTCCCCACGGCGGGACGAGGTGGAGTCGTCCGCCGTCCGGGCCCGGAGGGTCGTGCGCCCCGCCGCCTCCTACGCCTCCGTGCGCGCCCTGCCCCGGGGCCTTCGCTCCCGCGATAGTGACCCTTCGTATGTCTCCGGGGGAGGTCGGCGTGGGGAAGAAACGCGGTCGGGTCACGCCCGAGGTGTCCGAGTCGGAGCGGCTGCTCTTCGGCGGGCCCCTGCGGTACGACATGGGGTGGAACCAGCACCGGGACGCCTTCCTGGAGCTGGACTTTCGCGCGATGGTCACCCGGCTGCCCGGCATGCTGGCCGCGAGCTTCCGGCTGGCCCGGCAGGCCGACGCGCGGGCCGCGCGGACCGTACTGCTCGCCGAGGCGGGCCGGGGCGCGGCCCAGGCCGTGAGCCTGCTCGCCGTCAACAGCGTGCTGGGGCGGCTGATCGGCGGCGGCACGATCGAGGACCGGCTGCGCGGCGCCGCGCCCGCGCTGGCCGCGATGGCCGCCGTCATGCTGCTGAGCGCGCTGCTGCGGGCCGCGTCGACGTACGCGACCGGCCGGCTCGAACCCAAGGTGGAGCGGGTCGCGACCGAGCTGTACCTGGAGCGGGCGGCCGCCGTGGAGCTGGCCGCGATCGAGGACCACGCCTTCCACAAGCTGCTGGACACAGCGCAGTACGGGGCCCAGTCCGCCCGTCGCATGATCGTGTACGGGACGCGGGTGGTGAACGCCGTGATCTCGCTGGTCGCCGCGGCCGGTGTGCTGACCGTGCTGCATCCGGCGCTGCTGCCGCTGCTGGTGACCATGACCCTGCCCAGCGCCTGGGGCGCCCTGACCAACGCGCGGCGCCGCTACGAGTCGTTCCACACGTGGGTGCAGCACGCCCGCGCCGGGCATCTGATCAGCAGTCTGCTCACCGAGCCCGAGGCCGCCCCGGAGATCCGGGTGCACGGCGTCGGACCGTTCCTGCTGCGGCACTTCCGGGCGATGTCGGAGACGGCGGAGGCGGAGCAGGCCCGGCTGTCCCGGCTCGCGGCGCGCACCGGTCTGATCGCGGCGGCCTGGACGGGGCTCGCGACCGTGGCGACGTACGCCACGCTGGGCGGTCTGCTGCTGTCCGGGGCGATGGCGCTGTCCGTGGCGGGTACGGCGGTCATCGCGATCCGCACCGGGTCCGCCAGCCTGGACACGCTGGTCCTGGAGGTCAACCAGTTGCACGAGGAGGCCCTGTTCGTGGGGGACCTCCAGCGGCTGTACGTGGAGGCGGCCGAGCGGGCGATCCCGGTCGGCGGGCAGCCGCTGCCGGAGGACCCGAAGGAGATCCGGTTCGAGAACGTCACGTTCGGCTATCCGGGCGAGGCCACGCGTCCGGCGCTCGACGACGTCACGCTCACCGTGCCGCTCGGCCGGATCGTGGCCCTGGTGGGTGAGAACGGCTCGGGCAAGACGACCCTGGTGAAGCTGCTCGCGGGGCTCTACACACCCGATCGGGGCCGCATCCTGTGGGGTGGCGTCGACACGGCGACCGCGGACCGGCACGCGCTGGCGGAGCGGATCGCCATGGTGGCGCAGGACTTCAAGCGCTGGCCGTTCACCGCGCGCGTCAACGTCGCCGTGGGCCGGTCCTCGGCGCCGATGACCGAGGAACGGCTGGCCGCGTCGGTCGCGGAGGCGGGCGCCGAGGACGTGGTGGCGGACCTGCCGCACGGCCTGGACACGCTGCTGGCGCGGCACTTCAGCGGCGGGCACGAGCTGTCCGGCGGCCAGTGGCAGCGGCTGGGCATCGCACGGGCCGCGTACCGGCGCGGGCGCGTCCTGATCGTGGACGAGCCGACCGCCGCGCTGGACGCCCGCGCCGAGCTGGAGGTCTTCGAGAAGATCCGCGCGCTGGCGGGCAGCGGGCAGACCGTGATCCTCATCACTCACCGGCTGGCGTCGGTGCGGCACGCGGACCTGGTGCACGTGCTGGAGCACGGCCGGCTGGTGGAGTCCGGCACTCCGGACGAGCTCCTGGCCACCGGCGGGGTCTACGCGGAGCTGTACGCGCTCCAGGCGGAGCAGTTCACGACGAAGGCGCCCGCTCCCGCGCCCGATCCGCGGCCCGAACCCGAGCCCGAGCCGGCCCGTACGCCCGCACCCGCGCCCGCGCCGAGGGCGGGCTGAGCCACGGGGTACGTGCCGACGGTGTCACTCCGTCCGGTCGCCGCGGACGATCACCAGGAACGTGTCCGTCGCCAGGTCCATCACGACCTCGGCGGGCAGGCCCTCCAGACGTCGCGCGTGCGCGAACTCCTCGGCCGGCCACGATCCGCGCGGGCCACCGGCGGGAAAGCGTTCGAGCACTGTTCGCCCGTTCACCACCCTGCACCTCCAGAAAGCGTCGTTCTTGCTAGGAGTTAACGCTCTGGAGAGGGAAATCACCTCGCCCGGTGACCGTACTGAGACGTACTCGACACCGGGTCGGCGCGGAGGGTGAGGGTCCGTTGACTTCACGTGTCGTACGGGCGGTCCACGACGCTCAGGTGGAGTACTCCTGGATGCGCCCGCCGTGTCCGCGGTCGATGAGCGCGGGCAGGCGCGACTCCAGTTCCTCCAGCACGGGCGGCAGATCGAGGGTGAGCAGTTCGCGGTCACGCATCAGGACCCGGCCGTCGACGACGGTGGTGCGGACGTCGGAGGAGCGGGCGCTGTGCACCAGGGTGGCGGCGAGGTCGTGGACGGGGCGGGTGTGCGGGGCGGTGAGGTCGACGAGGACGATGTCGGCGCGGTGGCCGGGGGCGAGGGTGCCGATGCGGTCGGCGAGGCCGAGGGCCCGCGCGCTCTGGAGGTGCGCGTGGTGGAGGGCCTGGCGTGCGGTCAGCCAGCGCGGGTCGCCCTCGGTGGACTTCTGGATCAGGGCGGTCAGGGCCATCGACTCCCAGACGTCCAGGGAGTTGTTGGAGGCGGCGCCGTCCGTGGCGAGGCCGACGGGCACCCCGGCCTCGGTGAGGGCCCGGATCGGGGTGGTGGTGGGCCAGCCGAACTTGAGGTAGCCGCGGGGCGCGGTCGCCACCGCCGTACGGCCGCCGGTGCGGGCGAGGAGGGGGAGGTCACGGTCGACGATGCCGGTGCCGTGGGCGATGAGCAGGTCGGTGTCGAGCAGTCCGGTGCGGTCCAGGACCTCGACGGGGGTGAGGCCGCGGCGGGCGAGGCTGGCGTCGGTCTGGTCGCGGTTCTCGGCGGCGTGGAGGTGGACGGGCAGCCCGTGTTCACGGGCGAGTTCGGCGGTGGCGGTGAGGTCGTCGTCGGTGACGGTGTAGGGGGCGTGCGGGGCGAGGGCGGTGGTGATGCGGCCGTCGGCGCCGCCCCGGTGGCGGAGCGCGAACTCCACCGACTTCTCCCGGCCCCGACGTCCCTGCGAGGAGAAGTACGCCTCCCCCAGATGGGCGCGGATGCCGCACTCGGCGACGACGGCGGCCACCGCGTCCATGGCGAAGTAGTGGTCGGCGAAGCAGGTCACGCCGGCGCGGATCATCTCGGCGCAGGCGAGGCGCGCGCCCAACTCCACGTCCTTCTCGGTGAGGTTGGTCTCGACGGGCCAGACGACGTCGTTGAACCACGCCTCGGTCGGCAGGTCCTCGGCGAGGCCGCGCAGCGCGACCATCGGGGCGTGGGTGTGGCAGTTGACGAGGCCGGGCATCGCGACCTGTCCGCGGGCGTCGATCCGTTCGGCGGCGGGCAGGTCCCGTACGTCCGCGGCGGCGGTCACGGACGCGACGGCGCCGTCCCGTACGACGATCGCGGCGTCGTCGCGGAACTCGATGCGCTCTTGGTCGTCGTGCACGAGGACCGTGCACCCGGTGATGAGGAGGTCGGCGGGAGCGGGGCTCATCGCCCCAACGTAGGGCTCGTCGGCGTCATGGGGAAACGGTCGGGGAGGCGGCCGGGGAGACGGAAGCGGGCCCGGGGCGGGAAAGAGGAGCGGGCCCGGGGGCGTAGCCTGCCCCCGGGCCCCGGGGTGCCGCCATGTGCACACGCCGGCGCGGTTGAGGACCCGGGTCAGTCGTGAACTCGCCGCGTCCTTCCTTTGGACCACCGCGTATCGAGCTACGCGGGCAGGACTTGAACCTGCATCTCGACGCGCTGGGGCCCGGGCCCGGTCGTACCGGCGATCGGCGGCGAATGCTGAGTCTGGAGCAAGAGTCTGAGATTCAGTACGGCAGCGCCGGAGCCGTTCGGCTCCGCCGGTGCCGCTGCGTCACGACAAGCCTCAGCTTCAGCTTGCGCTCCTCGCGCACCCCGGTCACCAAGGACCGGGGAGTCAGGTGGGTCAGGTGGGTCAGGTGGGTCAGGTGGGTCAGGTGGGTCAGGTCACCCGAAGAGGTATCCGAACACGGCGTCACCGACCCGCTGGTCCACGACGTCCGCGCCGTTGGCCTCCTCCCGGGCGAACTTCACGGCCTGCTGCAACCTCTCGACGCGGTCGAGGAGTTCGTTGACGCGCCGGGCGGGCAGTGCCCCGGAGAACTTCACGGTCGTCCAGGAGCCGACGGGGACGTCCTCGTAGTACACCTCGACCTGCGCCGGGTGCTTCTCGGTCGCCTCCGCCTTCACGTGGTTGCGCGGCACCTTCTTGGTCCGCAGCGTCCGCACGGACTCCGTCCGCCAGGAGTCGGTGGACGGGTCCTGCGCCCAGGACTCGGAGGCGTCGAGGACCGGCAGTCGGCGCACGAGGGCGTTGAGGTCGACCAACTGCTTCTCCAGGAACAGCAGATACGACACGGGGGCGCCGGCCACGAGCACCCGGCCGTCCACCGTCACGTCGGCACGCGCGGTGCAGTTGGCCCAGTCCTTCGTGGCGGTCACGTCGAACAGCCGGGTCAGGGTGGCCGCGGTGTCCCGCAGCACGTCCTCGGCCTTCACCTGCACCCGCGTGGACTCGGGCGGCAACTGCTCGCCCTCCTCGTCCTTCGGCTGGTACGTCCGCGAGATGCCGGCCAGCAACGCGGGCTTCTGCAGCCCCTGGTGGGCCGCCGTCAGGTCCTGGTGAGCCTTGGACTTGATGCCCTTCTCGACTGCGATGATCTGGTTGAGTTTCGCCACGGGAAGGACCGTAGCAGCGGCAACCGCCCTGTCTCGAAGGATTATTCGAGGGGTGCGGGCGGGCTCAGTCGAGGGCGAAGGGGTCCTTGGAGACCGGTGACCGCTGGTCGGTGAACAGCCCTTCCGGGGGCGTGGCGATCGGCAGCGGATCGTGGCCCTCGTGGCCGTCGACGCAGCGGGCGAACGGGCCGGTGACGGGGTCCGTCAGGGCGCGTACGTGCGGGTCGGCATGGTGCAGCCACCAGTTCGACATGCCGAGGCCCGCGTCCCAGCGCAGCGCCTCCCAGGCACGCCACACGGAGTCCAGCCGGGACAGCGCCTCGGGGTGCCGGTACCACTCGGGGCACCACACCCGACCGGACTCGGGCGTGGGACGGGGAACGAAGTAGATGAACCGGTTCTCGACGAACTCGGCGACGTGCGGGTAGAACAGCTCCGCCGGGCGGGCGGCGCCCTCCTCGTCCCGCCGGATCTCCGCGTCCCGCCGGACCTCCTCGGCCGTCTCGTCCCGCTCCTCGTCGTGGAGTGGTGATGTCATGGCGTCATACCCCTTCCTCGTGCTCCTCCGCGCACTTCATACCCCTCTGCGCAGCCGTACGTCGGCGGCCTCGTCGTGGCGGCCCACGCGGTCCAGAGCCCTGGCGAGGCCGGCGACGGCGTAGCGGAGATCGGCCTGTCTGCTCGGTTCCCGCTCCACCACCCGCTGGTAGAGGCGGACGGCCCGCCGTGCCGGTTCCAGCCCGCGGGCGGCCAGGCGTATGTCGTGCCGGCCGGCCAGGCTCAGCGTCCCGCCCAGCCGGTAGAGCAACCACGCCGTCCTGTCCGCCGGTTCACCGGGGCGGCGGGCGGGCAGTGCCGCGCACGCCCGCTCCGCCTCCAGCGCGGCGCGCCAGGCCGCCTCCGGCCGTCCGACCATCGCCAGCGCGTCGGCCAGGCGCAACAGTGCGTGGCAGAGGAGCCGTTCGTGGCGGTCCCGGTCCACGGCGAGCAACCCGCGCCTGAGGCGCACCTCGTGTTCCGCGACGCGGGCGGCGGCCGGGAAGCGGCTCGTCCGCAGCAGCGCGTGGCCCAGCTCCGCGCAGGTGTCGGACAGGTTCGCCTCCTGCTGCGGGTCACCGGCCGCCAGGTGGACGCGCAGCTCGTACGCCTCCCGCAGCACGGGAACCGCCCGGCCGGCCGTCGCCCAGGACGACGCGTAGCTGGTGCCCAGGTCGTGGAGGCAGTAGGCCAGTCCCTGGCGTCCCTCCTCGGTGCCGCTCGCCAGTCTGCGGTACTGCGGCAGCGCCTGGCGCAGCAGGATGCGGGCCGCCACCGGCCGGTCGTGCCTCCAGAACAGGTCGGAGCCGTCGTGCAGGCCGGTGGCGTGACTCTCCGTGTAGAGGCTGGGGGCGTACGCGCTCAGCCGTCTGCGGACGGCGAGGGCGTCGTTCAGGGTGGCGAGGGCGTCCGCCGAGCGGCCCAGGGCGTCGTAGGAGGCGACGAGTTTGAGGGCGATGCCGGACTGGTTGTTCAAGTCGCCCGCGCTGAGGGGTAGTTCGGAGCCCGCGTAGATCCGGAGGGCCTCCTCGAAACCCTCCGCCGCCGCACGGTGGTCGTCGACACGCGCGTGGAACGTGGCGCGGGTGCTCACCGAGTGGGCCAGGCCGGACACGCCGGTTCCGCGTGTGTCGCGCGCCTGGGCCCTGCGCAGCTCGATCGCCTCCCCGACGGTCCGCAGCGCGGCCTCGTGGTCGCCGTCGTCGAACTGGTCCCAGGCGAGGTTGTGCAACGTCTGGGCCAGGCTGGGGCGGTGGACCTCGGGAAGGTCCTGCGCGAGCGGGCGCAGCAGTGCGATCGCCTCGTGCTCCAGCGCCGCCGAATCGCCGGGCGGCCGGGCGGCGTTGTCGTAGGCGACCGCGAGGCCGAGCAGCGCGTCCGCGAGGTCGGCCGAGCAGGCGTCCGGGTTCTCCGTCGCGAGCCGGCGGGACGTCTGGACCGCCTCCTCGCTCAGCGACAGCGACTCCGCGTGGCGCGCGAACCGCCAGAGGTTCGTGCCGCGTTCCGTCAGCGCGGCGGTGAGGAGGAGCGGGTCCAGGTCGGGGTGGTCGGCGGCCAGGTCGCGAGCGCGCCGGACGGCCTCGTCCGTGTGGGCGTCGGACAGGGCGACCTGGTCGAAGGGGATGGCGCTAGGGTCGAGCCGCCAGACCACCCGTGACAGGTTGAGCAGCGCCCGGACCAGGCCGCGTTGCCGCTTCTCCCACTCCCCGCCGGTGTCGGTGTCGCCGGTGTCGGTGTCGGTGTCGGTGTCGGTGTCGGTGTCGCGAGCGTCCCGGCCGTCGTCCGTGGCGTGGGCGTCCCGGCCATCGCCGCTCTCGTCGGCGTCCTCGGCGGCCAGTTCGCGGAACAGGCTCAGCGCCAACTCGCCGGACCGGTACGCCTCCGTCAGGCGCCCGGTGACGCGCGCGGCGCGCGAGAGCACCAGCAGCGAGTCGGCCCACTCCGTGCGGTGGGTCGTCGTCCCGTCGTCCGCGAGCCGCCGGCGGATGGCCGCCGCGTCCTCGGCCGCGGCTCCGGCCTCCTCCCAGGCGCCGACCTCGAGTTGCCGCTCCGCGAGGTTGTGCAGCGCCCACGCACGGTCGCGGAGCGCCCGCGGGTCGTCGCCCGTGTCCCGGCACAGCCGGTCGAGTTCACGGGCGACATCGAGTGCGTAGTCGCGCAGCACATGGGTCTGGCGCGGCAGCGCGTCGGAGTGCGCGCGCAGCATGGCGGCGGTCAGCGGCGCCCGTGCCGGGACCGTGCGCAGGACCTCGCGCAGCCGGTCGACGACCTGCTGGGCCTCCCTCGTGCGGCCCTCGTTGGCGTGGGCCACGGCGGACCGGGCCAGGACGGTGAGGGTTCGCACCCGCTGGTGGTCGGGGGCGTCGGCGAACAGCCGCGGCAGCAGCTCCTGTTCGCGGACGATCTGCTCGGAGGCGTGGAACTCCGCCAGCCGGTCCGGCTCCAGCCGGCCCCAGTGGCGGCCCTCCGGCGGTGGGTACAGGTCGCGCAGCCAGGCGACCACGTCCGCCGAGCGGGCCGGCTCGTCCGGCAGCAGCCGGGCGATGGTGGCCCGTGCCTCCGGCCCGTCCTGCGCGGGACACAGGACGGCCGCCGCCACAGCCTGTTCGAGCAGTTCCGTGTCCCGGGCCCCCAGACCTCGCCCGCCGGCGGTGTCCGCCCAGTACGTCTTCTCGTGCGCCAGGAGCCGGGCCTCCAGCGCGCCCTCGTCCCGCTCGGGGACCCGCACATGGCGCAACAGCGCGGCCAGAGCGGCCATTTGCACGGTGAGGGCGGTCTCGGCGATGGAGTGGGCGCCGAGGTGTGGGCCGGGGGGCGCGGAACCGAGGTGTGGGCCGGGGGCCGCAGAACCGAGGTGTGCGCCGAGCGCCGTACCGACGTTCGTGCCAGGGGCCGCACCGCTCTGCGCGCCGACGGCCGTATCGAGGTGCGCGCCCGGGATCGTACCGAGGTGCGCTCCGAGGCGGTCGGAGGACGGAAGGGTGTCCGCCAGTCCGGGCCAGTCGACCTCCGTCCCGCCGGTCACCTCCGCGAGGCGGTGGGCGAGGTCCCGGGCCGCCGTGCGGAACGCCCGCTCCCGGTCGTCGGCGTCGGGGCTGAGCGCGTGCAGCCGGGTCTCGGGAAGGTGCCCGGTCGCCCTGGTCGCCCAGGAACCGAGTGAGCGGGCGAGCAGCAGGAGGCGCACGGGATGCCCGGACTCCCGGGTCTCCTCCCACAGCTCCCTGACCAGTTCGGGCCGGGTCTCGGCGTAGTCGACGACCAGCAGCACCGGGTGCTGGACCCTGCTCAGCGGCCGCAGGCCCCCCGGCCTGCGGAGGACCTGGCCCGCGACCCAGCCCCGGTCGCGCATCCGCGCCATCAACCGCCGTGCCAGCCGGGTCTTGCCCTGTCCTCCGGGGCCGGTGAGCACCCGGGCGGCGGGGGCGCCGTCGGGGTCCGCCAGACACCACCGCTCCAGCTCGGCGAGCGTGTCCTCCCTGCCGTGGAAGGAGACCACCTCCGCGTCGGCCCGGAGCAGCATGGCGGGAGAGGCGACCTCCAGCCGGGGCGGTGCCGGCTCCAACAGGCCGCCCAGTTCGGCGGGTTCGAGCTGCGGGTCGACCGAGGTCGCCTCCCGGAGCACCGCGCGGAAACCGGCGTGGGCCAGCAGGTCCTCGCTGCGGGTGTACGTCAGGCGTGTGCCCCGGTCCGGTCTGCGGTCCTCGCACACCACGCCGAGCAGCAGTTTCTCCTCCGACAGGAGGACGGCCGCGCCCGACATCCCGGACCAGTGGGTGGTCCTGCGGGCGGTGTCGGGGTCGAGCCCGGTGGCGTCGTACGCGGGCAGGCCGACGTCGTCGAGGATCTCGAAGGCCGCGCCGCCACCGTGCGGTCTGACCCTGCCGATCAGCGCCACCTGGCCGCGCTCGACCACCGTCTCCGGGCCGTGGCCTGCCACCGTCCGCTGCATCCGCGGGAATCCCGTGGCGGCGACGGACACCTCGACCCCGCTGGTCACACAACGGCCCCAGCGCTGGGGCCGCCGGCCCCGGGCGCCGCGCAGCGTGCCGGGCGGCACCCAGTCCCTGACCCCGGCCGGGACCTCCAGCAGGGCGGCGTCCACACCGCCCTCGTCGAGCCCCCACCACCGTACGACCACGGGGAACCGCGTGTCCGACTCCGGGAAGGCGACGGTGACCTCCCCCGGTGGGCCCGGCGGGGGCACCACGTGCGCGGCGGTCAGCACGAGCCGCGGCGCGACCAGATAGCCGCTGCCGAAGCCCGCAGCGCTGCGGACCTGGACGACCTGTCTCTGCTCCATCCGAATGCCGCCGGGCTACTCGACGTCGCCCACGGCCACGCTCCCGCCCCCGCGTTGCTCGGGGTTCAGGCGCAGGGTCAGACGCTGGGCGGACCGTGCCGAGCGCTCCCCGCGGGCGTTGGCCTCCACGACGCCGAACCGCAGCGCCCCGCCGCCGCCCCGCGTGCGCACCAGCTCGATCTCGAACTCCGCGGTGATCTCGCCGAGGACAAAGCGCAGTTGGGAGTCCTGGCCGCGCCGCTGCGCCTCCGACAACTGATCGCGCAGCACATCGATGGCGTCGGCCAGGTCCAACCAGTCCTCGTCGTGCTCGTCCCGCGCCACGCCCCAGCCTCCGTCGCCCAAGCCATTGATCCCGACGCGCCACATTGTCGCCCGTCACACCCACTCATGAACACCACTTGACTGATCGCACCGGACACCCGCCCCCGCGTGCACGGCACCGGGTGCCTGTCCCGGGGGAGTTCAGCCGCCCCTCGTCGCCCGACGGCCGGTCAGCAACTCGTGTACGGCGAAGCTCAGGTGCTGGGCGTGTCCCGCCCTGATCCACCACTCCGCGTTGCCCGAGCCCTTGGAGCCCTCGCCCTCGGCGCACTCGGTCAGCCAGCGCTCGCCTTCGCTGTAGTCGGGTCCGCGGAACGTGTCGGATCGGGTGATCGTCCGGGCCGTGGCCCGGACCCGGTCGGCGCGGTCTGGGCCGCCAGTAGGGACCCGCGCCATGACGAAGGCGTCCGGTGTGGTGTAGCGCAGCAGGCCCCAGCGCGGTCTCGGGGGCGGCACCTGAGGGATGCCGGCGCTGAAGGCGTGCTCCACCGAGTAGTCCCCGTAGACCAAGGCCCTCGGGAACTCGGGGCGCGCTTCACGGACCGCCTGATGGAGCAGTCGGTCGTAACGCGGGGCGCCGTGGACGGACCCCGTACCGGGGTCGTCCCGCGTGCGGGGGAAGGCACCGGACGTCAGGATCACCGTGCGCCACGGGAGGAGCGTGCCCAGTGCGTCGAGTGCCACGACGGCCTTCTTGCCGGCCTCCGTCGTGTCCTCGACCGCACCGACGTCCAGGATGAGGTCAGTGCGGAGGGGGGGACAGACAGAGCCGGTCGATCAAGTTCAGCAGTTCCGTCGATCGAGGCCCTCCTTCCTCCATGGTGTCGACCAGTACGCGTACTCCCATTCCGCGCCCGCTGAGGAAGGCCAGATCGGCGGCGTACCGCTGTAGTGCGGGATCGCGTTCGGGGCCGGTCACCAGGCGGAGGCGACTTCGTGTCATCAGCCGCCACAGGCTCACCGCGGACCCGTGCACACCGCCCTCGACATGGGCGGCGTCCACCCAGCCGGGCATTCCGTCCACGGCCTCGATCAGCTGGTCCATGCGTGGAGTGAGCCAGTGGTCGAGTGCCGGCTGCTCGCCGTCCCCGTCCACGGTCGGCACGGCGCGCTCACCGCGTGTGCGCTCCGGACCGACACGGGGCACCAGAGTCCACAGCGGTGCGATGCGACGCCGTACGCGGACGTCCAGTTGCGCGTAGGCGCTCCAGGCGCCCCGTCGGGCCGGCAGGACCGGTACGTACAACGGCTCGGTCATCGCGGCTCCCCCTCGCCTGCCGAATCGCCAACGCCCCTGGTCACAGGGTGAGTCGTCACACTTGGCTACGAAAG
The DNA here is from genome assembly GCF_040638185.1 of Streptomyces sp. NPDC026672. NCBI lineage: Bacteria > Bacillati > Actinomycetota > Actinomycetes > Kitasatosporales > Streptomycetaceae > Streptomyces > Streptomyces sp. NPDC026672. Next base: position 162,714 of record NZ_JBEZXS010000018.1, read on the forward strand.
AGCGCGATTCCGGCCATAAGTGAGCAGTGGGAGGGACGAATCCGGAGGCGTCGGTCCGGGGTGGTTGTACGGTTGGCGGGTTGTCGGCGCCGGGGGGTTGCGGTCGTGAGCGGGGTGGTTCTTCGGCGGGCGGTCGCGGGGGATGCCGGTGGCGTCGCCGAGGTCTATCTGCGGTCCTTCGCCGTCGCGTTGCCGACCGTCGTGCGGCCGCGGTCCGACGACGAGGTGCGTGCGTACATCCGCGCCGCCCTCGGGGCCTGACCTTGTGGACCTTCCAGGTCAACAAGCCCGCCCACCGCTTCTACGAACGGCACGGCTTCGTCGCCGCCGAGTTCACCGACGGCACCGACAACGAGGAACGGGAACCGGACGTCCGCTACGTGTGGCGTCCCTGATCGCGCCCGACCTCTCCGACGCCCCGCGTACGTCCGTTCTCCTCCGGCAGGCCCGCCTCCTGGGCCGCCGTGCGCAGGACCTCCCTCAGCATCTCGGGGGTGAGTTTGCCGGTGAAGGTGTTGCGCTGGCTGACGTGGAAGCAGCCGAAGAGGGTGAGGTCGTCCAGGCGGACCCGGGCGCCGTGGGCGAAGGCGGGGCGCGGGCGGGGGACCGTCCAGCCCGCCTGGGCGAACGCGGGGAGCGCGGCCTGCCAGCCGTAGGCACCCAGGACGACGACGGCCCGGAGGCTCGGGCGCAGCAGCTCCAGCTCCCGCACCAGCCAGGGGCGGCAGGTGTCGCGTTCCCCGGGGGTCGGCTTGTTGTCGGGCGGCGCGCAGTGCACGGGCGCGGTGATCCGGACGCTGTACAGCTCCAGGCCGTCGTCCGCGCTCACGGAGGTCGGCCGGGAGGCGAGTCCGACGTCGTGGAGCGCCTGGTACAGCACGTCCCCGGAGCGGTCGCCGGTGAACATGCGGCCGGTGCGGTTGCCGCCGTGCGCGGCCGGGGCGAGGCCGACGATCAGGAGCCGGGCGTCCGGCGGGCCGAAGCCGGGCACCGGTCGCCCCCAGTACGTCCAGTCGGCGAAGGCTGCGCGCTTGGTACGGGCCACCTCCTCCCGCCAGGCGACCAGCCTCGGGCAGGCCCGGCACCCGGCGACACACCGGTCGAGGTCGGCGAGGCCGTCGCTGTTCACGCCCCCATTCGTGCCCCCATTCATGCCCCCACCGTATGCCGGGACCCTCGCACTCGACCGCGGGGCATCCCCGGGGCGGAAAACCGCTCCGGGGTGTCAGGTCCGGGGAGCTAAGGTCGGAGACATGGCTTCGCAGGACACGGACGAGTACGGCGATCACGGCACCGGCACACCCGACGCGGGGACCGACGCCGCCGGTGAGCAGGTCGGTGAGCAAGCCGGTGGCGGGACCGCCGCGGACACCGGCGCCGACGGCCGGGAGGCGGGCGCCGTCGATCCGAAGGTCGCCCTCGATCCGAAGGTCGCCGCCGCCGTCGCCGCCGCCGAGGCCGCCGGGCCCGGGAGCGGGGAGAGCGTCCGCATCGACAGCTGGATCTGGGCCGTGCGGCTGATCAAGACCCGGTCCCTGGGCGCCACCGCCTGCCGTGGTGGGCATGTGCATGTGAACGGCGAGCGGGTGAAGCCCGCGTACTCCGTGCGCGTCGGCGACGAGGTGCGGCTGCGGCACGAGGGCCGGGAGCGGGTCGTCATCGTCAAGCGACTGATCCGCAAGCGCGTCGGCGCCCCCGTCGCCGTCCAGTGCTACGTCGACAACAGCCCGCCGCCCCCGCCCCGCGAGGCCGTGGCCCCCGCCGGTCTCCGCGACCGCGGCGCAGGCCGTCCGACGAAGCGGGACCGCCGTGAGCTGGAGCGCCTGCGGGCCCTGCGCGGGCTCGGCCCGGACGGCCGCCCCAGGAACAAGTGACCCCTCTCCCGGCCCCCTGTCGCCGCCCTCTGTCCCGGCCCGCGTGAGCGTTCAGCGGTGACGTCCGGCGAGCCCCCCCGTGGCCCTCCGGACGTCACCGCGGTCCTGTGCGGATCAGGTCCGCCGTCGTACCAGCCGCAGCAGTTCGGCGTTCTGTTCGCGGCGGGCCCAGGCGATCAGGGCCAGCGGGACGATCAGGATGAGCGGGGTCGCCGCGTTCTGGCCGTCGAAGGCGGTGAGCTGGACGATGAACGCGCCCACCATCAGCGCGCTCAGCGCGACGGCCGCCACCGACTGCAGCCGGGGCACCAACAGCGCGACGGCACCGGCGAGTTCGAGGGCGCCGATGGTGTACATGCCCGCGCTGCCCCAGCCCATCCTGTCGAAGGACTCCACCGCCGACGGGTGCGCGATCAGCTTGGGCAGGGCGCTCGCGCCGGCGTAGAAGAGGGCGAGCACGATCTGGAGCCCGCGCAGGGCGATGCGGGCGCGTCGGCCACGCGCGGTCGCGGACTCGGCGACGACCTGACCGGAGCGGACGGACGCGACGGAAGCGGAGGCGGATACGGCGGATGCCGGGGCGGGTGCGGTGGAGTCGGACATGGTGGTCTCCCGGGTGAAGCGGTCCCTGTTGCTGTCACAGAGGTAGACCGGCCCCCGCCCGAGAACTCATCGCCACCCACCGGGACTTGTCAGACCGCCCGGACCGCCCGCACCCAGATCCGGTCCGGAGTCAGATAGCCGTCCACCTCCAGTCCCGCTTCCGCCAGTGCCTCCTCGAACTGTTCCTTCGTCAGCGGCCGGGCCAGGAAGGTCTGCGTCCAGACGGCGTCGGGGAACACATACTCCGCGCGGACCGAGTTCACCCCGTCCCCGACGGGCTCCGCCGACACCATCCGCACGGTGAAGCCGCTCGGGTCCGCTCTCTCCCCGTCTTCCGTCGGGGGGACCCACTTCGCGCTCCGTTCGCGCGGCAGGTTCGTGTGGTAGTCCTCCCCCTCCCGCTGGATCAGCACGCAGCCGCCGTCCTTCACATGCCGGGCACAGGCACGCAGCATGCCTCGCCGCACCTCGACGTCCCCGGCGTGCACCAGGAACGACCCGAGCATCACCACGTCGAACGTCTCCCCCAGGTCGAGGTCCTCGATGGGGGCGCATATCGTGCGCGCACCACGGACGCGCTCCAGCATCTCGGGGGACTCGTCCACCGCCGTGACCGTGAACCCCCGCTCCAGCAGGGCGTGCGTCACCCGGCCCACCCCGCTGCCCAGCTCCAGGATGTGCGCCCCGGCGGGCACCGCCCCCGCGACGACGTCCGGCTCGTCCCCCACCGGCAGTCGCGCGTACAGCTCGACCGCGCAGCCGTCCGGGGTGATCGCACCGGGTCCCGTTCCCTCGTACCCCTCACGCATGTCAGCCCTCATGCCCGGACAACGGCCCGCCTCCGCACGCCCGTTCCCCCACCGCACCGATTCACCCGATCGAGTAACCCCACGCCCTCACCCGGCGCCCACCGACGACCACCAACCACGGGCCACGGGCCACCGGCCACCGGCCACGGCGCCACCGATCGCCGATCACCGATCACCGACCCTCACAACGCGAACCACCCGTGCCCCATGTACCAGTGCCCGCCCGCCCTCAGATGGTCCCCCACCGCCCGCTCCACCGACGTCCGGCGCGGCAACTCCCCCACGGCCGCCCCGGGGTCGCCGAACACGAACCGCACCGGCATGTCGTCCGCGGGTTCCGTGTCCTCCCAGGCCACGTGGAACCGCTCCTGGAAGCGCACGATGTTGGAGTCGGCCGGCAGATGCCGCGCCAACTGGCGGTCCAGGAGCCAGGAGTGGCACACCGCGACCGTGTTGCGCTCCTCGGGGAAGTGCCGCGGGAAGAACTCCCGCGCCCACGCCACGGACCGGTCGCAGGCACCCGGCGTCAGCGGCCCGTGGAAGTCGGGGATGTGGATGTTCAGACAGGGCGCGCCCGGTACGGCGTCGAGGCCGGCCCGCGCGGCGAGCGCCGACGCCGTCCGCTCCCCGAGCGGCGCCCGCTCGAACTGGAGCCGCCCCAGGTGGTACAGCTCCCCGCGGAAGTGACGGGTGAGCCAGTCCACCGCGTGGATCCCGCCCCTGCCTAAGCGCCTCCGGTGGACGGCCATGTTGCGGCCGAGGTCGGCGAGGGTGCGCCGGGAGATCTCGGCGGGGATGCCGCGCGTCTCGTGGTAGGCGCGGGTGTGCGGGAGCGCGGCGAGGAAGACGTACACGGGAAAGTGGTCGCCGAGCGCCGCCGGGGCCTCCTCGCACCGCTCGGGCAGGTCGGACGTCCGGCCGGGCTCCCCCATGTCCCGGACCAGGTCCTCGACGCACTCGGCGAGCAGCCGGGCGGCGCCCGGGTCGGCGGTCAGGACGCGCCGCAGGGCGACGAGGTCGTTGACGTCCTCGTGCGGTACGGCCAGGTCGAGCAGCGGTTCGGGCAGGTCGTCGGCGTCGGGCAGCACGGCGCGGTCCCCCTTCGGTGCACACTTGAACCCCTAGGGCGTGTTTCGAAAGTCCCGCCTGGCCCGCGACGCCTGGCACGCACACTCGCCGCGTTGTCGGAACGCCCAAGTACATCCAGTACGAGGG
>NZ_JBEZXS010000019.1:0-164018 GCF_040638185.1 Streptomyces sp. NPDC026672
GTGGCGCCGCTGGTGCTCTATCTGCTGTCCGACCTCGCGGCGGGCGTGACGGGGCAGATCTTCAGCAGTGCGGGTGACCGCATCGCGGGCTGGAGTGATCCGTTCGAGAACCATGTGCTGCGGCAGTTGGGCGGCTGGACCCCCGACGCACTCGCCCGCGAGATCCCCGCCCTCGTCCACGACCACCCCGCCGACGGCGCCGGCGTACTCGACATGACCCACGAAGAATTCACCGAGAGTATGAAGGCAAAGGTCAAGCACTGACCGATCGAGCGTGTATCGGCCGCCGGTAATGCCGCCACGTGATGCTTCAACAACCGCCTCACCAGTTGCTCCACCGCACGGACATCTCTCGGCTCTGCCTACCCCGAGTGGGATCAGGTCTGGACGAGAAGACGCTCGATGAGCGTCTGCCAGGCGTTGGCCAACGGGTGGTCGGTGTTCGGGGCGGGCATGCCGGCGGCCTCGGGCATGGCCAGAAAGAAGAGAAGCGGGCCTTCCAGCGCGGCCGTGAGTTGCATGGCGAGGCTGTCCAGGTCAGGTAGGTCGAGGGATGCCTGACGGAGCAGCATGCGGATGTGTGCCCGCGTCATGGTTTCACTGATGGGGGCGGGTCGGTTGCGGTCCAGGGCTGCCCTCGCGATGGTCTGGCGCTCCGTCAGGAAGGCAATCCGTGCGCGGCCGTACGCGATCAGGCGTGCTACAGGATCGGCGCCCGGGCCGAGCGGGGGAGGACCGCACAGAACCTGTTCCTGGAACCGACGCTCGTCCTCATCGAGCAGCGCCTGGAAGATACCGGCACGGGTGCCGAAGCGGCGAAACACGGTTCCTTTGCCCAGTCCGGCGCGCTCGGCCAGGCCGTCCATGGTCACCTTCGCCGCTCCGTGCTCGGCGAGCATGGCCCGTGCTGTCTCCAGCAGATGCTCACGGTTACGCGCCGCGTCGGCACGCTCACCGCGCGGTTGGCCGAGGGGCACTACAGACCTGTCCACGGCATCAAATCTACTGGCACAGATCTGGCGAGCCGGCGTGCGGTCGACGGCGAGGCGTCGCTCGGAGAACAGGGGTCGTACCTCGGCGCCGGTCCAGGTGGACGGCAACACCGTCCCGGCGTCGGACAAGTACGCCGGTGGACAGTCGTTCCTGCGGGAGCCTCGATGACGCCGATCCTGTGACTTGAAATTCGTTCCTGCGGTTTCCTCCGGACTTCTGGATCACCTCGACCGGACCGTCGAGTTCACCGGCGAGTAGTTGGGTGAGCTGTTCAGCCTTGTGCAGAGAATTGCGGTCTGTTCAGCGGGTTGCGGAAAGGCCGCCGTCTATCGGCAGGGCCACGCCGGTAACGTAGGTCGCGAGGTCCGACCCAAGGAATGCGACCGCATCACCGATCTCGGACGGCCGACCAACTCGCTTCAGCGGCACAGTGTTTATCCAGTTCGCGCTCGTTTCCTTGGTGTCCTCCGCTTCCGTGCTCCGGGCCAGCACGGTGTCGACGACACCGGGGCACACCGCATTTACGCGAATGCCGTAGGGACCGACCGCATCGGCGAGCGATTTCATGAGCAGTACGACGCCGCCCTTGCTCGCGCTGTATATCGGAGTCGCGCGATGGCCGAAGAACGCTCCGCCGCTCGCCGTGATGACGATGCTTCCCTGCTTCTTCATCGACCGCATCTGCCGGATGGCCGCCTGAGCCGAATACAGAGCGCCGTAGAGGTTTACCGACAGGATGAATTCGACTGCATCGGCCGGAATGTCGAGGCCGTCCGCCCCTGACATGACGCCCGCGTTGGCCGCCATGACGTCGACCCCGCCGAACTCGCCGGCCGCTTCTACGAGGGCGTCGACATCATCGCGCCTGCTGACGTCGGTCTTGATGAACCGAGAGGGCACCCCCATCTCGGTGAGCTCGTGTGCGGTGGGCGCCGCGTCCTCGCGTGGGTCCTCGGAGATGTCCGCGACGATGACCGCTCCGGCGCCGTGACGGGCAGCCGCGAGGGCGATGCCACGTCCGATACCACTCGAGCCGCCGGTGACGACCACCGTCTTGCCTTGAAGGATGCCGCTTGCCATGTTGACTCCTGATGTTGTGCAACTTATTTGTGTAGCACCATATATTTGTGATGCGTGATAGGCAAGCCCTGGCTCCTTGGTTCGCCGCGACTGTCCGGGTGGGCTTCAGGCCGGCGGGGCGGCGACTCACCAGGGGGACCGCCGGGTTTTCATGGGCTGCGATGGTGACTCATTCGACGCCGGGTTGATCGATGCGAACACAGAGACGGCCCAATCCGACCCGAAGCCCCCTGATCGCAGCCAGGAAGGCATTGGCATGTCGTGATGGTTCCAGAGGGGTTGCGCTCCGGCAGGTGGATCTCCGTTGGTGCCGCACCTTCTTCGGACGGGCAGTGCAAGGTGAGGCTGAGGCCCTGGCAGTTGGCGGGCATCGACGGCTGCGATCCATGCAGGACGGTAGGCGGTGGTGGCGTCACTGAAGGCGGGTGGGCACCGACGAGGCATGGCCGGCTCTCAAGGACGATCCACCGGCGAACCAGCCCGACGCGTGATGAGAGCGTCGGCCGGAGGAACACCTGCGGCCTCATGGAGCAAGGGCAGAACAGTCGCTGGGCTGCTGCTGTGTCCTGATGCTGGAGTTGACATGGGTCTGGCACGGTCACCGGGACCGGAGCTCAGGTTTCGGTGTCGGCGGAGATGGTTCGGGCGAGTCGGCGCAGTGCGTTCAGGCTGTTGGTGTCTGGCGGCGCGGTCATGACCATGAGCAGTTGCTCTTCGTCGAGGGTGCGCAGGACCTGCCAGTCGAGGGCGTAGTCACCGGTGTCGGGGTGTGTGAGGTGCTTGGTGCCGGTGGTCTGGTAGCTGGTGTGCTGTTCGGCCCACCAGGTGCGGAAGTCGGCGTCGGTGAGGGAGAGTTCGCCGATGAGGGAGGAGATTCCGGGTTCGCTGTGTCCGTTGGTGGTGACGCGGACGAAGCCGACACAGATCCGGGCGAGGGGTGCCCAGTCGGTGTAGCGTCCGCGGATCTGGGGGTCGAGGAAGAGCATGCGCAGGAAGTTGCGTTCACGGCGGGGTACGTGGGCGAAGTCGCGGAAGACGGCGGTGGCCAGGGGGTTCCAGGCCAGGATGTCGAGGTAGCGGCCGAGGACGATGGCGGGGGTGTCGCGCAGGTTGTCCAGCAGTTGCTGAAGCTGGGGACGCACCCGTTCGGGCCCGGTCTGTTTGCGAGGGTGCTGATCGGTTTTGCCGGCGAGTTGGAAGAGGTAGTTGCGTTCGTCCTCGCCCAGGCGCAGGGCGTCGGCCAGGGCGTCCAGGACAGCCGGGGAGGCGCCGGCGAGGCGGCCCTGTTCCAGGCGCGTGTAGTAGTCGGTGCTGATTGAGGCCAGCTGGGCGACCTCCTCGCGGCGCAGGCCCGGGACACGGCGGGACTGCCCGGGTGTGGACAGGCCGACGTCCGCCGGATCGAGGCGGCTGCGGTGCGCTTTGAGGAAAGCGGCGAGTTCCCTGGGACGGTCCGTGCGTGGGTTCATGCCACTCATGGTCTACCGGGGACAGAGGGAGATGAAGGGGTACGGCGAACCTAGGAAGTCTCTTTCCCAGGAAGGCTCTTTCCTCTGGTCAGAGCAGTGTCACCACCGAATACTCATCGGCGAGCCCGAGAGAACTTCCCCTGAAAGGCAGTCAGTCATGCGTATCGACGTTTCCTTCGACAGCCACGGCAACCGTCTGGTCGGCCACTTGTACCTCCCCGAGGGGCGCACCGGAGCGGTTCCTGGGATCGTCGTGGTCGGAGCAGCCTCCGGCACCAAGGAACAGTCACCGGCCGCCTACGGCACCCGGCTCGCCGAACTGGGGTATGCGGCCCTGGCGTTCGACCACACCAGCTACGGCGACAGCGAGGGGGTGCCCCGCTTCGACGAGGACCCGTACGCGAAGACCGAGGACATCAAGAACGCGGTGACGTTCCTGGCGGGCCGTGACGAGGTCGCCCGGGACAGGATCGGGGCGGTCGGCGTGTGCGGTGGAGGCGGCTACGTCCCCTACGCGGCCGTCGCCGACCGGCGGATCAAGGCGGTCGCGACGGTCAGCGGCCTGCCCGACCTGCGCGCCACCATCACCAGCGGCTACGCGGGCGACTGGCGTCAGGCGATGGGCGCCGCCGCCATGGCGCGCGAGGCGTACGCACAGGGCGCGGAACCGCAGTACGTGCCCTTCATGCCCGACGGCGATGGCGGTGAGTGGGTCAACAACGGCAAGAAGTTCTACCTCACCGACCGCAACCAGGACCCGGCCTGGAACAACAAGATGCTGCTGTGGTCGTACGACAAGATGGCCCAGTTCTCCGCCCTGGACACCATCGAACTCCTCGCGCCCACCCCGCTGCTGCTCATCGCCGGCACCAAGGCCGAGACCCTCCAGCAGAGCCAGGCCGCCTACGCCGCCGCCCAGGAGCCGAAGGAACTCTTCCTGATCGAGGACGGGACGCACTTCGACTTCTACGACCGCCCCGAGTTCGTCACCCCCGCCGTCACCAAGATCGACAGCTTCCTACGCGACCACCTCTGAGCAACGCCGCACCTATAACCGGCCCTCCGACACGCCGGATCAGGAGATCTCTCGACATGGACGCCACCGCACTGGAAAGCCTCGGCACGGGCAAGTACCTGCTCGTCACCAGCTACCGCAAGAACGGAAGCCCTGTCCCCACTCCCGTCTGGGTCGTACACGACGGCGACACCCTCGGCATCTGGACCCCCGCCGACTCCTACAAGGTCAAGCGCATCCGTGCCCGCGGCGACATCCTCGTCGGCCCCTGCGACCTGCGAGGCAACCCCCTTGGCGACCAGGTCCCGGCCACCGCCGAGATCTGTGACCCCGACACCACCGCCCGCTACCGCAAGCTCATCATCCGCAAATACGGCGTCGTCGGCCGCCTGACTCTCCTCAGCAGCCGTCTGCGCAACGGCACGCACGGCTCCACCGGTATCCGCATCATTCTCGACCAGCAGTGAACCCTCACGGGAAGCTGGCTGCGGCCAGGTCTGCTTCCCCTGAGGTTGCTGTCCGCTGTCCCCTCCTGCTGCTCCTCGGTCCGTCCGGTCGGCACCTGGCATGAGAACCTGTGCCACACGCGCCGGGCTTGTGCGCCTCTTGCACGGTCCAGCTCCTGTGGAAGCGGCTGTCTCATCGTGTCGCGTACCGAGCGGTGCCGTTTGCTTTGTTTATGAGGCTTGTTCTCGCTGCGCCTGCCACGGGTCGTGATCGTTTCGCGTCGTCGCTGACCGGACCTACTCGTGGCTCTCTGGACGGCGACAGGTGTCATCCACGGACGTACTCCGCGTAGAGCGGGCTGGCGACAAGTACGCGCTGCTCGCCCCGCTCCCGCACCACAAAGGTGACGCGGGCATAGCCCCGCAGGAGAACCGCGGTATCGGCGCTCAACTGCTGGTCGAGCAGCCGCAGCAGGCTGTCCGCGCCCGCGGCGAGCCACCCGGCACGCGCCTCGACCCTGGCCCTCAGCCCGGGATGCGGGTCCGGCGCGGCCGGCAGGTGATTCCTCACGAAACCCAACGTCCACTCCGCCTCGGACGCGTCGTCCGCGGTAGCCGTCGCCAACGTGCGGAACGCCTCCCTTCCCGACCCCCACCTGCGCTGCTCGGCATCGGGAGACGGATATTCCTGCGGAGGCCGCTCGGCCAGCAGGTGCCCCGCCGTGCCATGCATGAGTAGACGCCCCTGGCCGGCACCCGCAGCCGGGTCCAAAGGATCGGCGAACAACAGCACGTGGTCATGGGGTTCGGCCAACACCACATAGTTCAGCAGCGACTCGAACTGCACCCACTGACCGGGAAGGAGACCTACGTCGGTCGCGCTTCGGGCACTGGCGGCCACCTCACGCACTACCCGACGCAGATGCCGCAGACGAGCCCCGGTGTGGCTCGTCTCCGGCGCGACACCAACACCCCCGAACGGTGTCGAAACGCTCACAGAACTCGCCGTCCACGGAAACCGGTTCGCATCCGGCAAGAACTGACCCAGTTTCGCGTCAGAGAGGTACACCAGTTCACGCATGCGCCCCAGTCTAAGGAGCCATCGGAAACGATCAGCAAGCAACTGGAAACCGATCTCCGAGACACCGCGTCACTGCACGCCACTGTCTCTGGGTCAACACCCCTTTACTGGCGCTTCTGCCTCGACAGTGGACACGACTTCCGCGAATGTCAGGCGGTTTGAGAAAATCGACCACCAGCTTCCTGCGTCACCTGGCACCTCCGCAGGTCAGCGACCCGCTCGTTGGGGCGTCGTCCCGGTGCGTCGTTCTGAGGATTCTCCAGCCTCCTGAGCTGCTGTCACCGCCAGCCTCACACAACCTTGGAACTCGGGTGTCGTAGGGGGCACGGCAACCGCATCAAGATGTTCAAGCGCCGGATGTTCGGATGAATCGCCGTGCGCCGGCTCGTCGAGCATCAACCCCCTCGGACAGCCCTCGCCTTTGGCCCGCTGATGCTCGCCGGTGCGGGGGCGAACACATCCTCCACGAACAGTCCTGCCGCGGCCCGATGCGGTGTGCGGGATTGAGGCTGTCTGCCCGGGGTCAGCCTGTGGGTGCGGTTTCTGTTGATGCCGCTGGGGCCGATGCCGGGTCGGGCAGGGGGCCGGTGTTGTGGCTGCCGAGGCCGTCGAGGGATATGCGTAGCAGGCGGCGCCAGTGGCCCGGATGGCTGGCGTCCGTCGATCGCACGGTCTGGCTGAGGGAGGCGATGAGCAGGGTCAGGTCGGCGGTGGTGACATCGGGGCGCAGCCGGCCTGCGGCCAGGCAGCGTCGGCGGAGGGACTCGATGATGTCGGCCTGGCGCCGGACGCAGCTGGGGGAGGGTCCGCTGGCGTCGGCGTAGCTTTCGACGAGGGCGCGGTTGCGTGCCAGGTGGGCGAGGGTCTGCTCGAAGAAGTCGGTGAGGGCTTGCCAGGGGTCCTCGGTTTTGGCCTCTGCCTGCTCTGCTGTGGCGAGCCAGGAGGTGAACTCCTGCTCCAGGACGGTGACGAGGAGGTCGTCCTTGGTGGGGAAGTGGCGGTAGAGGGTGCCCATGCCGACGCCGCTGCGCCGGGCGATCTCGCGGACGTCCACAGCGCCGCCCTGTTCGGCGAAGACAGCTCCGGCCGCCTTGATGATCGCGTTGCGGTTGCGCTCGGCATCTGCGCGGCGGACACGGGTGGTGGGCTGAGCTGGCTGGTCGGCAGGGGGCACGGACGCCACGATACAGCCGGATCCATCCGGAGCGCCTGCTCCGCTTGTGTTACGTTGATGCGGAGCACCTGCTCCGGTTAGGTGTTCGCGGAGCTGGCCCTCTCCGGTGCTTTCTGCCTGCGCCCGGCCCTCCTGCGGGCCCGGGGCGAAAGGCCGCTCCGCCCAGACAAGGAGACCTTGGTTCATGGCAACGCTTGGATTCATCGGCAGCGGCAATATCGGCTCGGGGATCGCCCGGCTGGCTGTCGCCGCGGGCATCGACGTGGTGATGTCCAACTCGCGCGGGCCCGAAAGCCTGGCGGACACGGTTGCGGCGCTGGGCGGGCGAGCCCGGGCGGCGACACCCGAGGAAGCGGCCCGGGCGGGCGACTGGGTGGTCGTGAGCATTCCCTTCGCGCCCTTCCGGCAGCTCCCGGCGTCCGCGCTGGCGGGAAAGGTAGTGCTCGACACGATCAACTACTACCCGTTCCGTGATGGGCACTTCGAGGCGCTCGACGCGGGTACGGTCACGTCCAGTGAAATGGTCCAGGACCATTTGCGTGGTGCTCATGTCGTCAAGGCGTTCAACAGCATCAACCAGCATCACCTCACGGCTCTGGCCCGTCCGGCGGACGCCGCCGACCGCTCGGCCCTGCCGATCGCCGGCGATGTTCCGGAGGCGAAGGAGAGCGCCGGGGTGCTGATCGGCGGGCTGGGGTTCGACACCGTGGATGTCGGCCCCTTGTCCGAGGGATGGCGCTTCGAGCCCGAAACCGCTCCCTATGTCACGCCCTACTGCAGTGATCCTGCCGCTTTCCGGACGGCCCTGGCCAGGATGGGCGAGGAGCTCCGCTCCGGCGGGCCGGTGCTGAGCGCGCCCCCTGCCGATGCGGGAGCCCCGTTGTCTGCCCGCAGGCTGCGCGAGGTGCTGAAGGAGTCGACCCGCAAGCTTCCTGCCGATCGTCTGCTGCGCTGACTCTCTGCCGCTGGTCGCCCGACCTCCGTGCGCAGGCAACCTTCCGGGGAACACCGTCGGATGCGGGGGCAAGGTGGCAGCCGCTGCCTCGACGCAGGTGAGGTGCAGTCATCTGCCGGCAACTGCGGTGCGCCGTGGGTTCGGCCGGGACACCAACTCCGCGGTTTTGGCCCCCGGATCATCGCCGGCCACCGTCCGAGGGGCCCTCGAGGCTGCCGGGTGGTCGAGGTTGTGGGAGCTCAACGGGGTAGGAGTGGGCTGCGCCTTCTGCGTACCCGAAGACAACCTGACCGTCCCCGGCTCTTACGAGCCTCACGGCGGAACGCCCAGTTCGTCGGCTTCGATGTGCAGGGTGCCGAACGCCCTGCCGGCGGGCCCTGGTCGTGCGGGCGGGATGAGTCCTGCCCGCATTCCGGACCAGGCTGATTGGCTCAACGTCCGGCCCGGGTATGCCTGACGGCACGTACGGCCTCCTTCGCCTGCTTCCTGCTGAGGGTGGCTCAGGCACGGGGGATGGATGAGATCGTCCGGGGACGGGCGCGGTGGGTCGGTTCGGCGGGCGGTGTGTGCTTGCCGTGCGGCGGGGTGTTCACTGCTCTCATGGACATCGAACGGATCGACGAACTGCTCTCCTCGGTCGCGGCGGAGGAGGTCATGCCGCGTTTCGGCAGGCTGAGTACGGCTGAGATCACCCGGAAGTCCTCCGCCTTCGACATCGTGACCGCCGCCGACCGTGCTGTCGAGGACGCCGTCTCCTCCGCGGTGGGCAAGCTGTGGCCCGGGACGGTGGTCGTCGGGGAGGAGGCCGCTGACCGGGACCCCGCCTCCGCAAGGCAGTTGCTGGGTGCCGAGTCCGTCCTGGTTCTCGATCCGCTGGACGGTACCAAGAACTTCGCTTCCGGACTGCCGCTGTTCGCCGTGATGGCGGCGGTCATGAAGCACGGTCGGATCGTCGGCGGTGTCATCCACGACCCCGTCACCCGCACGTCCGCCGTCGCCGAGGAGGGAGGAGGCGCGTGGCTCAAGCGGGACGGCCACGAGGCCAGACGCCTGCACGTCGCCGCTCCTGTGCCCCTGAACGAGATGGAGGCCATCGCAGGTACCCGGTTCGTCAAGGAGCCTCTGCGCAGTGTGCTCAGCGCGAACCTCTTCCGCATCGCGGGGCACACCTGGTTCCGCTGTGCGGGGCACGAGTACCGGCTGGCCGCGGAGGGCCATGTCCACCTGCTGTGCTACAACCGCCTCATGCCGTGGGACCACGCCCCGGGGTGGCTGCTGCACAAGGAGGCGGGCGGTCACAGCGCCCATTTCGACGGGAGCGCGTACGCACCGGCCCGGATGTCCGGAGGGCTGTTGTACGCCCCGGACGAGGAGTCCTGGCACGTGGCACGCGACGCCCTGCTCGTTGATGCCGGCCGCCCTGCCTGGCAACCGGAGTGAGGTGAACGGGCCGCGCCTGAGAGTCGCTCGTCGAGCCGTTGCTGCCGGTACCTGAGCCGAAGCTGGTCGAGGGTGGACCTCGCCGACGGCCGGACGCACTGCCGGCCGGGCGTGGCTACGACCACGCCGAGACCGCCGCCTGCTCCGGGCCCGCGGGATCCGACGTGTGATTGCTGAACAAGGCATCTTCCGTTGCGTCGTTGAGCACCCGATCATCTGGCCCCACTGCTTCCGCCGCACCTGCGTGACGTACCGGGAAGGCTCACCGCCCAGTCAGACCAGAGCGAACGTCTTGTCGTCGGGCGGCACGGCCAGCGTGCCTGACTGGCCCTGGCCCGCCCTCCACCCGCCCCGGGATGTCGCCTACCGCCGGCGGAGTCCCTCGATGACGTGTTCCATGACTCGGTCCGCCTGGGTTCTTCCTTCCTCTCCGGGGCCGACGCGCCACATGAAGCCCATGAGCAGCAGGACGTCCGCGGGGTCGAGGTCCTCGCGCATGCTGCCGTCGGCCGCGCATGCCCGCAGGAGGTCTCCGACGGCGGCGGTGACCGGTCCGTAGGTCTCGTCCACGGCGGCCTGGTTCGCCGCGGTGTTCAGTGCTTCGCCCAGCCCCCGTTTGACGCGCAGGTCTGCTGCGAGGGTGCGGAACCAGTGCCGGAAGGCTTCCAGCGGCTCATGTGTCGCCAGGAGGTGTGGCAGGGAGTCGACCAGGTTGCGGATGTCGTGCCGATAGACGGCGAGGATCAGGGCCTCGCGGGTGGGGAAGTGGCGGTAGAGCGTGCCGGGGCCGATGCCGGCGAGCTTGGCGATGTGGTTGAGCGAGACATCGGCGGACTCGCGGAAGGCTTCGTGGGCCACACGCAGTATGTGCTCGTGGTTGCGGACGGCGTCCGCGCGCCGCTGGTCACCCGATGGTGCTGGCATTGCGCCTCCAAGCGCAGAGGTTCCGGTCGCCCGCCCCGCGCTGTGCGGCGGGAGGGCGCAGTGGGTTCGGGCGGTGTTTTGCGGTGTGCCGGAGTTCCCGGCCCGACCTGTCCGGCCGGAGTTCCCGGCCCGACCCGTCCGGTACGTCGCCGGTGCCGCGTGGCCTGTGCGGCACCGACCGTTCAGGCCGGAGGCCCGCCCCCTGGGCTGCGCGGCACCGGACCTTCAGGCCAGGGGTCGGGCCTGCTTCAGATGGTCGAACTCGATGCGGATCAGCGGGCTGTCGCGGACCCAGTCCTCCAGTACGAGGGGATCGGGGGTCCGGTTCGGGGACTGCACCAGGATCTCCCGCAGGACATGGCGCCGGGTGTCCGTATCGGTGACGTCGACGGCGGTGGCCGGTAGGTCGGCGTGCACGCCGTGTTTGAGGTGGACGGTGAAGCGGGGGTGGGCCCGCAGATTGCGGTACCACGCGCGGGGGGTGGTGTCGCTGGCCAGGTACCAGTTGCCGTCCACCTGCCAGAACCAGATCTCGATGCGGCGCGGGGCGTCGGTGCGGGCGCCGGTGGTGGTGATGTCGATGGTCCGCTCGCGTATGTCGGGCTCCGACCCAATGTCCAGGGCTCGCACGATGTTGTCGCTCATGACGGTGTCATCCCTTTCCTTCGCCTGATCCGGCGGGGGTGATTTGCAAAGTGGAGAGTTCTCCGTTAGCTTACCAGGCATACGGAGAGTTCTCCGGTTGTGAAGCCGGGGTGTGTCCGTGACCGGGAGTGCCCGGTCGCCGGCCCCGGAATCCCCCCTCATGTCCACTCCAGACGCGGAGGCAGAGCAATGGTGCAGAAGATCACCACCCAGTACATAGACGGCAAATTCGTCCCCTCCCATGGCCAGGAGGTGATGGACCTGATCAGCCCGTCCACCCGAGAGGTCGTCGGCCAGGTCACCCTGGGGGACGAGCACGACACGCGCGAAGCGATCAAGGCCGCGCGCCGCGCCTTCGTCTCCTTCTCCCGTACCAGCGTCGAGGAGCGCAGCGCGATCCTGCAGCGCCTGCACGACGCGGTCGCCGCGCGCACCGAGGAGCACTGCGAGGCCATGCGGATCGAGTACGGTGCCCCGCCGCAGCGCGCCACCGCCACCGTCGCGCGCGCAGCCAAGAGCTTCCTCAACGCCCGCGAGGTCATCGACGACGTGGACTTCCGCCGTACCTTCGGCGAGGCGGAGGTACTGCTCAAGCCGGTCGGCGTGGCCGGCCTGATCACCCCTTGGAACTCCAACATCCTGATGATCTGCCACAAGATCGCCTCCGCCGTCGCGGCAGGCTGCACCGTGGTGGTCAAGCCCAGCGAGCTCAGCTCGATGCAGGCCCAGGTCCTGGTGGAGTGCTTCGACGACGCGGACCTGCCGCCCGGCGTGATCAACGTCGTGCACGGGCGCGGCGAGGTCGTCGGTGAGGAACTCGGCACCAACCCGGACGTCGCCAAGATCTCCTTCACCGGGTCCACCGCCGTGGGACGCAAGCTGATGCGCAACGCGGCGGAGACGATGAAGCGGGTCACCCTGGAGCTGGGCGGCAAGTCGGCCCACAT
The DNA here is from genome assembly GCF_040638185.1 of Streptomyces sp. NPDC026672. Classification (NCBI taxonomy): domain Bacteria; kingdom Bacillati; phylum Actinomycetota; class Actinomycetes; order Kitasatosporales; family Streptomycetaceae; genus Streptomyces; species Streptomyces sp. NPDC026672. The sequence goes on from NZ_JBEZXS010000019.1 coordinate 12,170, forward strand.
CGTGCTGGAGGACGCCGACCTCACCAAGGCGATCCCCTTCGCCCTCGGCGCGGCCTTCATGAACAGCGGCCAGGCATGTGTGGCGGGCTCACGCCTGCTGGTTCCCGAGAGCCGTCTGGACGAGGTCAAGACGGTCATCGCCGCCGAGGTGGCCAAGCTGAAGGTCGGCGACCTGCTCGACCCGGCGACCGCGATCGGCCCGATGGTCACCGAGAAGCAGTACGAACGCGTCCAGAGCTACATCCGCGCGGGGCTGGAGGAAGGCGCCGAGCTGCTGACCGGCGGTGAGGGCCACCCCGAGGGGCTGGAGCACGGCTACTTCGTCAAGCCGACCGTCTTCGTGGGAGTCCGCAACGACATGCGGATCGCCCAGGAGGAAATCTTCGGACCGGTGCTCTCCGTGATCTCCTACCGCACCGAGGACGAGGCCGTCGAGATCGCCAACGACACCTCCTACGGCCTGTTCGCCTACGTCACCACCGCCGACACCGCACACGGCAAGGAACTGGCCGAGCGCCTGGAGGCGGGCGGCGTCATGGTCAACGACCTCTTCGACTTCTACGACCACCCGCGCGCCCCGATCGGCGGCTTCAAGCAGTCCGGCTTCGGCCGCGAGTTCGGCGTCGAGGGCATCCACGAGTACCTCGGCACCCAGTCCGTCTACTCCCACTGATTCCCGAGCCTGATCCCTGAGCCGCCGGGTGGCCGCCGGCGCAAGCCCGCGGCCACCCGGCGGCTGTCTGCGCAGCCCGTCACGAAAGACCCCGTCCCATGCACAAGCACTCCGCAGCACCCCGCTCCACCGCGGCCACCGCCTCCTTCCTGGTGGTCCTCGTCGCCGTCAGCGCCTGGTCGATGCTTACCTCGCTGGTCGTGCCCGTACTCCCGGTGATCCAGCACGATCTGCACACCAGCCAGAACACCATCACCTGGGTCCTCACCGCCTATCTGCTCGCGGCATCGGTCGCCACACCCATCGTGGGACGGATCGGCGACAGCCACGGCAAGAAGAAGACCCTCATCGTGGTGCTCACCCTCTTCGCGGTCGGCGTCGTCCTCGCAGCGGTGGCCACCTCCGCATGGGTGATGATCGCCGCCCGCGCCATCCAGGGCGTCGGCGGCGCGATCCTGCCGCTCGGCTTCGGCATCCTGCGCGAACGGCTCCCCGCCGAACGGGTCGGCTCCGCGGTCAGCGCCACCGCCGCCATGGTCGCCGTCGGCGGCGGCCTGGGCATCGTCCTGGCCGGACCGATCGCCTCCGCCCTGTCCTACCACTTCCTGTTCTGGCTCCCCCTCGTCCTCGTCCTCGCGGCCATCCTGGCCGCGGCCCTGGTCGTGCCGGAATCACCCGCCCCCGACCGCACCCGCCTCAACGCGGCCCCCGCCGTCACCCTCGCCGGATGGCTGGTCACACTCCTGCTCGCCGTGAGCGAAGGCGGCTCCTGGGGCTGGACCGCGCCCGCGACGCTCATCCTGCTCGCGGCGACCGTTGTGCTCTGCGCCCTGTGGATACGGTCCGAACTCCGCTCCGCCAACCCCCTCGTCGACATGCAGATGATGCGCATCCCGGCCGTATGGACCACGAACCTGGTCGCCCTGCTCTTCGGGATGTGCATGTACGCGACGCTCGGCCTGCTGCCCCAGTTCGTACAGACCCCCGCGTCGGCCGGATACGGCTTCGGAGCCACCGCCACCGCGGCCGGTCTGTACATGCTGCCCATGACCGCCGTCATGTTCGCCGCCGGACTCCTCGCGGCCCCGATGACCATCCGGTTCGGCCCCCGCGCCGTCCTCTTCGCCGGTGCCGTCCTCACCACCGCCCCGCTCGCCGTCCTCGCGTGGGCCCACGACAACCCCTGGGAGATCTACCTCGCCTCGGGCGTGCTCGGTGCCGGCATCGGCCTTGCCTACGCCGCCGCCTCCCAGATCGTCGTCACCGCGGTACCCGCACACCAGACCGGCATCGCGAGCGGCATGAACGCCAACATCCGCACCATCGGCGGCTCCATCGGCAACGCCGTCACCGCAGGAGTCGTCACCGCCCACCTGCGCACCGACGGACTGCCCACCCAGACCGGCTACACCACCGGATTCGCCGTCCTCGTCGTCGTCGGCATCGCCGCAGCCGCCGCCTCCCTGCTCATCCCACGCGGATCCGCGGCAACCCCGCAACCGGACCAGCCCTCCGCCCCCGGCACACACACCACACCCCTCCCGACCAACGCCACCCGGTAAAGGGAGGACTTGGCCGGTCGCCGGGCACGACCTGGTTACCAGGCGTGTTCGGTCAACAGGCCGACGGTCGTCAGGTAACCGTTCAAGCCGGCCGCGGGATATTCGATGATGTCATCGGGCAGCTCGTGGACGGTGAACCACTGGAGCGCCTGGCATTTCTCGGGCTCTCGGTTGACCGGCTCCCCTTCCCATTCCGTGGCTTCGAAGAAGAAGCCGATCCGCTCCATTTCCGCGTCCTGCCGATGGTGTACGACCTGAACGAGGCGTAGGTGCGCAGGATCGGTGACGACGCCCGTCTCCTCGTGGAGTTCGCGGGCGGCGCCGACGGTGAGCGGCTCACCCTTGTCGAGTTTCCCCGAGGGCAGGTGCCATCGCCCGTGGCCGTAGGGGCCTCCGCGTTGAGAGAAGAGGATCTTGTCTCCGGCGCGGAGGATGACATGAGTGTCGATGACGGGTTGAGCTGGTTCCGGGTTCATGTTCCTTGAGTGGCTGCTGGGACCGTAGTGGCCGTTGGAGCGGTCGAGATCATCGAGGCTATCGCGATTCCATGGAAGGTGCCGGCAGGTGCCGGCGACTCTTCCTGGTCAGAAGGCGTGTGAGCCCCAGGTGAGGGTGGAGAGGGTCAGGGTGTGCAGGGCCGTGCGGTCGGGCCCGGCCATTCCGGCCCACAGCGGGCCGAACCTCTTGTCCTTCGCGCCCGGCCAGGGGTGGTCGGGCGCGATCCGTGCGGCCCAGGTCCGCACGGCGAGATCGTCGTGCGGATAGACACTGAAATCTCCGGTGAAGTCCGCTGCCGCGGCAGACGCGGTCCACGGCCCGACCCGTGGGATGCCGCTCAGCGCGGTCACCAGACCGGCGGCGTCCATCCCCTGCCACTGCGCGGCGTGCCGCTCGTAGTACGCGGCGGCGGCCAGCAGGGCAGTACGGTGGAACCTGGCGCCGACGGCCGCGAACTGCCCCTCGTCGAGGGCCAGGACCTGTTCCGCGGTGGGGGCGAGGGCCAGCTCACCGTGAGGTGTGCCGACGACGGCCCCGTAGGTCTCGCACCACACGCGGTACAACTTGCGTGCCTGAGCCGCCCGTACCACCTGCCGGAGGACAGCGGTGGTGATCGCGTCCCACAGCGAAGGGTTCGTCAGACGCCGCGAGGCTCCGAGACCGTCGAGTCCTGCCCTGAGCGCGGCGGGAACCGTGTCGGGCAGACACGCGGGATCCGTGGTGACGACCGTGGGCTTCGTGTCCTCGCTTCCCCGCACGCAGGTCATGTGCGGGCCGTCCTGACTCCACGACACGACCCACACACCACCCGACGTACACACGACACGCACGTGTGTACCGTCCTCGCCCTCGTGCCAGGCAGGGTGATCGGTCGTCAGAACGGCGGCCATGGGCGCTCCTCTTGCTGTGCTGCACTTTTCGGCACCGGTAGCCTCTCGCGTCGCGGAGACGCGGCGGGCGCGGTTCCGGAAAGATCTGCCGGCGAGGTCACGCCTGGACGAAATCGCCTGCCACTCGCCCTCTCTGAAGGCAAGGCGGCTCGCCGCTTACGCCTCAGCTGAAAAAAATACATCGGGCACCGCGTCGTGACGCCTTACCGGAGAAAACTTCAAGCCAATCCGCGATCGTCCTCTGCGGTACGCCGCAGATCAGGATGATTCTTGCTGTGCAAACCCGGTGATGATCTCGCCACCTCGGCAAATACACGTGATATGCGTCACAGCCAACGCGTGACTGCCGGTTGAACATTCCTTGAAATACTCCGGACGAGAGGACCCCGCATTACCCACCGCAGCCGACCTTGTCGCAGGCATACCTGACGGTCGATTCCATCGATGAAAAAATCGGATGAGGAGAGCGGAGGAATCCTCCTGCAACGCCGCCACCGGGTTTCCGTACGCCGCGGAGTGCCGCGCCTCACGGTGGGCCGCGCCGCGAAGGCCGTCCTCGTCCCACCGTCCTTCCCGTACTGAACGGAGATTCGCATGCCAGATCTCGTCGCACTGGACTCCCCGACTTGCCATGCGGACATCGCGGATGCTCGGGGCGAGTGGGACCAGGAAGAGAGAGCGCAGTCGGACACCGTGCGGTTCTCCCTGCTCGGCCCGGTCCGGGCCTGGCGCGGTGAGACGGAGATCGCGCTCGGATCCCCCCAACAGCAGACCGTGCTGGCGGTGTTGCTGTTGAACAACGGCGCCCAGGTATCGACGGACCATCTTGTCCGTGCCGTGTGGGGCGAACACCCTCCCGTCTCCGGCGCCAGTGTCGTCCGCACCTACATCACCCGCTTACGCCAGATCCTGGGTTCCGAGAAGAGCCTCATCTGTACCCGAAGTGGCGGTTACAGCCTGGCGGTCTCGTCGGAAAGCCTGGATGTGGAGCGGTTCCGGCACCTCACCGTGCGGGCTCGTGCGGCCAAGTCGCAGGGGGCGATGGATGACGCCGCCGCCCTGCTGCGTGAGGCGCTGCGCATCTGGTCGGGAACCCCGTTGGCGGGGCAGAAGACGCCCTTCGCACAGGTCCAGCGGAACGTCCTGGACGAATGGAAGGCGCTGGCAGCCGAAGAGTGCCTGGCGATCGACATCGAGCAGGGCCGACACGCCCAGGCATCGGTGGAACTGTTCTCTCTCCTTGAGACCCACCCCCTGCGCGAGCGTCTTTCCGAACTGCTGATGCTGGCCCTGTACCGCTCCGGCCGACAGACCGAGGCCCTCGACATCTACCGTCGTACCCGCAGCGTGTTACGGCAGGAGCTGGGCGTCGAGCCCGGTCCCGCTCTGCGGACCATGCATCAGCGCATCCTGGAGGCGGACCCCTGGCTGGTCGGCTCGGACGGACGGCACAAGGAGGGCCCGGACGACCGCGCACCGGCGGCCCGGCCCGCCGACGCCCGCTCGCACGCCGTCGTACCGCCTCCCGCACCTCTGCCGGTACCTCCCGCACAACTTCCCCGAGACCCGGTGGCGTTCGTCGGACGCGAGCCGGAACTGGCACACCTGAACGCCCTGGTGTCCGAGGCCGACGACCCGAGCGGTGCCGTGACGGTCACGGCGATCAGCGGCACGGCAGGAAGCGGCAAGACCGCGCTGGCCGTCCACTGGGCACATCGGGTCGCTCACCTGTTTCCCGACGGGCAGCTCTACGTCGACCTCAAGGGCTTCAGCAACGCTCCCGCCCTCTCCCCGACCACGACACAGCAGGCATTCCTCCATGCCTTGGGCATCCATCCCGTCCGGCCTCCGGAGAGCCCGGACGAATGGACAGGGCTCTACCGCAGCGCTCTGGCCCGGCGCCGAGTACTCATCATTCTCGACAACGCGCGGGACGCCGAGCAGGTACGTACGCTCCTGCCCGCGGCGACGGGCTGCCGCACCGTCATCACCAGCCGACCCTCCCTGTCGACCCTCGTCGCCGCGGAAGGGGTCACCCCGCTGAGGCTGTGCTCGTTGGACACGGCGGCCGCGCTGGAGGTCATGACCCGACGGCTTGGCATCGAGCGGGCCTCCGCGGAGCCCGAGGCACTGGAAGAGATAGTCGACCTGTGCGGCCGTCTTCCCCTGGCCCTGGCCATCGTCGCCACCAGGGCCCAGGTGCACCCGGAGTTTCCCCTCAAGGCGATAGCCGGGGAACTGCGGTGCGCCCACGGAAGCCTCGACGCTTTCGCCGACGAGGGCGACACCGACCTCCGCGCCGCGCTGTCATGGTCCTACCGCCAGCTCAGCGCTCCGGCCGCACACCTGTTCTGCTTACTGTCGGCGCATCAGGGGCCCGACATCAGTGTGGATGTCGCCGCCGGCCTCATCGGTGACAGCCCCCGTCGGGCCCACGCGCTGTTCGTCGAGCTCTCCCGCACGCAGATGATCTGCGAGCGCACTCCCGGCCGTTACGTCCTGCACGGCCTCCTTCGCGCCTATTCCCTCGAACTCTTCGAGAAACTCGGCTCCGCGCCCGACCACTAGGTGCGGTGCGGTGCGGTTCGCCGACGCGGATCCGGACGGTCGGCCGTCGGCGGCCGGTCACCCTGCCGCGGGCGAGATCCGCGGGTGAAGGATCCGCGGACGACGAGCGGCCTCCAGCCGCTCGTCGTAGTCGGACGCGAACAGCCCGGGAACCACCTTGTCCAGCGCCCCGGCGATCCGACACCGGTCTCCTGTGCGATCCGCGTCCGTCGAGGCCGTCCGAGGGGTCAGACGGCCGTTTTCGCGGCGCTTCCGCGGACGTGCTGCTCGCGGGTCAGGTCGGCGAGGTGGCTGCGCAGTACGGCCAGCGGCGTGTCGGCGAACTGGATGCCGACCGAGAAGTTGAACTCGTCCCGCGCGCGCATGCTTTCGTCGGCGCCCTGGTCGGTCAGATCGACGTCTCCGTAGGCCAGCATCTGGTCCGCGTCGTGCCCTGCCTGGATGAGCCGCTGCCACACCGGCGTTCCCGGGTAGGGACGGAACTCGAACACCGAGGCACGGAAGGTGCCCGGCAGCCGGTCGGAGGTGTCCCACAACTGGTGGATGTGGTGCACAGTGGCGTCGAGGTCCTCGCGCTGCTCGCCGGGGTACCCGAGGATGAAATACCCCTTCACGTTGATGCCCCGGGCCATGAGCCGGCCGGCCACCGACGCGGTCATGTCGGCCGTGATGCGCTTGTCCATGGACGCCAGTACCCGGTCGCTGCCGGATTCGATGCCGAGCGCCACTTCACGCAGCCCGTTGTCGGCCAAGGTGTCGAGCATGGCATCGTCGGCGCGGTGCAGGACGTTGATACGACCTGTCGCGTCCCATACGTACCGTTCACCGATCCTGTGCGCGGTGAACGCCTCCATCGAGGGTTTGATGACGCGAGCGGCGCCGAGGAACAGGTCGTCCACGAACCGGAAGGCCGTGACACCGTACTCGGCGTTCAGTGTCTCCAGTTCCTCGATGATGCCCTCGGGCGAGCGGGTCCGGATCTTGATGTCGGGGTTGGCGGACACCGCCGCGCCGCAGAACCCGCAGTCGTACGGGCAGCCGCGGGAGCCGACGATGTTCGCCTCGATGCGGCCGTCGCCCGCCACATAGGGGTCCTGCGGAAGGAACACCCGGTCGACGAGAGGCAGGGCGTCGATGTCAGGGGAGAGCCAGCGTCCGGCGTCCCTGCCCCGGGCCAGCCCCACGACCGGGGTGCCCAGCAGCCGGTCGCGCCACATCACGCCGGGCAGCTCGCTACGGCGTGTCTCGTCGGCGAGGAGCGCGGCGACACGCGGTTCGCCCTCGCCCAGCACCAGTGCGCGCAGCCGTGCCATGCGCGGGTCGGCGAGCACACGCTCCGGCATGGCCTTGGCATGGTGGCCGCCGACCATGAGCGCGATCCCGTCGTCCAGCCCTGCGGCGATCCGCGCGGACAGTTCGTACGTGGGCGCCAGCAGGTTCATTCCGACCCAGCGGGGACGGGCGGCGTTGACGACGGCGACGGTCCGCTCGATGCCGAGCCCGTGCGCCTCGGCATCGAGTATGCCGACGTTGAATCCGGCCTGCCGGGCGTAGGTGGCGATGTAGGCCATGCCGAGCACGGGCAGCGTGTAGTCGTTCACCCTGGGACGTAAGGTGTAGTCCCGCAGCGGGGCGTTGACGAACAGAGCGTCCAGCGACCGGCCGGGGTCGGCGCCCACGATGAGGTCGGTGTCCGGCAGCGGCGTCTCGGTGTTCGTCGGTGTGGTGGTGGTCAGGGCCGGCATGGTTCCCCCAGCGGATGTGAGCCGAGTCGGTGTGTGGTGCGCTACAGACGGTTCGGGTCGGTGCGGCGTAGCCGGATGCGGGCGGCTGCGGTGGCGCACGGTGCGGGGCCTTCGGTAGCGCGATCCGCCCCCGTGAGTCGGCCGCCGGACGCAGCGCCGGTCACTGGCCCCGCCGTGGCTTCGACGGGTCCGGGTCCGGGTCGCGGAGGTCGCGGACCGGTGACAGGGCGGCGGCCTCGGCCCGCGCGGCCTCGAACCGCTCGGGGTCCACCCGGTCGCCGTCCACCAGCAGATAGGCCCCGACCGGGGTGAACAGCAGCGTGCCCGCCCCGCACTCGTGCGTGCGGACGGCGGAGGTGCCGGCGGAGGGGATACGGACCGGGCCGAGCGGCATGCCGTACCGGGTACGGGCGGCGGGAGGCTGCCCGGGGGCCGTCCGCCGGGCGCGTTCCCGCTCGGCGAGATCGTCGAGCGTTCGGGGCAGCGTCTCGGGGAGGTGGGCCAGCAGTCCGCCGCGCCGACGGGCCAGTTCCAGCAGTTCGGCCAGTTCCGGAGCGAGCCGGTACTGTTCGGCGGTCGCCGTCAGCACAGCGGGGTCCGGCATCCGCGCGGGATGCAGCAGCAGGCTCACGTCGAGCATGTCCTTGGCGTTGAAAGGCCGTTGGATCCGTTCCTCGGCGAGTGCCAGCAGGTCGGCCAGGACCTGGTCCGCGGGCAGTTCCGCCCGGATCGGCAGGGCGGCCATGTCGCCCGCGTAGCCGAAGGTGGTGATCTCCACCCGCATCTCCGGGTCCAGCAGCGGGTCGGCGGGCTCCCAGTACGGCGCCACCAGCAGGTGCGGCCCGGCGTCCACCGACCGTCCCGGTTCCTCCAGCAGGGAGAGTCCGACGCCGGACACGGTCCGCTGGGACAGTACGGTGCCGACCACCCGCCACAGGGCGGCCTCGTCCGGCACGACGAGGTCCAGGTCGTTCATGGTGCGCACCACGTCGTCGGGGTACCAGCGGCGCAGCGACGGGCCCTTCACGGGGCGGACACCAGGCTCGGCCCGTGTGCAGGAGCGCAGGATCCGCTCGTACGTCTCCGCTCTCTCCCTGGCGCGGCGCAGTTCCTCGGCCGTTCCAGGACCGGGCTCGGCGCCCTCTCGTACGGCGAGCGACAGGGCCAGCGGCGCCAGGACCGGGGCGATGCCGCGGGCCCGTCGCACCAGGGCGGACGGCGGCTCGTCCTCGTCCAGTTGCAGCAGGCCGTAGAGCGTGCGGAGGCCGAACTCGGGCAAGGGCGACGGCGGTTCGCGGGGGTACCACCAGTACTCGTAGTGTGTGCGCCAGCCGTCCGCCGTCAGCGAGCCGACCACACGGTCTCCTCGTCGGCCGGCCCAGTGGTGGATGACGTTGCCGATCAGCGGCCGCCCGGATGTCGCCGCCCGCCGGGCACAGGCCCGCACCAACGCCGCCGTGGCGGCGTGTCGTTCGGCCGGGTCCTCGATCAGGATGTCCACCAGATTCACGAACGTCGTCCCGTCCACGTCGTCCCGGGCGTCGACGAGCAGCGTGGCGTGGCCCAGCGCGACGCCGTCCTTGTGGACGATGAAGGAGCACCGGTCCGGTGCCGCCATCACCTCGGCGGCCTGTTGGAGGGCTGTGCCACGTTCCACGGGACGGCCCTGGTCGGCGGCCCCCGTCTGGAACGCGTCGGCGAGCCAGCGGGTGATGTCGGAGGTGTCACCGCCGTTCGCGGCACGCACCCGGAGCCCGTTGTCCTCGGCAGCGGTGCCCTCGGAATCGCCGTCGTCCGACTTGGCCAGGTACGTCAGCCGCCGGTTCCACCGGGGCGGCGGCGTGTGGCGGCCCGGGACACGCAGCAACACGCCGTCCGCCCCGGGGCATTCGCCGAGTACGTGGTCCGCGAAGGCCGTCAGCCGCTCCGGCGCTGTCAGCACGTCGGGATCGAGGTGCTCGACGAGATACGAGACCTCCCCGGTGAGCGCGTCGGTGTAGCGGTCGCCCACATAACCGAAGCCGCGCCAGCTGTGACGGACGCCGGCGCGCAGCGCGGCGGTGAGGAACTCGTCCAGCGCGCAGCTCATGCGGCCTCCCCGTCCGGCCGGACGACGGCGGTCAGCTCCGCGCACAGTCGCGCCGCCGCGTCCTGGATGTCGCCGCCGATGACCGCTTCCAGCGCCGCGGCGGAGCCTTTCCCGTCCGGATCCGCGGCCGCCGCCGTCTCGTCCGTCGCGATGCGCTGCGCGTACGCGGCCGGGTCCTCCGTCTCCATCAGCAGCGCGGCCACGGCCTGCCGCCGCGCGACGGCGAGGTCGTCGGGGTCCGGTCCGTGTTCGGCCAGGTCGATCAGGAGACGGCGTACGAGTGCCAGCACGGCGGGGCCGTTCGCGGCCTCGGTGCCGACCAGGATGCGCCAGGCTCCGGTGTCGCGGTAGGCCCGCGCCCAGGCGAAGAACATGTAGGCGAGCCCCTGTTCGACTCGTAGTCGCCGGTACAGCAGCGAGGCCGGGTTCGCGCCCAGCAGGTCCGCCAGAACCGTGTACGCGTGCCGCCGCTCGTCGTGGACGGCGGGCGCCCGCCCGCCCACGGAGAGCCAGCAGAAACCGTCTGCGGGCCAGTGCACCGCCGGACCGGAGACGAGCGGTTTCGGCGCGCCCGCGCCTTCCCCCGGCCAGGGCGGGTCCACCGGCGGTTCCCCCAGCGGGGAGTCCGCGAGCGCCGCACGCAGCGCCGCCAGGGGGGTGCCGCCCACGGCCGCGAGCGTCATCGGACGCCTCAGGAAACGGTCGCGGTGGACATCGAGGACCGTCCGGACGCCGGTGTCGAGCAACTCGGCGGGAGTACCGCCGACCGGTCGGCCCAGTGGATGTCCGGCGAAGATCCGGCCGAGGAACGCGTCCTGCACGACGTCACTGGGGTCGGCCGCCGCCGCTGCCAACTCCTGCAGGACGACCTTCCGTTCGCCGTCCAGCGTCTTTTCGGTCAGGACCGGCCGCAGCACCGACCGGGCGAGCAGCGCAGCGACTTCAAGAGCGTCCCGGTTGAGCACCCGGACCTCGAAGAGCATGCGGTCCAGGCCGGTGGTCGCGTTGGCGCTGCCGCCGAGCCGCTGCACGTACTCGACGAGCGAACAGCCTTGTGCCGTAGGGGCGGACATCAGGAGATGCTCCAGGAGGTGAGCGGTTCCGCCGCCCCCGGGCGGGTCATGGCGCGATCCGAAGTCCACCGCCAGGCACAGGCTGGTGGTTCGCCAGTGGTCCTCGGCACGTCCCAGCAGCGTCACTCCGCCGGTCAGTCGGTACTTCTCCACGGGTCCCGCCCCTCGTCGTCCATCGGTCTCGGTCGCCGGCACGGCACGTGCCGCCGCGGACAGGCGCTTCCGCGGCGGCACACGGATGGCACTCGGTGACTTACGCCTTGTCGCCGACCTTCACCTTGTCCAGCCGCGGGCGAAGCCCGGTCGCGTGGTTACGCTCCATCGAAATCCCCTCCTCTCCATGTCCGTTGCGGCCCGGCGGCAGGTAGCGCCGGGAGTCCGTGCGGCCGCACCGGGTGCGGCGCGTCCCGTGACAGCGGTGGGCTCACGAGGTGAACTCGATCGACCCGTCGCGCCGTCCACGCTCGACGAGCCGGTGCAGGGCGAGTACGGTCAGCGCCAGCCAGCCGCACCCCACCAGCAGCCCCAGCGCGGCGGGGCCGGCCACCGCGTCCGCCGGGGCCCCGGCCAGCAGGCGCCGTACGGCGCGCAGTTCATGGGTGAGCGGGAGGAGCTCGGCGACCGCGCGGACCGGCCCCGGCCAGAAGTCCCGCGGCACCTCGACGCCGCAGACCGCCATCATCACGAGGAACGACGCGTTGGCGGCGACATTGCGCAGCGACGGGAAGCCGAGCACGACAGTCGCCACGAAGAGCCCGAAACAGTAGGTGGACACCGAGGCACAGGCGATCAGCGGTACGGCGGCCAGTACCACGCCTGCCGACAGGCGCACCCCGAAGGGCGGCAGCAGCAGGCAGAACGCGATGAACGAAGTGGCCGTACCGCTGAGCAGCCACTGCACGCCCCGCCCCGCCAGTACCCACACCGGATTCGCCGGACCGGTCACCAGCAGGGGCAGCGTCCCTGCCCGGCGTTCCCAGGCGCTGGAGGCGACCACCATCATCGCCTCGATCGCGCACACCGCGACCGCGTTGCCGACGACCAGGAACTTCGCGTCGGCCTCGGGGCCCAGTACGGTCGCCGAGACGGCGAAGAACAGCACCTGACACACCATTCGGGCCAGCCAGCCGAAGGTCCACGACCACCAGGTGTTGATCGCCCGCAGATCCGCCAGGCCGTTGACGGCCCCGCACTGCACGGCCCGCGCGGCGGCGGGGAGAGCGTCGGGCACGATGCTCATACCAGGCCCACCGTTCCGGTGGCGCGTACCCGGGTCAAGACCACGCGGAAGGCGAGCAGAGCCACCGCGTACCAGACCAGGCCGAGCAGCACGGTGGCCGCCAGCCGCCCCGCCGGGTCGGGCACCGGCGCCTCCGCGACCGAACGGCGCAGCAGGTCGGCGGACCAAGACAGGAAGAACAGCCGACTCAGCGGACGTACCCAGTCGGGCATCGCGCTGACGGGCACGGTGAGCCCGGCGAGCAGGTAGAGCGGATAACTCAGCGCGTTCTGGAACACCCGGGCCGAGCGCGCCAGCACAAAACCCGCCGCCATCAGACAGGCCGCGCACGTCAGGGCGACCGCCGTCGCCACCGCCCCGGCGGCGAGCAAGAAGGGATGGTGGACAGGTGGCCAGGCGCCGGCCACCAGTGCCGAGGTGCACCAGCACTCGACGACGGCGGCCAGGCTGACCCCGGTGACGGCGGCGATGCGTGCGGTGGTCACCACTGCCGTCCCGGCCGGGGCCGCCACCAGCAGTTCGAGCGTGCCGTCGAAGCGGTCCTGGGCGATCAGGTCGCCGGCGGTGAGCAGCGCCATGGTCCACAGCGAGATCAACACCGGCACCACGATCGCGTAGCCCGGATTCTCCGGGCTGCCGGAGTGTTCGGCCATCGCTGTGAAGATCAGTGTGTACAAGGGAGCGGTGAACAGCGGTTGCAGGCTGCCGGGCGAACGCAACAGCAGTGTCGTCTGGAGCCGGAAGGCGGCCGGCGCGGCGGTGAACGAACCGGTCACCGGCCCACCTCCATGCCGCGTCCCCCGACGAGGTCGAGATACATCTCGGCGAGGTTCGGCCGTACGACGGCGACACGGGTGACGTCCGCGTCCACCAGCCGCCGCAGCACCTCGCGGGCACTGCGGTCGTCGTCGACGGCGATCCGCGCCACGGCGTCCGGGTGGTGTTCGACGCCCCGGACCCCGGGCAGGCGGCGCAGCTCGGCGAGGAGGGCGGCGGGGGCGTCCACGGCTTCCACCCGCTGGTGCCCCGACACCCGTTCGCCCAGGGTGCGTGGGTTGTCGGTGGCCAGTACCCGGCCGCCGTCGATGAGTGTCACCCGAGCACACAGCGCCTCGGCCTCGGCCATGTCGTGGGTGGCCAGCAGGACGGTACGCCGCTCCCGGCGCAGTTCCTCGACGATGCTCCGGAACCCGTGCGCCGCGACCGGGTCCAGGCCGGCGGTCGGCTCGTCCAGCAGCAGCACAGGAGGGTCGTGGACGATGGCCCGTGCCAGGTGCAGACGCTGCTTCATGCCCCGGGAGAACGTCTCGGCCCTGTCGTCCGCCTGGGCGGACAGGCCCACCCGGTCGAGGAGCATCGCCACTCGTGCGTCCAGGGAGCGGCCGTTCAACCCGTACAACGCACCCCAGTAACGGAGGTTCTGCCGGGCCGACAACCTGCCGTACAGTCCGCGGTCGCCGCCGAGGGAGACTCCGATCAGCGACCGTACGGCGGCGGTGCTGGTGGTCACGTCCCGGCCCATGACACTTGCGGTACCGGCGGTGGGGAGCAGCACGGTGGAAAGGACCTTGCAGAGTGTGCTCTTGCCCGCACCGTTGGGCCCGAGCAGGCCGTGCACCTCGCCCTCCGGGACATCGATGTCAACTCCGTGCAGCGCGACCTTTTCGGTGGCCTTCCGGGCGAACGTCCTGCGCAGACCCCGAGTGCTGATGGCGTTCACTCGGCCGCCACCGCCTCGCGGTCGCGTACGGAAAGGTCCAGCCCGAGCCGGTCCAGCAGCCCGGAGCGGATCACGTCGCCGGCTCCTCGGTCATAGATCGGCTGGAGTTTCTCCGGGGTTCCGTCATAACCGTCGGGGAGCAGCGCCTCGGGCATGGTGGCCAGGAGCGGGAAGTCCGAGCCCCGCCGGGTCCTCTCGGCGGTGGCGCGAGCGTGTTCGGTGTCGCGTACCTGGTTGAGCACATGGCCGCGTATCAGCCGCAGCAGTTCCGGCGCCACCAGGTGCCGTACGCCGGCCAACGCGGTGACGTGCCCGGAACGAGCCGCGTTCACCACGAGCATCACGGGCAGACCGGCGGAGACCGGGGCGAGGTGATTGGCCAGATCGTGCTCGGGATCCAGTTCACCCACCGCGCCCGCGCCCTCGATCACCAACTGGGCCGGTTCCTGACGCAGCGCCTCGTGCACCGCGTCGACACACTTCTTGTGCAGCCGGGGCGAGATGCGGTGCAGGTCGATGCTGTCCTGCCCGCGGATGGGGACGTCGCCGGCCGGAGCGCCGCACAGGAACAGTTCGCCTTCGTGCCGCCGCTGCCGGTCGGGAACCACCGTGACCGGGTTGTGCCACCACCGTGGTCGGACACGGGCGGCACCGCAGTTGTGGAGTGCTCCGCGCAGCGGGCCGGGCACGTCCGGATAGGCCGGATCATCGGGATCCACCACGGCGACGGCCTTGAAGGGCCTGACCGGAACTCCACGATCGGTGAGTGCGCGCAGGATGTGACCGGAAACGCTCGTCTTGCCGGAGCCCGCGGACACTCCGAGCACAGTGACTCCTCGCCATCGTGTGTTCAACAGCCCGCTCCTTCGCCGCCGGACGCCTCGTGGAAAAACTCTGGCACCCTGTGGCAGACACACGAGATACGGCGCATACACGTCCTGCATATTCCCTGCACACGCCACACGGGGCGGACGAGCGGGAAGCGGAACCTCGCCGGCCTGCGTCATCTCGACCACGCCTGCAAGTGCGCCCTGCAGAACCGGGCCGACCGGCACGACGTACACACCGTGCCACCCGAACGCGCTCCCGCCTCGGCGTGAGGGCCCGCATGTTCGCGGAGTCGATCGCGCAGTGGGACCGGTCCAGCTCGCCGCGGGCGCCGAGCTCGTCGAGGACCAAGTGGTGGAGCTTTGCCCACACCCGAGCCTTCGACCACTCGGCAAAGCGCCGGTGAGCCGCCGCCCTGAGGCCGCGACGGAGCCTCCGGGACCACCCGCTGCAACAACTCCCACAACTCATCCGGCACCAGCCGCTCAACGAGTGGAACCAGGACCGGCAGGCTATCGATCCACACGAGATGACGTCTGAGTCAGGGCAGCCGGATCATGCCGATCGGCACTGGCCCCTCGCTCGGGCCAGGCGGACAGCGTCCATAGCGCCTCGCGTGCCTGCCGCTTCGCTTCGGCGCGCCCGCATCGCTCTGCCTGGAGCTTCGGCGACTCCGCATGGACCCCACCGAGCGGGAGGCGGGTGCCGATGACCTCGCCGACGACTGGGCCCTGGCCGCGGTGTCTCGAACAGCAACCGCCGTGGAGTCTCACGTCTGATCGTTGGATCAGACGTGAGTTCGCGGCTGTCCGCGTCAGGTGGTCTTCACGTGGAACACCGATCGGGTGTTGGACAGTTCCCTGAAGCCCCACACGCCGTGATACCGGCCGTAGCCGCTGGAGTTGACGCCCCCGAAGGGGAGGTTCTCTTCGAGCCAGTGGACGACATGACCGTTCACCGTGACGCCCCCGGAAGTGGTGTTGTCGAGGATGTGGTCGATGAACTGCTGGTCCTCGGAGTAGATGTAGAAGCCGAGCGGCTTACCGAGCGAGTCGGAGTGCGCGAAGATCTCTTCCACGTCCGTGTAGGTCATCACGGGCAGGATGGGGCCGAAGATCTCTTCCTGGACGACGTCGGTGTCCAGGGGGGTGTCGAGCAACACCGTCGGCTCGATGGTGAGTTCGTCGTCCCAGGTGCTTCCGCCGAACGCGACCTTCGCACCGCGCTCGACCGCCTCGGTGAGATAGCCCTTCACCCGGTCGTAGTTGCGCCGGTTGACGATGCGCTGGTCCCGGTCGAGCTGGTACTCGCCGTCGACGTAGTAGGCCCGCTGGAGAGCGGCGGCGTACTTCTCGATGAAGGTGTCGCGCAGCCCCTCCGGGACCCAGACGTAGTCCACACTCAGGCAGGTCTGTCCCTGGTAGCCGGCCTTGCCGCCGACGAAGGCCCCGGCAGCGAGGTCGAGGTCGGCGGTCTCGTCGAGGATGGCCGGCGACTTGCCGCCGAGCTCGAGGGTGAACGTCGCCAGATGCCGAGAGGCGGCCTTGACTATCTCCTTGCCGACCTTGGGGCTGCCGGTCAGGAAGATGTGGTCGACCGGCAGGTCGAGCAGGACGTTGTTGAGGCTGCGCCCGTCGGCGGTGGTCTCCACGTCGTCGGCTTCGAACACGGCGACCTGGTCCGGGCCGAATACGGCTCGCACGATCTCCGCGGCGACGGTGCCGGACGCGGGCGCCATGGAACTGGTCTTCCCCAGTACCGTGTTGCCTGCGGCAACCGCCTGGATGAGCGGGGAGAAGAACATCCCGAACGGGAAGTCCCAGGTCCCGAACAGGAGGACGACCCCGCGGGGCTCGTACTTGATGTAGATCGCCTCGGCCTCCGGGGAAGTGGGGGACTTCTCGACGGTGACGGGCTCCATCCACTCCTTGAGGTGCGCGTGGACCATGTCGATGTTGCCCATTATCGTGGCGAACTCGCCCTCGTCGGTCAGCGGACGCCCGAGATCTTGGTGAATGGCCTCGATGATGTCCGTCTTGCGGCGCTGGATTTCGGCTCGGAGATTCTCGAGCAGTTCGATGCGCTGCTCGGCGGTGGTGGCGCGCATGGCCCGCCGTCCGGCGCGGAGGGCCTGGAACGCCGCCTGGATCTGGACGGTCTCGATCATTCGCTTGGTACTTTCTGTGTGCTCTGGTTGCTGACAGTGATGTGAGCTGATGCCCGGCTCCGCCCTCGCCTGTCACTGGGTTCCGGCGGCGGAGCGAGGTGGACGGTCGGAACCGGCTCGTTCGGAGACCGAACACTGTCGTTCGATCTCGGCTAGGACCGTCCGGGAGTCACTCCGGACGGTCATGGTTCCTCGCCATCCATCGTGGCCATCCATCGTGGTGTTTCGTGTCGGGCCGTTGTTCAGAAGATGCGTTCGGCGTGGGTGAGGAAGAGGAAGGAATCGGGTGTGGCGCGGAGGTCTTCGAAGGCGGTGGGGTGGGTGGTCACGGCATGTTCGAAGGCGGTGAGGGAGGGCCAGTAGAACTGGCGTACGGCCGCGATGTCGGAGGTGGGGTCGACGCTGCGGTTGATGACCTGGCGGAAGGCGTCGAGGGAGTGGGAGACCTTCAGGGACTCCTCGCGGCTCCAGTGGGCGGAGTGGTCGCGGACGAACTGCCACAGGGCGATGTAGGTGGGGGCGTCCTTGTCGGACCAGTACAGGTCGCCGGCCGGGGCGTCGGGGGCGATGTCACCGCGGTTGGTGTGGATCACCTGCTCGGTCGTGATGGTGATCAGGTGCTTGGACTGGTCGACGAACTCCGGCTCGTCGGGGCCCACGTGGTTGACGTACTGCGGGTCGGTGGCCAGGCCCTGGTTCGAGGCGAGGCTGTCGAACCAGCATTCGGCGATGCCCCGGTAGGTCGAGTCGGAGTCGGTGAAGACATCGCTGGTGATGCGGTGGTTCTGGACGTAGTGCCGGATGGGGCGGATGTCACGGACGAGGGTCGCGTGGGGGTGGCGCCAGTGGTCGTGGAATTCCTGGACGCCGATGTCGGCGCGCGGGTGCGCCAGCTGCACCATCTTCACGGTGGTGTCGGCCGCAGTCATGGAATGACTCTCCCTTGGGGGTGTTCATCGGGTCTCTTCCATAACAGCGGCGGCATCCCCGGCCCGGAAGGACATAGCAGGCTCTGCCAAACCGGTACTGCCAGTACCAGCTAAGCCATCGCCCACCCACCACCCCATACGGGAATATGGGGCAATGACCATGCCCGACACTCTTCGCGAGTTCCTCACCTCGCGCCGTGCGGCCCTTGAGCCGGCTGACGTCGGATTGCCTCCTTCGCCGACGCCCCGACGGGGCAAGGGGCTGCGCCGGGAGGAGGTCGCCGTGCTCGCGGGAGTGAGCGTCGACTACTACGCCCGCCTTGAGCAAGGGCGTGTCGGCCATGTCTCGGATCAAGTGCTGACAGCGATCGAGGACGCCCTGCGCCTGGACGACTACGAGCGCCAGCATCTGCGTGCCCTGGTGGAGCCGCGTCCGAGCCGGCCACGGCGCAGCCGGCCCGAGAAGATCAGCGTTCGCGTGGGCCTGCGTACCCTTATCGAGGCCATGGACCCCACCCCCGCGATTTTGCAGGGGCCTCGGTTCGAGGTGCTTGCCTGGAACCGGGCGGCCGCGGCCCTTTTGACCGACTTCGGGGCGATGCCGGTGGCGGATCGCAATATCGCCCGGTGGTTGTTCCTCGATCCGGAGGCGCGTATCCGGTATCCGCAGTGGGACGAGGTCGCGAGGGGCATCGTGGCCTCCTTGCGTGCGGCCCGTGACCCGCGCGTGCCGGACCCGGCGCTCGAGCGCCTGGTCGGGGAGCTCTCCGTCGCTTCGGAGGAATTCGCGCGTTTCTGGGCGGACTATCGCCTCTACAAGCACGGCCACGGCACCAAGGAGATCTACCACGAGTCTGTCGGGAATATCACCGTGAACTTCGAGACATTCCTGATCGACCGCTCGGAAGGGCAGTTCATCTCGGCGTACACCGTCAACGTCGGCTCACCTTCGGAGGAGCGTCTCAAGCTTTTGATGAGCTGGGACGCGACCGTCGGCGCATCGGATGCCACTCGTCGGTGAAACGAGTGTCCGGGCGATGTCCCATTGAAGTAAAAAGAGGGGGACCGGCTCGCGGGTGCAAGCCGGCCCTTTGTTCATGTGGACATCTGAATCGTTGTCCATGCGGACGGGGAAATTGGCATGCGCGAGGCGTCGGGCGTACTCGATTCCCTCGTCCCGCAGCGGATCGAATTGACAAACACTCACGTAGGCGGGCGGGAGACCCACGAGGTCATCCGCCCGTGCCGGCGCGGCATACGCAGTGACGTCGGCCGACCCCGCCGTCTCGCCGAGATGGGCCGACCAACTGGCTTCCGCGTTCGGCCTGTTCCACACCGGGGTGTCGGCTGGGCGAGCATCGACGGCGTCTCAACACGATCGTCGAGTTCGGAGATGCTCAGGAACTGGAAGGCGAGTCGGGGTCCGCCGCGGTCCCGGGCCATGAGGGTGACGACGGCGGCGAGTCCTCCGCCCGCGCTCTCGCCGTGGACGGCGATTCGGGCTGGGTCAATGGCCGGCTCGTCGGTCGAGGCCGCGAGCCAGGTGAGGACTGCGTAGCAGTCCTGCACGGCTGCGGGGTAGGGATGTTCCGGTGCGAGCCGGTAGTCGACCGAGACGACCACGGCTGCTCGCCAGTGCTGCCGCGGCGGCATGGTCGGTGTCGAGGCCGCCGGTGACGAATCCACCGCCGTGGATCTTCAGGATGCCGGGCAACGGCTGCGAGGCATGCCGCGGTCGGTAGATCCGGATGTCGACGTCGGGGGCCGCGTCGGGCTCGGGTACGCGGCGCTCCTCGACGGTGAGGTCGTGGAGGGGCGGAGCCGGCAGCTCCGACAGAATCGCGTGTTCCGTGGCGCGTGCCGTTTCGGGGTCGTGGACATCGATGGCGGGCAGCACCGCAAGGGCGGGGGTGAGTGGGGGGTCGATGGAACATGTCATGGCTGGTTCCCAGGCCCGTGCTCGGGTCAGCCCAGGAAGGTGGATCGGGCGAGTTCGGTGTCCATGTACTCCTTGATCTCGACGATCTCGCCGTCGCGGACCCGGATCAGGAACATGTACTGGTTCTGGTAGGTCTTGCCGTTGGTGAAGCGGGCGTCGGTGGAGGCTTCGATCGCCACGAGGTCACCCTGGGCGATGGTGCGGTGGATCGTGGTGGGCAGGGTGCCGGTCACACTGAGGTCGGCCATGCCGGCGACGGCGGTGGTGACTTCCGCCTTGGTGCGGCTTCCGGAGACTCCGGGGACGGAGCCTGCCGCCCACCAGGTCGCGTCGTCGGCGAGCAGGGAGACGATCTTGTCGACGTCGCCCGCGGTGAAGGCGTCGAGGAGGCTGAGGGCGACCTGGGTGTTGGTCTCGGTGATGGACATGGGCTGCTTCCTTGTCGGTCTATGCCGGAGGGGTGGTCGGGGTCAGGCGACGCTGGCGAGACGGCCGCCGTCCACGGAGAGGACGACGCCGTGGATGTAACTGGCGGCGTCGCCGGCCAGGAACAGCGCCGCCTCGGCGATCTCCTCGGGCTGACCGTGCCGGCCCGCGGGTGAGCGGCGCATGAGTTCCTGGGCGTGCGGGTCGGCCACCACGGCCGCGGCCATGGGGGTCTCGATGAGGCCGGGGGCGATGACGTTGGTGCGGATTCCCCGTGGGCCGTAGTCGACGGCCAGTTGGCGGCCGTAGCCGACCACGGCGTGCTTGGAGGCGGTGTAGGCGGCCCCGCCTCCACCGCCGATCAGGCCGGCGTTGGAGGCGACGATGACGATGGCGCCGGACCCTCGCTCGATCATCTGGGGCAGTACGGCATTGGTGGTGTGGAACAGGCCTCCGAGGTTGACCGCGAAGACCTGGCTCCAGCGCTCGACGCCGACTTCGTGGGACGGCAGTCCGCCGTCGAACATGCCGGCGGTGTAGCCGAGCACGTCGATGCGGCCGAATCGGCCGAGCGCCGCCTCGACGGCGGCCTGCGCCGAGGCCGGCTCGGCGAGGTCGGCGTGGAACGCGCCGGCGGTGCCGCCGGCGGCCTCGATCTCGGCCACGACCTTCTCGGCCGCCGCGGTGTCGCGGTCGACGACGGCGACACGGGCGCCGGCGCGGGCGAAGCGGATCGCTTCCGCCCGGCCGATGCCGGAGGCCGCACCGGTGACGTAGGCCACCTTGTTCTCGAGTTCCATGACGGTGCTCCTTGTTGAGGGGATGCGGTTCGGGTGGGGCGGGGGTCAGGGGAGGAGGACGATCTTGCCCCGGAGGCCGCCCGCTGCCAGCCGTTCGTGTGCGCGGCGGGCCTCGGTCAGCGGGTAGGTCTCGGCGACGCGGAGGGTGAGGCGCCCCGCGGCGGCATGGTCGGCCAGGGTCGAGAGCCGGGCGCCGTCGCCCGCTGCCAGCACGACGCGTCGGCGGACGCCGCGGCCCGGGGCGGGCAGGAACTCGGGTCTCGGGTCGGTGGTGACGTACGAGCCGCCGTCCTTGACCGCCTCGATCACCCGGCTGCCGAGCGAGGCGGCGTCCAGCACGCCGTCGACGCGGCCGGGGCAGATCTCCAGGACGGCGTCGGCGGGGTGCTCACCGGATGCGACGAAACGATCCGCGCCGAGCTGATCCACCACCGTCTCCTCCGTGCCGGGAAGGTCGAGACCGATCACCCGCATTCCCTGGGCCTTGGCGAGCTGGACGGCGTATCCGCCCACGGCGCCGGCCGCACCGGCGACCAGAACGGTGGAGCCTGCCGACAGCGCCAGGAGATCGAGCCCCTGGGAGGCGGTGAGACCGGGCAGCGGGATGGTGGCCGCGGCGGTGAGGTCGATCCCGTCCGGTGCCGGGGCAACGGCGTTGGCCGGCGCGACGACGTACTCGGCCTGCGCGCCGTGGGTCAGTACCGGCCCCTGGACGTAGCCGATGACGGCGTCGCCCGGGGCGTGGTTCGCCATCGGCCCGACCGCGTCGACGACGCCGGAGAACTCCCACCCGAGCGCCAGGTGACCGCCGTCCGCGGGCCGGCCGAAGACACCACTCCAGACACCGGCGTCGACGGGGTTGAGCGTCGCGGCGTGTACCCGGACGCGTACCTGGGCCAGTCCCGGCTCGGGCCGTTCGACCTCGATCACCTCGACGCTGTCCGGGCCACCGGCTCGGCGGACCACGACGGCCCGCATCCTCTGCTGGATCACCACTGTTCTCCCTCGGTTTCGTCTGGGATCCGGCAGCGAGCCGGAACCGTTGCAAGCCTAGGAAGAGTTACGTTCCAGAGGAAAGTAGGCACTTTTGGGTTCGTAGCGCACCCATGATGGAATGGTGTTATCGGCGAGAGGAGACCACGATGCCGACCACGACCCCGCGTCGATCCGCCACGGAGCCCGCGCTCTTCCGTGCCTGCCCGGCGGTCGCCCTGCTCAACAACGTCAGCAACCGGTGGGTCACACAGGTCATCGGCGCTCTCGGCATGCGAGGCTCTTTGAGGTACGGCGAGCTCAGCCGCGAGATCCCGGACGTGAGCCAGAAGATGCTCACCCAGACCCTCCGCGGCCTGGAGCGTGACGGCATGCTGACCCGCACCGTCACGCCCACCGTGCCGGTACGTGTCGACTACGAACTCAGCGCCCTGGGCCTGGAGCTCTACGAGCTGCTCCTCCAGGTCAAGAAGTGGGCCGAGGCCAATGTCGAGCGCGTGGACCGCGCACGGGAGGAGTACGACAGCGCGCAGTAGAGCAGCGGAGGAGCCGTGTCCCGGCAAGGGCCAGGTCTGCGGCGCGGAACGCTGTCCTGACCGGGTGAGCGAGCCGGGAGTGCATCGTCGCCGGGGTGGCGGGGGCGTTTTCCGAGGTCTACGAGCCGGGGGCGCCCTCGGTCCAAGGACCCGACGATACTGTTGTCCTACGCCCGAACCGCCGCGCTCCCGAACGCGGCGGAGTCGCGGATCGCGGTATTCACGCCTGTGGTGCTCGGCGACCGTCGCTGGGGGAGCCTCGGTGTGCTGCGACGTTCCGCCCAGCCCTTCGGCCCGGTGGTGCTGGCCTACTTCCAGTCCATGGCGGCCGTCTACGCGGCGAGTCTGACGAACACCGTCCGGTAGTCCTTCGCGTCGTCGGCCCGACGTGCCGACGACAGGCATCCATGGCCGGCTCGCCGCTCCTGGCCGGTCGGGACACGACGAGTGCTCCGACGTGAAGGAGATTCCGTGACGGTCGCCCCTGCGCGTGATCACGTACGGGAAGCGCTCAGATTACTACAGCGCTAGATAGTGCAGTACTGTAGTAGATGTGATGAGTGACGAGGAGCGTGACTGGCTCAGCCCGGACGAGCTGCGGATCTTCCGCGCCTTCAATCGCGCATGGGAAGCCGTCTCGGCCCGCCTGGACGCCGACCTCGAGCGGAAGACGGGCCTGCCCCGCACCTACTTCGACATCCTGTGGCGGCTGCGCAGGGCGCCCGGCCGAGCTCTGCGCATGAGCCGCCTGGCGGAGATCACCCACTCCAAGTCCAGCCGGATCACTCACGCGGTCGGCCGCCTGG
Organism: Streptomyces sp. NPDC026672; assembly: GCF_040638185.1. Taxonomy (NCBI): domain Bacteria; kingdom Bacillati; phylum Actinomycetota; class Actinomycetes; order Kitasatosporales; family Streptomycetaceae; genus Streptomyces; species Streptomyces sp. NPDC026672. The sequence continues at coordinate 35,652 of NZ_JBEZXS010000019.1, forward strand.
AGGCGGACGGCCTGGTGCGCCGCGAAGTTCCCGAAGGGGATCGACGAGGGTGGCTGGCCGTTCTGACCGACGAAGGTCTCGCTCGGGCCGAGCAGGCGGCACCCGTATACGCGTGCAGCGTCCGCGACCACGTCCTGGCCCCGCTGAGCGAGGAGGCACGTGACCAGCTCACCGCGATCGGCGAAACACTCCTCGCCCACCTGGACTCGGAGGCGCTGCACGTCGCGGGAGGCAAGGAACAGTAACGGTGGCCACTGCGGTGAGCCGTCGGACCGTCTCGGCGCGGTCCTGCACGCCTTTTCGCACGGCGGCCTCGGCCTCGCCCTGTCTCGCCCTGCGAGAAGGCGGAGCCGTGGGCTGGGCCGGATCACCTTCGGCGCCCCCGTGGTGCGTAGACGGTCGCTGCCGTTGACAGCTCCGGGTGAAATCTATTTGAATGAATTTCACAGAGGGAGCTCGCTGGACTGCCAGCCGTCTTTCCTGAGCCGCAGAGAAAGCGCCGTGAACGCCGATGCACGCACATTCACACCCTTGCCCCGCGCACCCCGCAGAACCCAAGTGGCCGCACTCCGCGGGAGGGAAGCGCCGGTGCGCCACGCTCCCGGAGGAGCGAACGGACCGTGCCTGCCGGGAGAAGGGCACAAGCTGATGTCGGCCACGTCGACCCCGCAGGACGTGTTCGTCCGGCTGGCCTGCTTCGCGGCAGCCCTGAGCCTCGTCACGGGGCTTCTCCTGCTCGCGATCCGCTCGGCGGACACCGACATGACCTCCGACGCAATGGCGCGCAGGCTGAACTGGTGGCGTGCACACGGCCGCACGGTGTTGCTGAGCGGACTCGCCCTGCTCCTCGCCTCCGTCGCGATCCTCGTGACCTCCCGGCACTGACCCCTGCCCTGCGGCACGGTTGCCGGCCGTTGGCGAGCGTCGCGACCGCCCGCGGACGAGGAGCCGTGGACGCTCCGTGTCCAGCACGCCGCCCTCCGACCTCATACGCAGTCCTTCAAGGCGCGCGGTGCCAGGTGGCACCTCGCTGAACGGCGCGCCCCGGCCCCATCGGATGGAGCCCACACATGCCGCACCCGCAACAGGGCGGGAGCCCGGATGCCTGTGCACCGCCCGGATCGCCTTCGGGGGCGGGCACACGCAGGCTCCCCCCGAGCCCGCGACCGCCCACCGGATTCTCGATCGCTCTGCTTGGACCGGCGTTCGTGGCCGCAGTCGCCTACGTCGATCCAGGGAACTTCGCGGCCAACGTCCAGGCAGGAGTCACCTTCGGCCCGCTGCTGCTGTGGGTGGTCGTGGCGGCCAACCTCGTCGCGATGCTCGTGCAGTACCTCTCCGCCAAACTCGGATCGGCGACCGGGGAGAGTCTGCCGCAGCTCTGCCGCCGACACTACCCGCGGCCGGTGGTGATCGGGCTGTGGCTCCAGGCCGAGGCCGTCGTGATAATGACCGACCTGGCCGAAGTGATCGGCGGGGCCATCGCCTTGAACATCCTGTTCGGTCTGCCCCTGCCCGTCGGCGGTGCCGTCACCGCCGTCGTCTCACTCGCCCTGCTCCCGATGCGCGGCAGAGGCAGGCGCAGGTTCGAACTCCTGATGACCCTCTCACTGACCCTGCTGCTCGGCGTGTTCCTCAGCCAAGTCGTCGCCGCCGACGGCGTAGCCCGCTCCGTAGTCGGCCTCGTACCCCACCTGCGCGGGGGCGACAGCCTGGTGATGGCCGGCAGCATCGTGGGAGCCACGGTCATGCCGCACGTGGTCTACCTCCACTCCGCTCTCACCAGCGAACAACGGCATGCCCTCGCGGCAGTCGAGGACAGGGAAGGACAAGGAACGGAAACCGGCGTGGAGGCGTCGCACCGACGGATGCTGCGCCACGTGCGCGCCGACGTGCTCATCGCGCTGGCGGTGGCCGGAGCGGTCAACGCCGCCCTCCTCATCACGGCCGCCACTTCCCTGTACGGAAAGGCGCCCGCTGCGGGGGACTCGTTGAATGCGGCCTACGAGGCGTACGGCCGACTGGTCGGACCGGCCGCGGCAGCGGCGTTCGCCGTGGCGCTGCTGGTGTCCGGCCTCGCCGGCACGAGCGTCGGAGCGTACACGGGGCAGATCGTGATGGGCGGTTTCCTGCGACGCGGCGTCCCCGTTCTTCTGAGGCGGGTCGTGACACTGGTGCCCGCCTTGGCGGTGCTCCTCAGTGGCATGAGCCCGACTGAAGCGCTGGTATTGAGTCAGGTGGTGCTCTCTTTCGGGATTCCCTTCGTCCTGCTGCCCCTCATTCTCTTCACCCGGGACAAGGCGCTGATGGGCCGCTGGGCGAACCGCCCGACCACCACGGCCTGTGCGGTCCTCGCCGCCGGCTTGGTCATCGTGCTCAACGTGTGGCTGCTGGCCCAACTGGTCCTCTGAACTGCTCGATCGGACGTGAGATCCGGACGTGAGCTCTTGATGCCAGGCCCGGCTGCTTGCGGTTCGGCTCCGCCGAGGACGAGATGGGGCTGCAGCGGGCCCATTTCGAGATTCTGTGGCGAGTGCGCCGGGACCCCGACACGTCCTTGAGGATGAGTCACCTGGCGCAGGTCACCTATTCAAGCTGTGTGCGCCCGACCTCTAGGTCCAGGCGATGACTTCGTCCAGCAGGGTCGGATAGTGCTGCTCCAGCTTGGAGGTGTAGTCGCCGAGGTGCTCGCGCATGAGCTGCTCCGCGTCGCTCGCGGAGCCCTCACGCACGGCCTTCTCGATGGCCTCGTGCGTGGGGGACACGTTGCCGGCCATGCCTTTGCGGACGCGTTCCATGCTCGACGCGGCGGAGAAGAGGTCGCGAAGGGCCTCCGCAACGAGCAGGAGAATCGGATCGTTTGAAAGCCTGGCCACACAGAGATGAATGTCGTCCGCGCTGAGTACCGGGGCCCCGGCGCTGTCGATTTCAGAGGGATCGACTTCGCCGCGCGCGACGCGCTCGGCTGCCAGACGGGCCATGAACGGTTCCAACCTCAGACGGGTGGCCATGAGGTCACGCAAAGTCAGCTGAAGGAGGTGGAAATACAGCGACGAGGAGTTCGCGAACTGGTAGCTGGCGACCTGATTGACGACTGCTCCGCCACCCGGGCCGGGCTTGAGCGAAATGACCCCGTACATTTCGAGGATGCGCAACGCTTCCCGCAGCGTGGGCCGGCTCACGGGGTAGCGTTTGAGGAGTTCGGCTTCGGAGGGCAGCCTGTTCAGACCCTCGGTGGTGATCTCACGCACGAGTTCGCCCGCTACGAGGCGTGCCGTCTTTTTCCCTACCGACCTCACTCCGTCACCATACCTGGTCCGATCTCTGCCGGGTTGACGAGCCCACGATCCGCGTGACACGCGGCGCTGAGGACAACCGCTCCGGCGGCGGGCGAACGAGGGTGGTGCGGTCGGCGGTGTTCTCCCTACGGGTGCACGGTGGCCCGGTGGAAGAACCGGTGCGATGACATGGAGACACGTGAGAACCGGTGCGATGAGCACGGAGACACGTGCCGTCGAGCGGGCCCCCGGGGGCCGACAGGTCCCAGGGGGCCACGGTCGTGGGCTCAGCGACTGCTTCCCGGCCTGAGTTCGACGACGTCCTCCGTGTCGGTGAGGTCCTGAACCGGCTCTGCACTGTCGTGTTTTCCGTCGGCGAGCAGGCCGACAACGAGGGCCAGCACCGTGAACGCGAGCCCCAGGAAGAAGATCGTGTGGAAGGCGGTCCAGTCCGGCGCCTGGTCGGCGTCCGCAGCGTTGGTCGACAGGATGCTGGCGGAGACCTGTGCTCCGGAGGTGGACCCGACGGCCTTGGCGACGAAGTTGAGCCCGCTGAACGCGCCCACGCGGTCGGCGGGGACCGCCGCGACCACCAGGTTCATGGCCTGTGCGATGGCGATCCCGGACCCGAGTCCGGCGCAGAGCATCGACACGGTCGTCAGACCGAAACTGCCGGCGGACTGCGTCGCGCAGAGAAATCCCACGGCCATGATGGCCGGCCCACAGAAGTTGGCGAGCCGGGTTCCCGCGGCCTTCTCGATCCAGGAGACGACGGGAGCCGCGGTGCCGATCAGGACACCGGGCACCAGAATGAGGCTGGTTGTCGTTCCTGTCGCACCCAGCCCGTATCCCGTCGAGGCCGGCTGCTGGACCTGCATCGGAATCGAGACGAAGAAGATGTTGATGACAAGGCCGGCGACGATCATGAGGACGGTGGCTGCGACGACCCGTCGGCCGCGCAGGATCCGGATGTCGACGAGGGGCTCACGGATCTTCAGTTCGGCGAGCACGAAGGTCACGAGAAGTGCCCCTGCCAGGACGACAAGACCCAGGAAGCCCGACGAGGTCCATCCCCAGTCGGGTGCGTGGGTCAAGGCGATCAGGAAGACGGCGAGGCCGCCGCCGAACAGCACGGCCCCGATGAAGTCGATGCGGGTGGGGCCGTCCGGGGCTGGAGGGCACGAGGGGATGAGCCGCCAGGACAGAACGGTCATCGCCACCAGCACGACGAACGGGAACCAGAACAGCGCGCTGTAGTGGAAGTGGTCGGCGATGGGACCTGCCACCAGCATCGCCAGCGCGGTGCACGCGTAGATCGTCCCGACCATGAGGCCGTTGCCGAACTTCAGCCGTTCCTCGGACTGGGTCTCCTTCATGATGCCGACGGCCAGCGGCACGGTGCTCAACCCGAAGCCCTGGAGGAGCTGCCCGGTGATCAGCATCGGTACCGAGATCGACAGCGCCGAGATCAGTGTCCCGGCGCCGACGATCGAGAGCACACAGAGCAGTACTCGGCGCTTGTCGTAGATGTCACCCAGGCGGCCGATCAGGGGTGTCACCACCGGCCCGGTCAGCAGGACCCCTGTGATCACCCAGGCGATCTCGGCGCGGGTCGCGCCGAGCTCGTTCTGGAGGATCGGCAGGGCCGGCGACGCCATGGACTCGATCGCCTTGTACGTGCCCACCGCACCGACGACGAGCGCCATGACGACGCCTGCCCTGGTTCTGGCCGGTGATCGCGGGGATGGGGCTGCAGATCGCATACGACTCCTTTGTCGAGGGGTGCCACTCGGGCACGGCGGTGGCGATGCGCGGGGGATCGCGGGCCCTGGGCCGCCGGCGTCCGGTGCGCCCGGTTGCCGGCCGGCGGGGTGTCGCGATCCATGCCCGTCCGTGCTCTTTCGCGCGGGCGGCTCGGCAAGGACGGGGATGTTGTCCGGCGGAGCCGACCCGGTGCCGCGGTGATGCACTCGGACGGTGAGCGCCGGTCAGATGCCGGCGCGGAGGGACGACCAGGGGTGGCGCCCGGTGCGGCGTGGGCCTAACGGCGGCGGCCGGTCGATGGACCGCATGGCGCCTCCCTGGCCGTCGACGGCGGAGCAACTGCTGCGCACAGTGCGGGGGTGTGCTGTTGCTGTGCGCTTCGTCTTCGTCCGGTCGCGGCCCGGCGTCTGAGCACGACTGCGGATCACGCCCGGATGAAATTCATTAGAATAGATTGCTCCTTGACCCGTCAAGGAGTGTGCGTCATCGCGTTCAGGGCGTTATTTGTGCGGTTCTGTACCCCCGCCCCGTCTTCGCTTCGCACTCCGGGCTCTTGACGTTCGCGTCGCAATTCATTTACATAGTTTCAGTGACGCCTCGCCGGGAGCCGCTGACCGCCGGCGTGACGCGTCCATTCGCGCAGCACACCGGAGCCCGGCTTCCGATGGTGGGACGGCACTGCCCCCGCGCCCTCGTGAGTACCGCCTGATGCGGTCGGCCCGACAGCAAGGCCCGTGGGCCCTCGCCCCCGCGCCTGAGCAACGACGTGAAAGGGACTGCTATGACGACCCGCCTTGTGGCAACCGGTGACTCCATCCTGACCAGGAGGCTCTCGGCGGTGCGCGCCCCGGCCTTCACCGAAGTGGTGGAGCGGGTGCGGGCCGCGGACGTGTCGTTCACCAACCTGGAGATGGTCTTCCCCGGAGCGGGCCGCATGCCGTCCACCACCTACCACGGCACCCACGTGGGCGTCGACCCGGACCTGCTCGACGAGTTCGGTCGGCTCGGCTTCGACCTCTACGGCATGGCCAACAACCACGCCACCGACTACGGCACCAACGGACTCGCCGCGTCCATCGCCGAGTTGAACAAGCGGGGCATGGTCTTCGCCGGTGTCGGCCACACCCTGCGGGAAGCACGACGGCCCGTCTACCTCGAGACCGGCCAGGGGCGGGTCGCGCTGATCTCCGCCGGCTCGTCCAACGCCAGGCTGTCGATCGCCGCCGACCCGGGGGAGGGGGACATCGGCCGTCCCGGCATGGCTCCGGTGCGGCTGCAGAAGACGCACTACATCGAGCGGGAGAAGTTCGAGACGCTGCGGGGCATCCTCGCGGAGGCCGGGGTCAACGTGGCCGCCACCGGCACCACCGCCCCGGGCATTTCCTTCCCCTATCCGGACATGAACGTCTACGACCGCCCGCCCGCGGACGGATTCGCCGTCGAGGGTGTGCACTTCGCCCCGGACGAGCGCTCGCACATCCACACCGGCGCTCTGGAACGGGACGTGGACGCCCTGGCCGCCGTCGTGGACGAGGCCACCAAGCAGGCCGACCTGGTGTTCGTGGCGCTGCACAGCCACGAAGGCGTCGACGGCCGGTGGAACACCGAGGTCGGGGCGGAGTTCCTGCGCCCCCTCGCCCACCGGCTCATCGACGCCGGCGCCAACGCGATCCTCGGGTCCGGCCCGCACATGCTGCGCGGCATGGAGCTCTACCGGAACCGGCCCATCTGCTACTCCCTGGGCAACTTCATCTTCACCCTCGAAACCATGGCCTCCTTCCCGGTCGAGGTCTACGAGCAGCAGGGCATGCCACTCGACTCCACCGCGGCGGACCTGTACGACCGGGTCACCGGCTACGCCACCGAACGGCGCTTCTGGGAGTCCGTGGTCGCCCAGTTCGACTTCGACGACAACGGCGCCCTCGCCGGCTGCGAACTCCTGCCCGTCACCGCCGGATTCGGGCAGAGCCGCGCCCGGCGTGGCTGCCCGGTCCTGGCCGACGAGAACGACTCGCTGCGCATCCTCGACCACCTGGACGCCCTGTCCCGCCCGTTCGACACACGCGTCGAGCGCGTCAAGCACGACGGCCGCATCGTCGGACGCCTCGTCGCCACCGGCGCATGAACCCACTCACCGCACGCGAAAGGGACTCGCACCCCATGACAACGACGCAGCCCCGGCCGGGCCCCCCGGACAGCTCACTCGACTCCGTCGAGGTCCAGGTCATCGACACCGACGTCCATGTCGAACCGCGGTCCTTCGACGAACTCGTCTCCTACCTGGACGCCCCCTGGCGGGACCGGTCCCTCATCGACCGTGTCCCCTTCAGCCGCGCCACGTACAAGACCCTCGACGGCGGAGGCCGCAAGGACGCCTACCCCGATCACGGGGACATCGGATCCGACCCCGAGCTCTGCGGAAAGCAGCTCTTCGTCGACGACCCGATCGACTACGCCATCCTGCTGCCCTGGAGCTTCCGGGGCTTCACCGTCGATCCGGCCCTGGACACCGCCCTGGCCTCGGCAGTCAACGAATGGCTCGCCGCCACCTGGCTGTCCGAGTACAACGCCGAGAACCGCTACGTCGGATCGATCACCATCGCCGTCGACGACCCGGTCGGCGCGGCCAGGGAGATCGAGAAGTGGGCGGGGCACCCCGGCTTCCGCCAGGTGATCATCGGCCACTACGGACCGCGGCCCTTCGGCCACCCCATGTACGACCCGATCTGGGCCGCCGCCGCCCGGCACAACCTCCCGGTGGCCATGCACTTTCGCGGTGGCTCCACCCAGCCGCTCGGCTGGACCTCGACCGGACCGCTCCAGTACTTCGTCGAATACCACTCCCTGATCGCACCGATGGCCTACGCGACCCACATGGCCAGCTGGATCTGCAACGGCGTCCTCGACCGCCACCCCGGGCTGCAGTTCCTCTTCGTCGAGGGAGGCTTCCTGTGGTACCGGCCGGTCATCGACCGGCTGGAGCGGCACTGGAGCCGCACCAGCAAGGAACTCGCGACACACAAGACACCGATGCAATACGTGCGGGACCACTTCCGGTGGGCCTCGCAGCCCATCGAGGAGTCCCCCAACCCCCAGCAGATCGCCGATCTGTTCGAGGAAGCGGAGGCCGGTGACCTCCTCATGTTCTCGAGCGACTACCCGCACTACGACTACGACCCACCGAGCAAGGCGCTGCCGCGCTCCCTGAAGCCCGAGGTGAAGAAACGCATCATGTCGGAGAACGCACGCGTCTTCTACGATCTGCCCACCACAAGGCCGGCGGACCGGTTCGACAGGGCGGCGGGCCGACTGTGATCATCGACTGCGCGGTTCACCCCGTCCTCCCCGACGGCGAGTTCAACAAGGAAATCGGCTCGCCCTGGAACCTCCTCAAGCTGCCCGGCCTGTACGGCGACCGGTACGCCGCGCCGTTCGACCAGTTGTCGGTGCCCGAGGACCAGGCCGCCGACCCGGCGGCTGTCGCCGGCCGTCTCCGCGACGCCGGCGTCGACCTGGCCGTGCTGAGCCCGACCACCCGCGGATACTGGCCCAACCCGCAACAGGCCGCCGCGGTGGCGAGCGCCGCGAACAGGATGCTGTTCGAACGATGGCTCACCGCTCCCGAGGCCGAGGGCCGCTTCCTGGGCTCCATCCGCATCGCTCTCAACGACACCGACGTCGCCCTGCGCGAGATCGACCGCTGGGCCGACGACGACCGCTTCGTTCAGATCGTCGTGCCGGCGCGGGCCCTGGCCACTTACGGCGAGCAGCGCTTCTTCCCCATCTGGCGCGCGGCAGCGGAACGGGGCCTGGTGGTCTTCGTCCACGACGACCTCGGCACCCTGATAGAACCGCCGCCCTCACAGGTCGGCTTCCCCAGCTTCTACGCCGAGACACACGCCATCCGGCCACTGTCGGGCATCACCCAGCTCACCAGCTTCATCGTCGCGGGCGTCTTCGAGCGGCTGCCCGACCTCCGCGTCGTATTCGGCGACGTGAGCGCGCACGCGGCACGGTCGCTCGTCGTACGCACGGACAAGGACTGGCAGTCCGACCGCCTGGAGGTCCCATGGGTGAGCAACCCCCCTACCTCCTACCTCGAACAGCACGTCCGCTTCATCACCCAGGCCGAGGACGAGATCTCCCCGCACAGCCCCCGCTCCAGCGGGACCATCGGCGGCGACACCTCCTCGCTCGTCCTCTACGGCAGCCGGCACCCCTACTGGGACGGCACGGACGCCAAGGACGTGTTCCCCACCTGGTCCGAGCAGGAGCGAGCCCGGTGCCTGGGCGGCAACGCCATGCAGTTCTACCCGCGCCTGGCGGCACGGTTCGCCGCCGACACGAGCGCATGACGACGACCCGACCGAACCCGAGGACCAGAACATGCGTTATGTAGTGGGACCGGCCGCCGAACTGCCGCCGGGATCGTCCACAGTCGTCTATCCGGACAGGGTCAAGAGCGGCATCGGCGTCTTCAACGTCGACGGGGAGTTCTACGCGCTGAAGAACACCTGTCCGCACATGGGCGGCCCACTGTGCAAGGGAACGGTGCGCGGCACATCGGAGGCCGACGTGAAGGCCGACGGCCAGCCCGAGGTCCGCTGGGTGCGCACGGGCGAGATCATCTCCTGCCCCTGGCACCACTGGGAGTTCGAGATCAAGACGGGGCGGACCATCTTCACCTCCCGCCAGCGGGTGCGGGGCTATCCCGTGTCGGTCGTCCCGGCGGACGTGCTGGAAAGGCTGCGTGAGGGCGTGGAGACCGTCCCGGTCTCAGTCGAGAACGCCACGATCGTCATCGACATCTGAACCAACAAGGCCCCCTCGCGGTGCGGGCGCCCGCCACCCGCACCGCTGCCGGTCCTTCACGACGACTCCGCCCGACCGACTCCGCCCCACCCCGTAAGGAACACCGATGCCTCCCAGCGACCTGGAACTGACGGTCACCGCAGCAGAGTTGGTGGCCAAGGGAATCCTCCGCGTCACCCTCGTCCCCCCGGACGGCAGCGACCTCCCGGCCTGGGAGCCCGGCGCGCACATCGACCTGCACTTCACCTCCCGCGGCGTGGAGTACGTACGCCAGTACTCGCTCTGCGGCCGGAGGACCGATCACCGGCAATGGCAGGTGGCCGTTCTCCTCGTCCCCGACGGCCGCGGCGGCTCGGCCCACATCCACGAGACCTTCGAGAAAGGCCGTACCGTCCGTGTCACCGGGCCTCGCAACAACTTTCCCCTGGTGTCCGCACGGCGCTATCTCTTCATCGCCGGCGGGATCGGCATCACCCCGCTCCTGCCGATGATCACACACGTAGCGTCATCGGGCAGCCAGTGGCAGTTGACGTACTGCGGGCGCGCGATCGACTCCATGGCCTTCGTCGACGAAGTGCTCGGACTGGGACCCGACCGCGTCCACATCCACGAGAGCGACACCGACGGCCAGGCCGATCTGGCAACTCTCGTCGGCCGGGCCGACCCCGACACCGCCATCTACTGCTGCGGGCCCGACTCCATGCTCAACGCGGTGGAGGAGGCCTGCGCCCTAGTAGCCGGTGACCGCCTTCACACGGAGCGCTTCACCCGCCGGGAGACACAGGACGAACAGGCGAACACCCCCTTCGACGTCGAATTCGCCCGCTCGGGCGTCGCCGTCACCGTGCCCCCCGACCGGTCCGTGCTGGCGATGGCCGAAGAACTCGGCATCGACATCGACTCGTCCTGCCAGGAGGGAATCTGCGGGTCGTGCGAGACACCCGTACTCTCCGGAACCCCCGACCACCGGGACGAGGTGCTCAGCGAGGACGAGCGCACCGCAGGCCGAACGATGATGGTGTGCGTCTCGCGGTCACGCTCCCCGCGGCTCGTACTCGACGCCTGACACCCCCGGCCACGCCTTCCCGCAGCCGACAGGACGCAGCGGCACGTGCACGGCACGCCCGGCAGCAGACCGGGCGCCGGCCCTGCGCCGACCGGACCGACCGCCCACCCGCACCACACTCAGGAGTTGATCGCGATGACCACCACAGCACCCCGGGACACCGGCGCACCGGACCTCGACGACTCGCGGCGCCGCCGGCACATCCTCCAGGAGAACGGGCCGGCGACCGGCCTGATCACCGGCATCAACCACCTCGTCCTGTTCACGCGGGACATGGACGAGGGCGTGCGCTTCTACCGCGACCTCCTCGGACTGCGCGTCGTGCGCACCGTCCGCTTCACCACCTCCGCCGACGGCCTGCGCACCGCGGCCAACCACTCCAGCGGCGGCGCGGTACGGGACGCGGACGAATCCTCCGCCATCTCCGTCGACATGACGGTCCGCCAGGTCTTCTTCGAGATGGGCAACGGTGAGCTGTTCTCCCTCTACGAGGCGCCCAACGTCGCGCCCAAGCCCGCCGCTCCCGTGAGCTCGGTCCTGTGGCCCTCGATCAAGTCGGAGGTGTGCAGCCGGCCCACCGAGCCCCAGAAGTTGGACCACCTCTCCTTCGACGTGCCCCGGCACGCCGACCTGGTGTGGTTCCGCGAGCACCTGCACGCCCACGGAGTCGCCGTGTCGGAGATCTCCGAGCGGCGCGGCGCGAACAACGCCCACCGGTTCATCTCGTCCTTCTACTTCTTCGACCCCAGTGGCAACCCGCTGGAGATCGCGTCCTTCGACGCCTCCGACGAGGCGTGGAAGGCATACGACTTCTCTGACTGGTTCATGGACGAGGAACCGGTTCCCGCGCTCGTGGACGACTCCTCCGACGCCGCCGCGCCGCTGGCCCCGCACTGGGTCGATTCGCCGGCGCGGTGACGATGGCCATCGAGTTCGACGAAGTCCCCGGATGGGGCGACCAGAGCTGGGACGACGACGTGACCGGTGTCGCCGTCGACTCCGGCGACCGCGTCTACGCACTGCGACGGGGGGACCCCGCCGTCACCGTCCTGGACCGCGACGGCGCGGTCCTGGACCGCTGGGGCGACACACTTCTCTCCGAACGCCCGCACCTGATCTCGATCGACGCCTCCGACCGTCTCTACATCGCTGACGACGGTGGTCACCAGGTTGTGGTGTTCGACCGCTCGGGCCGACGACTTGAGGTGATCGGACGGGGCATCCCGGCGAAGACAGGGTTCTACGACACAGAACACACCAGTACCGAGGACGCGTTCGAGAACATGCCCGGCGGGCCCCCCTTCAACAGGCCCACGAAAGCCGTCGCCGCACCGGACGGAGAACTGTTCGTCAGTGACGGCTACCGCAACTGCCGCGTGCACCGCTTCTCCGTCGGCCGACGGCGGCTCGTGACCTTCTGGGGCGGTGCCGGGGCCGCCCCGGGGTGCTTCGTGATCCCGCACAGCATCACCGTGGACCGCCAGGGGCGACTGCTGGTCTGCGACCGGGAGAACGACCGGATCCAGGTCTTCACCCGCGGCGGCGAACTCCTCGACGTGTGGAACGACGTCCAGCGTCCGACGGACACCGCCGTCGACGAGCATGGCAACGTCTATGTGACGGAACTCGCCCGCGGGCCGGGCGACATGAAGTCGTGGCGCCTCGGGAAGGCCGAGCACGAAATGCCGGGGCGGGTGACGATGTGGACACCGGAGCGCCGGCTCGCGGCGCGGATCGGACCTCCGGAGACGGGCTTCCTGGCCCCGCACGCCGTTGCCGTCGACTCGACCGGAGCCGTCTACGTGGCCGAGGTGCCACAGTCCTTCGCCCGCAGTACGGGCCGGACTCCACGCCTCCATCGCTGCCTGCACAAGTTCGTGCCCCGAAGGGCGGAGGGATGACACATGGACAAGACGTGCACCGCTGAAAGCGCGGTCGCCGCGATCGGCGACGGCGCCTCGCTGGCCGTCGGCGGATTCGGCCTCTGCGGCATCCCCTCCACGCTCATCGCCGCCGTGCAGCACCTTGGCGTGAGCGACTTGAAGGTCGTCTCGAACAACTGCGGAGTGGACGACTGGGGACTTGGCCTGCTGCTCGCCCAGCACCGGATCAGCCGGGTCACCGGCTCCTACGTCGGCGAGAACAAGGAGTTCGCCCGCCAGTACCTCTCGGGCGAACTGGAGGTCGAACTCTGCCCCCAGGGAACGCTGGCCGAACGCCTGCGCGCGGGCGGCTGCGGCATCCCCGCCTTCTACACACCCGCGGGCGTCGGCAGCCAGATCGCCGACGGCGGACTGCCGTGGCGCTACGCCCCCGACGGCTCGGTCGCGGTGGCCTCACCCCCCAAGGAGGTGCGCTCCTTCGGAGGCGTCGACCACGTCCTCGAGGAAGCGATCGTGACGGACTTCGCCCTGGTCGCGGCGGCGAAGGGGGACCGGCACGGCAACCTCGTCTTCGACAGCTCGGCACAGAACTTCAACCCGTTGTGTGCCATGGCCGGCCGCATCACCGTCGCCGAGGTGCAGGAACTGGTCGAGCCGGGCGAGATCGATCCCGCCCAGGTCCACCTGCCCGGCGTGTTCGTGCAGCACGTCGTGTGGGCGCCCGACCTCGACAAGCGCATCGAAAAGATCACCACCACCGACCCCGAGGCGGCCCGATGAGCCTGACGCGCCGGCAGATGGCGGCCCGCGCCGCGGCGGAACTGCGCGACGGGGAGTACGTCAACCTCGGCATCGGCCTGCCCACCCTGATCCCCGGCCATCTGCCCCCAGACGTACACGTCGTGCTGCACAGCGAGAACGGCATCCTCGGCACCGGCCCCTACCCGGCTCCGGACGCCGTGGACCCCGACCTGATCAACGCCGGCAAGGAGACCGTGACCGTCCGGCCCGGCGCCTCCTTCTTCGACTCGGCATTGTCCTTCGGGATGATCCGCGGCAGGCATCTCGACGTGGCGGTGCTCGGCGCGATGCAGGTCTCCGAGCGGGGCGACCTGTCGAACTGGGCGGTGCCCGGCAAGCTGGTCAAAGGCATGGGCGGCGCCATGGACCTGGTGCACGGGGCCCGCCGGGTCATCGTCCTCATGGAGCACACCACCAAGGACGGCGAACCGAAGATCCTGCGGGAGAACACCCTGCCCCACACGGGGCTGCGCGTGGTCGACCGCATCATCACCGACCTCGCCGTCATCGACGTCACTCCCGACGGACTGCGGCTCGTCGAGACCGCGCCCGACGTCGGCGTGGACGAGGTCCGAGCCCGCACGGACGCTCCGCTGGTCCTGGGAACAGAGATCAGAAGCGCAGGAGTCTGAACGCAGGACTCACCGGGCGGCACCGAGCGGGTGAAGTCGCAGCAGGTGACGAGGACGACCACCAGCTCTGCCTCCGACCGAGGCGTGAGCAACGGAAAGGAACATCTGTCAGTGGTTCTGAGGACCTTCGGTTGGTCGTTCGCGATCACCGTGCTCGGTTTGATCGCAGCGGTGTTCTACGGCGGATGGACAGCCTTCGGGATCGTCGCGATCCTGGCCGTCCTCGAAATCTCGCTGTCGTTCGACAACGCGGTGGTCAACGCCGGAATCCTGAAGAGGATGAATGCCTTCTGGCAGAAGATCTTCCTCACGGTCGGCGTGCTCATCGCGGTCTTCGGCATGCGGCTGGTCTTCCCGGTCGTCATTGTCGCCGTCACCGCAGAGCTGGGCCCGGTGGATGCCCTGGACCTGGCGTTCAACCAGCCCGACCGCTACCAGCAGTTGGTCACGGACGCGCACCCGGCCATCGCCGCGTTCGGCGGCGTGTTCCTGCTGATGATCTTTCTCGACTTCGTCTTCGAGGAGCGGGACATCAAGTGGCTGGGCTGGCTGGAACGGCCGCTGGCCAGGCTCGGCAAGGTCGACATGCTGTCGGTCTGCGTCGCGCTTCTGGTACTGCTGCTGGCCTCGACGACCGTCGCGCTCCAGGCCCACCAGCACGTCGGCCACGTCGACAAGCGTTCGACCGTGCTGATCTCAGGCGTCGCGGGTCTGATCACGTACCTCGTCGTCGGCGGTGTGTCCGGCTTCTTCGAGAACCGGCTGGAGGAAGAACGGGAACACGAAGGGGAGAAGGCCGCCCTTGGGATGAAGCCCGGGTCGGCGGTGCTGCTGGCCGGCAAGGCCGCGTTCTTCATGTTCCTCTACCTGGAGGTCCTGGACGCGTCCTTCTCCTTCGACGGTGTGATCGGCGCGTTCGCCATCACCAACGACATCGTCCTCATGGCCCTCGGCCTCGGCATCGGCGCGATGTACGTCCGGTCGCTCACCGTGTACCTGGTCCGCCAGGGCACCCTGGACGACTACGTCTACCTGGAGCACGGCGCCCACTACGCGATCGGCGCGCTGGCCGTGATCCTCATGGTCACCATCCAGTACCAGATCAACGAGGTCATCACCGGTCTGGTAGGCGTCGCCCTGATCGGCTGGTCGTTCTGGTCCTCCGTACGCCGCAACAGAAGGCTCGCCGCCGAGCCGGAGACCGAGAGTCCCGCGATGGCTTAGAGACCCGATGAACACCTCCGGGGGAGAGCCAACGCATCTTCTGACCACCTCCTTTCGGCACGCACTGATAGGAACACTTTGTCTACTTGGTTCATCACCGGAGCGCTCGCACTCGAAGTGGCACCCTTCGGGATCCAGGCCACGATCATCGAACCCGGGGTGTTCCGGACCGACTTCCTCGACCCTTCGTCGCTGGTGCAGACCACAAACAGGATCGCGGAGTACGACGATGGGCCGGCCGCCCGCACCGTGAGTGGATTGAGTAGAACAACCACCTCCAGCTCGGTGACCCGGTCAAGGGTGCCCAGCTCATCTACGAGGCCGTGACGAGCGATCCGATGCCCCCACGTCTGCCGATGGGACGTGATGCGGTCGAAGTGATCGAGCGCCGTTCCGCCGACGACATCGCCGCCCTCGCCCCCTGGCGCGGGAGAAGTCACTCGCCACGGCGGCTGACGACTGGCCCTGTCCGGCTTCGCCCATTGCCCGCGTTCCGGTCGGATCCGGCGTGAACAGGTACAGGTGTCGGACCGCGTGAGGTCGCCGTACGAGCCCAGAGGAGTGCCGCCGCCGCGGTGGCCCAGCCCGTGAGGGTGAGCAGCGGTCCGACGACGTGAACACCGTCGAAGTAGCAGAAGTTGCGGATGGCGCGGGCCGCCGCTCCCGGGGGTAGCAGGGCGGACATGGAGCGAGCGGCGGGCGGCAGGAGATCGGTGTCGACGACACCACCGCTGGTGGGCATGCCCACGCCGACGAACAGAACGGTGGCCGCTGGAAGGCCGGCGGCTCCCACCCATTGGGTGAGAGCCTGGGTCGTGAGGGCACCCGCCGCCGACAGCAGCGCCAGAGTCGTCGCCACCGGCACCGGCGGACCCGGCAACGCCCCGGTGACCGGCCCCGTGAGGAGCGCTCCCGCGACGCCGGTCAGCACGCTGAAGACACCGGTGATGAAGACGCGCTGCGACCAAGTGAGCGGGATGCGCATCCTGTTCAGACCCTGGACCAGGGCAGAGGAACCCAGCGCGATGCCGAGCCCGGTGAAGAACATGGCCAGGCCCCGCTGGTCGGACATGCTGAGCGGCACCACGTCGCGCACCGTCAACGGCAGGTGCAGATCCGAGGCCGCACGGGATATGACCCGCTCGACGTCGGCAGCGGTAGTGGGACCCGCCGCTCCCGCCACATCGAGGCGGAGCCCGGTGCGCGAGGAGGAGAGAACCCCGCCCACGGCGCCGTCCCGCAACAACACAAGTCCCGCGCCGCGGTCGTTCACCCGTGTTGTCTCCAGCACGGACGCCGTCAGCCGGCCGGCCTGCTTGTGGGGCCCGCTGGTTGCCACGACGGCGACAGGCACCCGCGGTGCGGACGTGCTGCCGAGCCCTGTGTACAGGCATATGAGGAGGCAGGCCAGTCCGACAGCCGTCAGGAGCGGTGGCAGCAAGAGCATCGCCCGCGACGAACTCTTCGCGGTCTTCTCCACGACACCGCTCTCTTCTCGTTCGGATTCACGGTTGGCGTCGTGGTGGGCGCATGAAGGAGAGAGCTTCGACGCTCACCACGACGCCGGTTCCCGCGGTCAAGGGGCGATGACGACGGTGGTCGATTCGGTGTAGAACTGCCGTGCCGCCAGCCCCTGTTCGCGGGGACCGAAGCTGGATTCCTTCGTTCCGCCGAAGGGCGCCCAGTGGTCGAGCCCGGTGGTGGGGGCGTTGACCCGGACCATCCCGGCCTCCAGACGCCCCGTGCAGGCCAGGGCCGCGGTCAGGTCACGGGTGTAGAGGGAGGCGGACAGACCGTACGGGGTGGCGTTGGCCAGTTCGACGGCCTCCTCGACCGACCGGGCGCGCAGGAGCGCGGTGACGGGGGCGAACACCTCGTCGGTGGCGAGGATGTCGCCGCTGTCCGTGACCTCGACCAGCGTCGGCTCCAGGTAGGAACCCGCCACGTCCGGCTTCGTCCCACCGGTGAGGACTCGTCCGCCGCTGGCCGCGACCGCCGCCAGGGCGCTGTCGCGCGAGGCGTGGTCGATGACCGGGCCGACCTGGCACTTGGGGTCGGACGGGTCCAGGACCACCAGCGTTCCGATCGCCTCGACCAGGGCGTCCCGTGTGCGATCGTAGACGTCCTCGTGGACGATGATGCGGCTGGTCGCGGTGCACTTCTGCCCCGCGAAGGCGAAGGCGGAGCCGACGATGCCGTCGACCGACTTCTCCACGTCGGCGTCGGCGAGTATCACGGTCGGGTTCTGGCCGCCCATCTCGGCCTGAGCGATGGCGCCGCGAGCGCTGACCGTGGCCGCGACCTCGCGGCCCACCGCGGTCGATCCGGTGAACGACACGGCGCTGATGGCGGGGGAGTGGGACACCATAGCCCCGGTGCCCGGCCCGACCGCGAACATCACGAGGCCAGGCGGGAGGTGCCGGGCCAGGATCTCGGTGAGCGCCTCGGCCGTACCGACGGCCTGGGCGGACGGCTTGAGGACGACCGCGTTGCCGTAGGCCAGGGCGGGTGCCAGCTTCCACGCGGGAATCGCCAGCGGGAAGTTCCAGGGGGTGATCAGACCCACCACTCCGCGGGGGCGGGAGCGGGTGTAGGACAGGGCCCGGTGATCGCCGGCGGGGAGCACGTCCCCCTCCGGGAGCAGAGCGGTCTGCGCGAAGTAGCGGAAGGTGCGTTCCGCACGGACCACCTCGCCCCTGGCCTCGGTGATCGGCTTGCCCACCTCACGGGAGATCAGATCGGCGAGTCCGCTGCTCCCCGCCGCGATGTCGTCCGCGACGCGGGTCAGCGCCACGGCCCGGTCGGGACCGGGTGTACGGGCCCACGCACGGCCGGCGTCGGCCGTGAGTTCCAGCAGGGCCGGGAACTGCTCGGCGGGGGTCGCGGCCACCTCGGCCACCGTTTCCCCGGGATCGTGCGGATTGACGCTGCGCACGGTAGTCAACGAAGCACTCCTCCTGAGCGGGCCGTTCACGGCTGGTAGGCCGCGAAGACCTTGTCGGACACGAACAGGTGCGAGCCCACGAACTCCGACCAGGTCGGCGTGGTGCGGCCCAGTTCGCCCATGGCCCCCAGCAGGGCCCACCAGTTGAGCAGCTCCTGCTGACCGGAGGCCTCCGCCTGGGCGAGGGTGGTGGACCGCCACACGTCCAGGTCTCCCCGCACCAGCGCCTGGTACAGGCGTCGGTCGGCGGTGGTGTCCGGGAACAGGTGGTGCGTGGACTCCACGAGGAAGCTGTGCGACCAGCTGGACGAGGCGATCAGAGCCACCCGCCAGGGGCTTTCCGCCGCCGCGCGGGCGACGGCGGCGCCCACCTGCATGACTCGGGAGGGCGAAGGGCTCGGCGGGTCCAGCTCTCGGATGTCGCCGAGGGCGCTGATGTTGCCCTGGTAGCTGATCACGCGGCGGCCGTAGCAGTTGATGGGGAACGCGACGACGGGGTAGTCGAAGCCCCGGCGCTCGTAGTCCAGGTAGAGGACCGTGTTGAGGAACGCGTGGGGGAAGCCGGGGTGGTGCAGCGGCTTGTAGGCGTAACTGACGTCGATGTCCTGTCCGAGCAGCGCACTTGTGAAGTGCTTGGCGGCCTCGCGGTGTCCCCGGACCACGATTTCGTGGTCCTTCGGCTCGCCCCACACATTGCGGTCGCCCATGACGTTGGACTCCGCCGAGTGCTCCCACGGCCGGACCGTGAGGTCGTCGTAGGCCAGCACGGAATAGGGCGGGACGATGTCCTCGCGGAAGTTCTCGTACTGGTCGTCGCCCCAGATCACCACCACGTCGGGGGCGAACTCGTCGAGCGTCCGGCGTGCCCTGGCGAACTGCGAGACAAGAGCCTCCCGGTGGGCGCGGCCCGCCAGGGTGCCCTCGTCCGCGGCCCACTCGGCGCGGGCTTCCGCGGGCCAGTTCGCCGGGTCACGCAGTTCCTCGGGGAGCCCCGGATCGGCCAGCGCCCGCAGGAACACACGGGTCAGGTTGTCGTTCGTACCGCTGAGCGGCGGATAGTGGGTCACTCCGAGACCCAGCACCTCTGCCATGGTCTTCACCTTTCTGGGGTCCTGCGGCCGAAGGTTCGGCACCTTCGTGGGGGGTGTGGAAACGCTCTGACGGTCAGCCGAGCATCGACTGCCAGTGCCGCCAGAAGGCCCGCATCTGCAGTTCGTCACTGGCCAGGCTCGGCAGTCCGGCGTGCTCGCGATGCATGCCGCGGGAGATGTCCGACCAGGTCACGTCCGGGGCGGTGCGCAGTCCCGCCTGGCACGCCTCGCACGCCTCCAGGTCGTCCGGGGTGGCCAGACCCGCGGGCCCCTGGAAGGCGATGTAGCTGTCCAGGCGTCGTGCGCGCAGGTCCGGGTCCTCGCCGGCTGTGGCCAGGGACCACTGGGAGATCTTCGTGTGGCCCGCCGAGGTGGGGGTGATCGTACGGATCACCACGCCCATGATGTCGTTGATGATCAAGTTGGGGAAGATGAGCAGGTTGCGGTCCGTGTGCCCGATCATCTCGGCCCGCTCGGGACCGTAACGCTCCACGAGCTCCTGGTACTTGGCCTCGATCTGCGGACGGTTGTGTTCGCCGAGGGCGGGCGTCCAGCGGGCCACGGGTCGTGCCCAGGGGCCGTGGACGCAGATCACGGCATGGCCGTTGCCCAGGTCCAGCGCCTCGGTGGTGTCGTCGCGGTCGAGGGTGTTGCCCTCGCGCTGTTCCAGGTACGTGAAGTAGGTCTTGTGCAGCGGCAGCAGGTGGTAGCCGTCGAGGCTGTTCTCCACGAACAGCTTCCAGTTGGCGTCCATCGAGTACTCGTGGGCGCCCGGTACGACCTCCAGGTCGTCCGCCTGGTCCGCGACCAGGTCGAGGTACCCGGCCGCGCCCGCCAGGTATGTCTTGAGGTCGACCGCGTCCGGGTCGAAACAGGCGAAGTAGAACCCGCGATAGCTGTCGACCTTGGGCGGCGGGAGCAGACCCATCGCGTCCCGGTCGAAGTGTTCGCCGTACCCCTCGTCGCCGGGCACGCCGTTGAGCGCTCCGGTGCTGTTGTAGGTCCAGGCGTGGTAGAAGCAGCTCATGCCGCGGGCGTTGCCCTCCGGCGTGCGGCACACCAGGGCGCCGCGATGGCGGCAGGTGTTGTACAGCACCCGCCGTACGCCGTCGTGACCGTGCCAGAAGAGCAGCGGACGGTTCCCGACGTCGCGGGCCCTGAAGTCCCCGGGCCGGGGGATCTCCGACTCGTGGCCCACGTAGAGCCAGCAACGGCCGAACACCGACGCCATCTCCCGTTCGAACACGGCGTCGTCGACGAGGGTCGTCCGGTCGACGCGGAAAGTGCCCGCGGCGACGTCCTCGACCACCCACTCCTTCGCGGATGTGCCGCGCGGCGCGGAACTGGACATGATGGTCATGGCCGATGCCTCCCTTGGCGAGGTCGGGGCAGGTCAGAGCAGCACACTGAGCTGCCCTCCCGCCGATTCGATGCTGTGGTCGAGGGCGACCCGGCGGCGCGTGATCAGCCAGGGCGACTCGGAGTCGACCGCGGGGACGAGGAAGTGCTCGTACACACCGGCGTAGCGGTCGACGGCTCCGCCCCGGACACGGGTGACCTGGAACGCGCTGCGTACGGCGAGGCCGTCCCCGTTCTGCCAGACGCGTACGTTGGTGATGTGCCGGCGCGTTCGCGAGCGGGGGCTCTCGGCGTGTGCGTGCTTGCTCTTGAGCCGATCGACACGCCCTGCGAGGGTGTTCATGGTGTCGTGCACCAGGTGCAGGGTCGTCGCCGGGTCGTCGCTGAGGGTCTCCGGGGTGGGGATCAGGTAGACGGCGTCCGGGTGGAAGAGCGTGAGCCATTCGTCGAGGCGCCATTCGTCCAGCAGCGCCGCCTCGTCGAAGAGGAACTGGGCGACGGCGCAGATGACCTCCGCGTCGCGCACGCGGGTGGCGTCGGTCGGTGTCGCGCGCTCGATCACCGAGGACGTGAGGCCGTTGGGGATCATCGGGCCTGCTCCTGGGTCGGTCGCCCGCTCCCGCCGTCCTGGTGATCGGCCGTCAGCAGCGCGGCCAGCGCGGCGGGGCGGGACCAGAAGGGCGAGTGGGACGAGTACAGGTGGTTGATGTGCGCGCCGAAGCGCGCCTTGGCCGCTTCCTCCGCCCAAGGGCCGGAGACCGCGCGGTCCGCCTCGCAGACGATGTAGCGCGTCGGTGAGGGGACTTCGCCCGTCCACGGGGTCTTCTCGCGCAGTACGGTCGCGGCCTGCGGTCGCAATCGTGCCGCCGCGTCAGCCGCGTCGTCCGGAGTGCAGTCGTGGTAGAAGAGGTCCGCGGCGATGTCCGGGGGCCAGCGGCTGAGGCCCTGCGGGTCCGTCAGCTGGTGGGGCAGGAACTTGCTGTAGAAGTCCTCTGCCATGGGCCGGGAGTTGGTGAGTTGGTCCCGCCAGCTCGCGCCGGGGAGGGGCAGGAGGGACGACAGCAGCACCAGCTCCTGGACCGGTCGGCGCTCGGCGTAGACGGGGGCGATCAAGCCCGCCATGGAGTGCGCGACCAGGACCGTGGAACGGGGATCGTGGACATGGTCGTCGATGGCCCGCAGGTAGGCATCGGTGTCCGCGGCGGGATCGTCCGACGGCAGTTCCACCGCCACGGCCCGGTGCCCGCGTGCTTCGAGTTCGGGCAGTACACGGTCCCAGCACCATGCGCCGTGCCAGGCGCCGTGCACCAGGACGAACGTGGTCATGACGTGGCCCGGTCGGCTGCCGCCGCCTGCTTGTCGGCCAGGATCGTGCCTCCGGCCATGACCTCGCCGGCGTCGACCTCCACCAGCCACACGCGTACGGCGGCTTCCGGCGTGCCGGTGGCACGCGCCGCGGCCGCGGACACCTCGCGCAGCAGATCCCTCTTCTGCTCCGCGGTGCGCCCCTTGGCCATGGTGATCTGGATGAACGGCATTGCATCAGTCCTTTCAGAAGGGCACGGTCACAGGGCGCGCACGCTGACGCCGCCCAGACGGCTGAAGTCCGCGCCGACGCAGTCGCCGGGCCTCAGCGGCACCGCGGCGGTCAGCCCACCGGACAACACCAGCCACCCCGGCTTGAGCGAATCGCCTCGTCGCCCGGCGGCGTTGGCCATCCATGCCACGGCCTGGGCGGGGTCACCGCAGACGGCCGCTCCGGCCGCGGTGGCCACTTGCCGGCCGTTGACCTCCAGCACACAGCCGAGCAGGGACAGGTCGCCGGGCGGTTCGACGAATTCGTTGCCGAGCACGAACAGCGCGGAGGAGGCGTTGTCGGCGACCGCGTCCTGGAGGGTGAACTTGAACGCCTGGTAGCGGCTGTCGATGATTTCCAGGCCGGCGCAGACCGAGGAGGTCGCGTCGAGGACGTCGCCGGCGGTGATGCCGGGTCCGGCGAGTTCCTCCTTCAGCACGAAGACGATCTCCGGCTCGACGCGGGGATGGATCAGCGTGGACAGGTCGACCGGAACGTTCGCGTCGTGGAGCATCGCCGACGTCACGAAGCCGTACAGCGGGTTGTCCACGCCCATGTCGATCTGCTTGGCACGCGAAGTCAGGCCGAGCTTGCCGCCGATCAGCCGGTCTCCCTGCTTCTCCTTGGTCCGCAGCACCTCGCTCTGCACGCGGTAGGCGTCGTCGACGCTCAGCTCCACGTCCCGGCTCAGGGGAACGATGTCCCGGCGCTCGTGCTCGGCGGCAGCGAGGCGGGTGGCCAGGGCTCCGACGTCGACGCCCGTCGACACGTCCTTCCGATTGCCGCTCATGCGAACACCACCCCGACCGAGCCGATCTGTCCGAAGTCCGCGCGCACGTGGTCGCCGGGCGACACGGGCAGGGCCCGGGTGCAGCTGCCGGGGAGCACGACCGCCCCCTCGTCGAGGCCGACGCCGAACTCACCCAGCTTGTTGGCCAGCCAGGCCACCGCCGACACGGGATTGCCCAGCGCGGCGCCGGTGGCACCGGTCTCGATGATCTCGCCGTTGCGGCGCAGGACGACGCCCAGCAGCCGGGGGTCGATGTCGCGGATGTCGGTGGCCGTTCCGCCCAGTACGACCCGGGCGGACGAGGCGTTGTCCGCTATCGAGTCGTGGACGGTGATCTCCCAGTCCTGGATGCGGGAGTCGATGATCTCCAGGCTGGGAGTCACGAAGGCCGTGGCGCGCAGCACGTCCGCCACCGTCACGCCCGGGCCGCTGAGCGGCCGGTCGAGGACGAAGGCGAGCTCGGGTTCCACCCGGGGGGCCAACAGGCTGCCCGCGGGCACCTCGGTGCCCTCCAGCAGGAACATGTCGTCGAGCAGGACGCCGTAGTCGGGTTCGGAGACCCCGAACTGCTCGCGCATGACCGCGGCGGTCAGGCCCACCTTGTGTCCGCGCACTCGGGCTCCGCCTGCGACGCGTTCGGCGATGACCGCCCGCTGCACCTCGTAGGCGGCCGGGATGTCGAGGCCCTCGTAGGTCTGCGTGAGGGGCTTGATGGGGCGGCGGTGACGCTCGGCCTCGGTGAGCCGGCGCGCGGCCTCCTGTAGTTGGTTCTTCACCATGCTCGGAGTCTCTCCAGGGCTGTGATCAGGAACAATGAAGTCGGTCCAGGGGGTGGACCGCAGTCGCGGAGCGACGTCCGGAAGGGGCGCCGGCTCCGCGTCGGCAGGGCTACGGGTTCTGGTCCGTGGAATGGCCGGGGAACAGCGACGCCGAGGGATCGATCAGCGTCATGGCGTTGTTCACGGCGGTCGCCGCTTCGCCGAAGCCCACGGCGATCAGCCGGACCTTGCCCGGGTACTCGGTCACGTCACCGGCGGCGAAGACCCCGGGCAGACTGGTCGCCATGGTGCTGTCGACCAGGATGTGACGATCACGCAGGTTGATGCCCCACTCGGCGAGCGGACCCAGATCGGCGACGAAACCCAGGGCGGCCACCACGCTCTGGCACTTGAGCCGCCTCCGGCTGCCCTGTTTGTCCGTCACCAGCACGCTCTCCAGCGTGTGTGTCCCGCCGGCCGCCACGACTTCGTGGTCCGTCAGCACCTCGATGGAGGGCGATGCCGTCATCCTGGCCACGCTGTGCTCATGGGCGCGGAAACGGGCTCGGCGGTGTACGACGGTGACCGACCGGGCGAGACCGTCCAGCAGCAGGGCCCAGTCGACGGCGCTGTCCCCGCCGCCCACGATGACGACGTCCTGGTCGGCGAGGTCCTGCGGGCGCGGCACGAAGTACATCAGGCCGCGGTCCTCGTAGGAGTCGCAGGCCGGCAGGGGACGGGGGGAGAACGTGCCGACCCCGGCGGTGAGGACGACCGCGCGGCAGGTGACGCGCTCGCCCGCCGAGGTGGTCAGCGTCAGCACACCGCCGTCCCGGTGCAGTTCGGTCGCCTGCTGTCCGAGCAGATAGAGCGGTTCGAACGGCGCGGCCTGGTGCAGCAGGCCGTCGATGAGGTCCCGTCCGCGCACGGAAGGGAAACCCGCGACGTCGTGGATGGGCTTCTCGGGATACATCGCCATGACCTGTCCGCCCGGCTGCGGCAGTGAGTCGATCACCGCCACGCGCAGTCCGCGGAAGCCTCCGTAGTAGGCGGCGAACAACCCGGCGGGTCCCGCGCCGACGATGACGAGATCGACCGCGCGATCCCGGGCGGATGGGTCAGTCATCACTCACTCCTGGCGTCGTTGCTGGTTGCGTCAGCATTTCGGGATCATGTCGGCGGGGACAACGACGTCGGTCCAATCGATGGGCCGCTGTCCCGCCGGGCCGGCTCGGTCGCGGGATGGCCGCGCCGCCCCGGCCGTCAGTGGAAGACGGACTTCGGCTCCTGGTACCGGGCCAGGGCCTCGGGACCGAGTTCGCGGCCGATACCGCTGTGCTTGACACCGCCGAACGGCGCTCCCGGATCGGGGAGATAGCCGTTGATCCCGACGGAACCCGTGCGAAGGCGCCGCGCGACCGCGTGCGCGCGTTCCGGCGCCGCACTCCACACGGTCCCCGCAAGGCCGTAGGGCGAGTCGTTCGCGAGTCGGACCGCCTGGTCCTCGTCGTCGTACGGGATGACACACAGCACGGGTCCGAAGACCTCCTCCTGTGCCACGCGGCTGTTGTTGTCGACGTCGGCGAAGACGGTGGGCTCGACGAACCACCCCTTGTCCAGGCCCGCCGGCCGGCCCCCGCCCACGACGAGCCGTGCGCCGTCGGTCCGGGCCTGGCGGATGGCCCCCTCGACTCGTTCGCGCTGGGCGTGGCTGACCACGGGGCCGACCTGAGTCTCCGCCTCCAGTGCGTTCCCGACACGCAGCGACGAGGCGAGCTCGGCGAAGGTGTCCACGACCTCTCCGTACCGGGAGCGCGGTGCCAGGATGCGGGTACTGAGGAAACACGTCTGGCCGTTGTTCAACAGCGTGGCCTGGAAGAGCCGTTCGCCCATGACCGTCAGGTCCAGATCGGCGTCGTCCAGGATGACCGCGGCGGACTTCCCGCCCAACTCGAGGGTGAGCGGCCGCAGAAGCGGCGCACAGATCCCGGCGATGTGTCGGCCGACCGCGGTGGAACCCGTGAAGGCGACCTTGTCGACACCGGGATGACCCACCAGGTAGGCGGCCGTGTCGGCCGAGGCCGGCAGGAGGTTGAGGACGCCGGGCGGCAGACCGGCCTCCTCGGCGGCGTCCATGAGAGGGAACGCGTCGAGGAGCGTGTTGGGCGAGGGCTTGAGGATCACTGTGCAGCCTGCGGCCAGCGCGGGCGCGTACTTGGTGGCGGCCAGGCTCTGGGGAAAGTTCGACGGCGGTATCGCGGCCACCACGCCGATGGGCTCCCTGCGCACCGTGGTGGTGCCGGCGACCAGATGGGGGCGGGTCTCCTCCAGCGCCGCGGAACCCGCGAGGTGCGCGTAGTATCGGACGATCGCCCCGGCCAGTCCCGACTCCAGTTGCCGGGACACCGCGACGGGCATTCCGTTCTGCGACGAGACGGCACGGGCGATGAGTTCACCCCTGCGCTGCAAGGCGTCGGCCAGGCGGTCGAGGACGGCGCCCCGCCGACGCGGCTCCCACTGAGCCCACCCGTCGGGTGCGTCGAAGGCCGCCCGCGCCGCTCCGACGGCGGCGTCCACGTCCGCCGGCCCGCCGAGCGCGACGGTGCCCAGCGACTCCTCCGTACTGGCGGACAACAAGGTGACGTGCTCCGGCCGACGGCCGGAGTCCACGGGCGAGGTCCAGCGTCCGCCGAGGTACAGCGACTCCGTTTTGTTGACCACAGGTTCTTCTCCTGAGAACAGCGGACGCGGCATTGCGCCCGTGTGGCACCGACGGCGTCCCGTGCCGTCGGGCGCGCGTCGAATCACCATCGGGGCGGGCGCCGAGCGGAACAAGGTCATCGGTTCACTGTCCGGACCGCTGGGCTTCCGCTCGGACACGGGCGTGAGCAGGCTGAAACTGCCGTCTCCCACCGGGCAAGTGAAGGAAAGACAGTGAACGCCATGGCTTCCACAGCACGTACGACATCCCCGGCCGACGCTTCTCCGGTCGCCGTCGGCACACATGACGAGGGATGGGCGGTGGAACGGGCGGCATGGCTTCTGGCGGCCAGGCGCCGGCGGATACTGCTGGATCCCCTGTCCGATCGGGAACCGCTCCGTCTCGACGACGCCTATCGGATCCAGCGCGAGGTGCACGCGGCCCGGCTGCGGGAGGGCGAGAAGCCCGCCGGCTTCAAGCTCGGGTACACCTCGAAACCGATGCGGGAACAGATGGGTGTCGCCACGCCCAACTACGGGCCGCTCACCGATCGGATGCTGCTGCCCAACGACAGTGCCACGGATCCCGACCTGCTCCAGCCGCGTGTCGAGCCCGAGGTCGGGCTCGTGCTGGGGCGACGGCTCGCCGGGCGTGTCACCCGCCACGAGGCACTGACAGCGGTCAAATACGCCGTGGCCTGCCTGGAAGTGGTCGATTCCCTCTGGGCCGACTACCGCTTCACGGCCGAGGACAACACGGCGGACGGTTCATCGGCGGCGCAGGTCGTCGTCGGCCCGTTGCTTCCGGTCCTTCCGCACGGTCTGGCGCACACCGGTGTCGTCCTGTACCGCAACGGAGTGCTGACGTCGAGTTCGGCGGCCGCCGCCGCGTCCGGCAACCCGATCGACTCCCTCGTGTGGCTGGTACACCGGCTCCACGAGGAGGGCACCGGACTGGAGGCGGGCATGCTGGTCATCACCGGTGGGCTGACCACAGCGGTGGAGCTGGCTCCTGGTGACGTGGTGGAAGCGGACTTCAGCCCCGGACACCGGGTCGGTGTCCGGCGGTCCGCGCAAACCCGTAACGCCAGGCGCGCAGAGAACTGAGCTCCCGAGGTACGGTCGGCACCTCGCGGAGCACGACGGCATCGGTCACGGGCTGTCGCCGATGTCCGGCAACAGTTCCTCCGCCAACCGCTGGTGCCGGCGTGGCAGCGCTTGCAGCGTGGCGTGCCCGTTGACGGCACGGGCCAGCGTCAGGGACGCCTCGCGTACGACGGTCGCGAGACGAGGCAGGTTCATGCGGTACGAAGGACCGGTGATCGACAGGGCGACGACGGGCAGTCCCTCGGGATTGAGGACCGGCGCGGCGACGCACGACACCTCGGGATGGCCTTCCTCCCGGTCGAAGGCCACGCCGGTCTCACGGATGCGCTGGAGTTCCTTGCGGAACAGCCCGGGGTCGGTGATCGTACGCGGAGTGCGCCGGGGAAGTCCGGCCGCCAGGACACGTCGCACGACGGCTTCGGAGCTGAACGCGACGACGGCCTTTCCGAGACCACTGCAATAGGCGGGATAGCGTTCGCCGACACCCGACGGAGCACGGTAGCTCCGATGTCCGGTGATCTTCTCCAGGTACACGATCTCCGTGCCGTCGAGCACCGCCAGCTGCGCGATCTCGTGACTTATCTCGTAGAGGTCTTCCAGATAGGGAAGCGCGAGATTGCGCAGCAGCCGCGACACCTGCACGCTGTGCCCGAGCTCGAAGGTCCGGAACCCCAGACGGTAGCCGTAGGCGCCGCGATCCAGCAGCCTGCGCTCGACGAGTTCGGTGGCGAGCCGGTGGACCGTGGGCTTCTTGATCCCCGTGCGCCGCGCCAGCTCGCTGAGCCCCACTTCACCCGGCTCCGCGGCCACCGCGTCCAGGATGGCCATCACACGCCCGATGACGGACCGGTCCTCGTCGCTGTCGTTGACCCGCATCGATGTCTCCTCCTGGGGCCGTGCGCAGGCACGGCCCCTGCGTGTCCCCCCGCTCGGCGGTCCGAGGCGGCACCTGATGGCCGAGCGGAGTCGCCCGAGCATAAGTGCTGCGAGAGGGCTGTGCCACAGGCCGTGGGACGGAAACGGAATAGATCTTCGCGGCAGGTGATCACAGCCCGAGCAGGCGCGCCGCATTTCCCCATCGGACGGACTCGATCGTCGCGGATCCCAACTGGGGGAAGTGTTCCAGGAGAGCCACCGGATCATGGTTCATGAACGGCTTGTCGGAACCCACCACGACGCGACCGGCGCCCACGCTGTCGATCAACAAATGCAACAGGGGAGCGGAGAAGACGAGCAGGTCGTAGAAAATCCTGCGCGCGTAGTCGGCCGGGTCGCGAGGCATGAGGACCCGGGCCCGCTCATAGTTCTTCGCGATGAAACGCAGCCTCGGCAGCAGACTCACCAATGAGCCGCCGCCATGGGACGCCAATACCTTCAGATCGCTGAAACGCTCCAGCACTCCTTCGGCGATCAGGCCGCCCATGGCCTGACCTATTTCGTTGGGAAAGGTGACACCATTGCCCGCCATTGGATCGGAGAAAGTACCGATGCCCGGGGGGTGGAACGCATGGACGAAGACCACAAGACCCAGCCGTGCGGCCTCGTCGAAGAAGTCGATGTAGCGCTTGTCGTGCAGCGCTACGCCTGCGATGTTGCTGCCGATCTCCACGCCCGGCAGCCCCAGAGCCGCGATCTGCGACAACTGCGCGCATGCCGTGTCCGGATCCTGCATCGGCGCGATGCCGAAACCACGGAAGGAATGCGGGAACTCCTTCACTCCGGCGGCGATCCACTCGTTCACGGAGGAGCAGTACTCGGCCGCCGCCCCGGCCCCGCCCCAGTAGGAGAAGAGTTCGGGCATGGGAGAGAGCACGTGCATGTGGTCTTCCGGCAGCTGCGCGGCGCGGTACTCGAGGTCGTAGGCTTCCCGGCCCACCGTACGGAAGACCCGGCCGGCGATCAGGACATCGGCCGCGTCGTCGGCCCGTTCGGCCAGCAGGGGCCAGCGGGCGTCATGGTCCGGCGCCGGAACACCGACCGGGACGACGTGAGTGTGCGTGTCGATGATCCTCATGCCCGGCTCCCCAGTGCGGCGACCTTGGTGGTGTCCGTGCCGATGGTGCCGGTACGGCGCGAGCCCCCCGGGTTGCCCACGGGTTCCGTACGGCCCGGAAGCGTCTCGGTGAAGAACGCGGCGTTGTCCCTCACCCACTCCGCGCTGGGTTCACCGCGCAGAGTGGATCCAATGGCCTCTACGGGGCACACCGTCTCGCAAGCGCCGCAGTCGATGCACTCACTGGGGTTGATGTAGAGTTTCCGGTCGCCTTCGTAGATGCAATCGACGGGGCATTCCTCGGTGCAGGACTTGTCCATCTCGTCGACACAGGACTCGCCGATGTAGAAAGGCACAGTGCTTCTCCCTGAATGTCCCGATGCGGCTCGGGAAAACGGTCATAGGGCATTGCGGGCGACAGTACGGAAACACGATGGCCGCCCTGCGTCACGGACGGTCGCAGCTCCACCGGCCACTCCTTCGTCGGCCCAAATCCACGGCCCACTTTCGGCGATGCCGTCGGGGAGCAGCAATTGCATCGGTCCAATCAGCTGTCCGCCCCGTTCGTCGAGGCACGGGGGCCCGAGCAGGATGGGTCCGTACACGACACATGAGATGCCCTGGGCAACGTTTCCCTCGATGTGCCGACCGCATCGCCGAGGGAGGGGCACTTCACCGGAAGCGGCGTTAGCGTGGACGTGTCGGCATGAGCCGAGCACCATGGAAGTGCGAGGGCGGCGTGGGTATCAACGGCATACCGGTCACCAGCCTGCCGGAGGGATCGCGCAGACAGCGGGACCTGGCTGTCGCCTCGGCACTTCTGGACCTGGCCGGCCAGGTGCCCGCAACCACGTACACCGCTTACCTACCGGTGGCGGAAGGATCCGCACTGGGAATCGCCATGGCGGTGGACACGCCGTGCGCATTCACGGTTCCCTCGGAACTGGACGTCGACGACATGCGGCTGCCGACGGCAAGGGCGTACCGGCACGGTGATCTGGTCGTGGCCGAGGCGGCCGAGCTGCGAGAACTGACCCGCCAGGTGCCGGCGCTCTTTCTGCACAATCCCTTCCCCATGTCAGTGGCCTCCGTCGCTCTCGTCTCGGGAGGCCGGACCTTCGGATGCCTCAGCGTGCACTGGTCCCGCACCCGGATCCGGAACGCGGCGGTCGACCCGGGGGAGTTGCGGCACCTGCGGCGCGTGGCCCGGAAACTCGCGGACGAGCTGCTCGTCCTCGCCGAGACGGGATCGCCGATGGAGGCGCCTCCCATCCCGGTGTTCATTCCGCCGGACCCGACGGCCTTGCCCATGAACGGTGCTGGATCCGGCCCCGACCGGCTCTCGCACCGCTTCACCAGCACCACGTTCCTCTACCAGCTCAAGCGTCTGTCCACGGAGCTGGCGGCCGCGGCCCACGTCCGTGACGTCCTCGCCGCTGCCCAGGAACAGATCATGGTGCCTCTCGGCGCCAGTGCGCTGATGCTCTGCCGTGTCAGTGAAGGGCGCCTTCGAGTCGTCGGGGCCACGGGATTCTCCCGTGACGAAGTCGGCCGTGTGGACGGCACCCCGCTGTCCTGCGCCACACCTGAGACCGACGCCGTGACCGGCGTCGAGGCGTCGCTGCGACGTTCGGACGATCAGTCCGACGTACCGGGTGGCTCCCGTGCCGCCCGTGCCGCGGACGATCGGACACGCGCCTATGTGCCTCTGATCGCCAACGGCAGGGCGGTCGGGTGCTGTGTCATGGAGTTCCCGAAGGAATGGCACCGTGTCCCGGCCGACGAGGACATGGCTCTGGTCAGCCTCATGCTGGGGCAGATCGGACAGGCACTGGAGCGGATCTGGACCCATGAGCTGGAGCACGGTTTCGCCCGGAGCATGCAGCAGAGCCTGCTGCCGCCGACCCTGCCGCTCCGGCCGGAAACCGTGGTGACGACCCGGTACCTTCCCGCGACCGAAGGTGCCGCGGTCGGCGGGGACTGGTACGACGTCATTCCCCTCCCCGACGGCGGGATCGGGCTGGCCATCGGGGACGTCGAGGGGCACAGCGTGGAGGCCGCCGGGATGATGGGACACCTGCGCAGCGCCGTCCTGGCCTATGCCACCGAGGGCCATGAACCGAAGAGTGTCCTTGAACGCATCGACCGGTTGCTCCGGGTACTGGGCGCCTCCCGATTCGTGACGTGCTGCTGCCTCTGGCTCGACACGACCACGGGACTCGCCAGGATCGCCGCGGCCGGGCATCCACCACCGCTGTTCAGCCCCGCGCCGGGCAGGGTGGCACAGCTCGACGTGCCGGTCGGCCCGCCGCTGGGACTCGGCGACGGCCATCACTACGAACAACGGGAGGTCACCTTGACCCCCGGCGGTGTTGTCGCCCTGTACACGGACGGCCTTCTGGACGTCCGCACGTACGGCCCCGACAAGGCACTCGCGCGGCTGGTGGAACGACTGGCCGGCGGGAGGCGCGAGAACATGGACACGCTCGCCGATGACCTGGTCAGCGAGCGCCGGTGCCAGGAGACACTGGACGACGACCTGGCCCTCCTGCTGATGAGGTATGACGGCGTTCGGAGCGGGGAGCAACAGGACGTCGCCCGGCTGTCCGTCCAGCGCTACGACCTCCAG
Organism: Streptomyces sp. NPDC026672; assembly: GCF_040638185.1. Taxonomy (NCBI): domain Bacteria; kingdom Bacillati; phylum Actinomycetota; class Actinomycetes; order Kitasatosporales; family Streptomycetaceae; genus Streptomyces; species Streptomyces sp. NPDC026672. The sequence goes on from NZ_JBEZXS010000019.1 coordinate 68,059, forward strand.
GCCGTTGCCTCGACCCGTCATCGTGTGCGGGAACTGCTCGAACGCTGGAGCTTCGAGTCGCTCGTGGACGATCTCCAGTTGGTGCTGTCCGAGGTGGTCACCAACGCCCTGATCCACGCGCAGAGCGATGTCGACGTCCGCTTGCGCCGCCATCTTCGAGGTGTCCGCGTCGAGGTGCAGGACAACAGCCCCCAACCGCCGGTCCCCACCGCGGTCATCGCGGACGAGGCCGTGAACGCGGCATCCGAGTCCGGGCGTGGCCTGCTCATCGTGGACGCACTGGCCACGGCGTGGGGAAGCTCACCGACGGGCCGCGGGAAGACCACTTGGATCGAACTGTCCCTCCCGGAGCACCGCTGATGAAGGAGAGACAACACATTGCCCCGCACGTGAAGATGCTGCCGCGCCCGGCCGGTGACCGGGCGGCGAGCCGGCCCGCCGTGGCGCCCAGTGCCGTGCTCAGCCCTTGGGGGAGTTCTGGATTGCCCGGGCGCAGGCAGTTGAGGCATGTTGCTTGTTCACACCCAGGCCCACGAAGGCCCCGAGACATGCTTTCACGTCCTTGTTCTCCGCTGTGACCACGCAAATCTTGGTCACCTTGGGCCCGACGACATATCCCTGCCCGGCGAGATAGTCGGTGCACCCCTTCGCTGTGGCTTGTGCCGGACCAGCCATCAGTAAGGGGGTGACGGAAGCAATCGCCGCCAGAATCGGCAGCCAGATCTTGCGCCTCATATCGGTCCTCCAACGGTCTCGGTGTGACTCTTCGGGCATCGAGCTTGGCACGCGGGGGTGTGCCTTGTCGTTGACCTCCGGTGGCGGACACTTTGACGCTCCGTCTCCGAACGCGAGGGCCGCCGCCGAGGAACGAACACGGTGACGGCGAACACCAGCCACGACCAGGGCTACTTCGACCCGGGCCCGCTGTCAGTCCGGGCGTGGGCGTGGCGGTGGTCGGTCGGTGTCATGCCGTACTGGGTGTGGAAGGCTCGGGTGAAGGCGGCGTGGTGAAGGAAGCCCCAGCGTGCCGCGATACGGCCGACGGGGACGGCCAGTTGGGCAGGGTCGGCCAGGTCGCGTCGGGCGCCTTCCAGACGCTGGTGACGAATGTGGGCGGAGACGCTGGTGTCCTGGGCGGTCCGGAAGAGGCGGTGCAGGTGGCTGACGGAGATGTGGTGCGCCGCGGCGATGGCCGCGGGGGTCAGTTCGGGGTCGTGAAGGTGCCTACGGATGTGGGAGCGGATACGCAGGAGCAGTGTCCGCCGGGCGGTCTCGGCCGGGAGGGCGTCCTCGTCGTCGAGGTGGTGGGCGAGGACGGCGGAGAAGAGGTCCACCAGGACGGTCTCCAGCCGCGCCCCGTCCTGGGCACGGTGGGAGATGTCTTCGGAGCCGAGCTGGGTGAGGAACGAGACGAGGAGCCGGCCGAGGCCCTGACGAGTGGTCAGTGGGCGTGTGACCAGGTTTGCCGCGGGCAGGGGCAGGAGGGCTTTGGGGATCTCGAGCCCGATGCCGGTGAACGGGCCGGGGGCCTGGCACTCGAAGGGCCGTGAGCTGTCGACGAAGTACAGATCACCGGGACCGTGGACGTTGGCTGTGCCGGACTGTTCGATCTCGACGGTGCCGGTGACGGTCAGGGTGAGGTGGTAGAGCTCCGGGTCCGACTGACGGATGAGCCTGGGGGTCCGGGAGAACCGCATGGGCGACATGCCCGCCGGCCAAACGGTCGCTCCACCGAACTGGAGCAGACGCGCATAGGCGTCGAATCGGTCGGCGTAGTCACTGGTGACATCCATCGGGGCGAGCGTCGACACCATGAAGTCGTGCCAGTAGTCGAACCGTTCCTCCACCGCGACATCGGCGGTACTGAACACCCTCTCGACCATGCCACTCCTTGGGACTCCGACAGGCTGCCATGTCCTGGACGCACCAAGAAACAGTAAAGGGCCTGTCCCGCGGGCGGCTACGCCCAGGGCCATCGCCGAGACCAGCTCCGGCTGTCCGGCCCCACGCACACGCCCGTGGCCAACGCCTTCAGCCATGGCTGTCGTTCCGTCACCGCGCCGCGGAGCTCGTCGATTCCGTGAACGAGCACGACTTGCGGATGCGCGGTCACTACCAGTGCGGCACGAGACCGGTGGCGGACAGGCCGATCCGGCCGGCACGTTCCAGGTCGATCAGCCCGCCGAGCAGTCCAAGGACGGCCCGTGGCGGTCCTTCGAGTAGGAGGCTCGTTTCGCGGCCGAGCCGCGTGCGGACCCCACCGTCTCGCAGCTCCAGAAGCCGAGCGTCTTCAGGGCCCGGCTCGAGTGCCAGGAGGGCGCGGGCTGTCGAGCAGCACTGACCATAGGTCCGCATGTGCTCAGGGCACGGCGACGTGTAACCCTTTCCATCACTTGGTGGAAAAAAACAACTAGCCGTGTCTATTCTTCAACCATGACTCGCGCGTCGCCGAAGCCGATGCTGCTCGGTGCTCTCCTGCCGGCTTCACTCCTGATCAACCTCGACACCACCCTCGCTGCCGCCTTCCTGTCCGCCCAGCCACTGCGGCAGCCCAGGGTGCAAGACACCCCAAGCCGTCGAGAGCGGGACAGGGCGGCTGTCGGCCAGTCCCTGTGACCGGCTGCCCTGCGCCTTCCGAGTGTCAGGAATGCCGACTTCCTTCTTGAAGGGATCACTTCCATGCCCAGCCCGGGCCCATCCAACCCGTTGCAGCGATACCTCGCGCTCGCCGCGACGATCTCCGCGGTCGCCATGACGTTCATCGATCAGACCATCGTGTCGATCGCAGCACCCCGGATCCAGGCTGAACTCCACTTGAGCGGGACCGACGTGCAATGGGCCGTCAACGCCTACTTGCTGGCACTGGCCGCCTTCTTCTCGTTCGGTGGCCGGCTTGCCGACACCGTCGGGCATAGGCGCATGCTGGCCGTCGGCGTGGTCGTGTTCGCCGTCGCCTCCGCGTTGTGCGGACTGACCCCCGCGGGGTCAGCCGCCGAAACTTGGCTGGTCATCTTCCGCGCGTTGCAGGGCGTAGGTGGAGCGCTCATGTATCCGGCAGCGCTGGCCATCGTGGTCAGCACCTACGCGCATCACGAACGTGGCCGTGGGCTTGCCCTCTTCTTCGGCATCGCGGGCGCACTGACCGCGATCGGCCCGATCCTCGGTGGCTTCCTGACGCAGTGGACCTGGCGGGCCATCTTCTGGGTCAACGTCCCGGTCGCCCTCGTCGCGCTGCTGCTCATCGCCCTTGCCCGGCCGCGGACAACGCACCGGCCGGCTCCGATGGACTACGGGGGGCTGGTGAGCATCGTGAGCGGCATAGGTCTGAGCGTCTTCGGGTTCCAGCAGGCGAACGTGTGGGGATGGCGGTCTGCGGGAACCTGGCTCTGCATCGCGGCCGGCGTTGCGCTGCTGGCCTTGTTCGTCCGGGTGGAGATGCGCAGCACATCACCTCTGCTGGACATCGGGCTGTTCCGGGACCGGACCTTCCTGGTGCAGAACATCATCCTGCTCGTGGCGATGGCCGCCTTCCTGCCCACGTTCTTCTTCACGAGCGTCTACGCAGAGGCCGCGCTCGGAATGAACGCCTCGCGGGCCGGCCTGGAGCTGCTCTACTTCTTCCTCGGATTCGTGGTCGCAGCGCAGCTCGGCGGTCGGATGCTCGACCGGGTGGGGGCCAAACGGCCGGTGGTGCTGGGCAGTGCCCTGGCTTCGGTCGGCTTTTTCCTCTGGGCCGGCAGGGTGACCGCCCTGGACGAGGGCGCGATCGTCTGGTGCGTGGTGATGGCCGGCGCCGGCATGGGTCTGATGCTCGGCCAGTCCAACACCGATGCCCTCAACCGGGTGCCGGAGACCTCCTACGGCGAGGCAACAGGCGTCACCCAGACCGTCCGCAACTACGGCGCGAGCCTGGGCTTGGCAGTCCTCGGCCCTCTCTTCTCCGCTGCTCTGCAGTCCCGGCTGACGGCTGGGCTGACCGCTCAGGGTCTGCCGCACGACGTGGCGAGCAGAGAGGCCGCCGGGATCGCGCGCCTTGACCCGGGCGCCGGTGGCAGCGGTGCCGCCGTCCCGCACTTCGTGCGGCTCGCGTTCGCCGAGGCGACCCGGCCGGTCATGTACGGCATGGCGGCGGTCATGGCCGTGGCCTGTGCGATCGCGCTCCTGGGCCTGCGCACGGGATCGAAGACCGAACGACTGCCCACCGCAGCAGGAAAGCGATCCACGGGCGTACGGCCGGCAGGGGCGTGAGACCTGGCGCAGCGACTGCACACCTTCACGTCACCAAGTGATCGCTCTTAGGCATAGCTCCTTGAAGGAGGAACATCATGAAAATTCTGGTGGTAGGCGCGGGCGCTGTCGGCGGCTGCATAGGTGGCCGACTGGTGAGTGCCGGCCGGCAGGTCGACTTCCTGGTCCGCCCCGGGCGCGCCGCCCAGCTACGCGAATCCGGCCTGCGCATCGTCGATGGCGAACAGGTCGAGACGATCGACGTCAACTGTCTCACGGCCGACGCCCTGACCGGGCCCTACGACCTCATCCTGCTGTGCGTGAAGCCCGAAGCGCTGCCCCCGGTTCTGGACGACCTCGCGCCCGCCATCGGACATGGAACAGCGGTGGTGCCCTTCCTCAACGGCATGCACCATGTGGACCTGCTCACCGAGCGATACGGAGAAGCCGTCCTCGGTGGCGTGGTGAAGATCGTCACGCAGCTCGACGGGAATGGCGACATCCACCAGCTGCTGCCAGGCGGTCAGATCCATCTCGGCGAAATCGACGGCGTCGTCTCCCAACGGGTGGAAGCGGCCGCAAAGGCCCTGTCCATACCGGGCTTCGACGTCACTGTGCTGGAAGACATCGTCGACGCCATGTGGTCCAAGTGGGTAATGATCGCGACGATCGGAGCAGTCACCTCGCTGGTCCGCGGCACGATCAGCGACGCCGCTGCTGTCGAGGACGGGGCCGCCTTCGCGACCAGCACCCTCGACGAGGCGGCGTCGATCGCTGCGGCGGCGCGACACCCGCTGAGTGAGAGCGACTACACCGGCTACCGCGAACTGGTCACCGCTGCCGTCCCCCTCACCTCGTCGCTGTCGCGTGAACTCCTCGCGGGCCGGCCCACCGAAGTGGAGAACGTCCTCGGTGACTTGATCCACCGCGGTCGCACATTCGGCTTGTCAACTCCCCGCCTCGAGGCCGCGGCTCTGACCCTGCGAGCGCACAACGCCCAGGTGGGCATCGCCTGAAACCTGACGGCCTGTGACCGAGCCAGGCCCCTGCCCAGGATCTTCGATGACGCCGTGCTCGCCGTCTCCGGGCATGGCCGGCCTGCCCTCCTGGAGCCTGTTCCCGTTCCCCGTCCGGCTGCTGCCGGCGGCCGCGCATCGCGTGAGCCGCGGCCGGCCGAGCGCCGCCCGACCTGTCTTTCACAGGCCGCAGGCAGTGCGCCCCTTACCACAAACGTGATCCTTTTCCATGAGAGGAATGCCCCATGCTGGGCACATTTGCTGAGGTTGTACATCGCAGGGCGAAACTCGTGCTGGTCTTGTGTGCCGTCGCGCTCATCGGCATGGGCGTGCTGGGAGTCAGCGCCTTCGGCCGGCTCACAGCCGGCGGCTTCGATGCGGAAGGCGCGCAGTCCACTCGCGCCACAAAAATCGTCGACGACACCTTCGGCGGCCCGCCCGATCTCATCCTGCTGGTCAAGGCGCGCAGCGGCAGCGTCGATTCGCCTGCCGCAGCGGCGTCCGGAGCTGCCCTTGCGGCCGATCTCGCCGACGAGACCGGCGTGCGCAACGTCACCTCGTACTGGCAGACCCACAACGCGGCACTGAAGTCGAAGGACGGCACCTCCGCCGAGATCGTCGCCAATGTGGATGCGGACGACAACACGCTGATCGACCACCTCACGCAGACCTATGCACGCGACACCAACACCGTCACCGTGCAGGCCGGAGGAGGGGCGGTGGTCAACCGCACCGTCAATTCCCATGTCAGAGAAGACCTTGCCCGAGCCGAGGCCATAGCCATCCCGCTCACGCTGCTCCTGCTGGTCCTGGTATTCGGTGGCTTCGTGGCAGCCTTGCTGCCGCTGGCGGTGGGGCTGGTCGCGATCCTCGGCACCTTCGCCGAGCTCTCGCTTCTCGGCCGCATCACCGACGTGGCGGTCTACGCCATCAATCTGACAACCGCCCTCGCCCTGGCGCTCGGTGTCGACTACGCCCTGCTGATGGTGGCACGCTTCCGCGAGCTCGCCGCACAGGGAGTGGACTCCCGCACTGCTGTCGTGACCACCGTGAAGACCGCGGGCCGCACCATCCTTTTCTCCGCGGCGACCGTGATTGCCGCGCTTGCTTCGCTGCTGATGTTCCCGCTGTACTTCCTGCGCTCGTTTGCCTACGCGGGCATCGGCGTGGCCACCATCGCTGCCGCGGCGGCTCTGATCCTGATGCCCGCACTGCTCACTGTGCTCGGCCCACGTGTTGAGGCGGGTCGCCTGCCGTGGTCGCAGAGGCACCGCAGCAGCGAGGCCCCGTTCTGGGGCCGGCTGGCCGGCGCGGTGACGCGCCGCCCGCTGATCGCCCTCGCCCCGCTGGCGCTCCTGGTGCTGATGGCGAGCCCACTGGCGCACGCCGTGTTCGGCACTCCCGACGAAGGAGTGCTGCCCGCCTCAGCCCCCTCACGACAGATCTCCGACGAGCTGCGTACCGACTTCGACGGCAACCAGGCGGCCACGCTGCAGGTCGTTGTCCAGGGCGACCCCGCCACACTGCCCGACCGGATCGGGGAGCTGCCCCACGTGGTCCGTGTCACCGGCCGCACCGCCGAGGACACCCACCTCGTCACCGTGTCCACCGACCTGGCCGGCCACTCGACGGCCGCCCAGCACCTGGTCGGCGACATCCGGGCGCTGCCTGCCCCACACGATGCCACCGTCCTCGTGACCGGCGACGCCGCACGGCTCGTCGACACCAACCACGCGATTAGCAGCCGCCTCCCCTACGTCGCGGGTCTCGTGGGGCTCACCACACTGATCGTGCTGTTCCTGTTCACCGGCAGCCTCGCCCAGCCGATCCGCGCACTGATCCTCAACGCGCTCGGCATCTCCGCGTCCCTCGGCGCGATGGTATGGATCTTCCAGGACGGACACCTCTCCTCGTGGTTCGGCTTCACCCCACGGCCGATGGACACCGCGATGACAATGGCGCTCTTCTGCATCGCGTTCGGGCTGTCAATGGACTACGAAGTGTTCCTCACCAGCCGCATCAAGGAACTCCGTGACGCTGGCGCCGACAACGTCCGGGCGGTGACCGAGGGACTCGCGCGCACCGGGCGGATCGTGTCAGCCGCGGCCGGCCTTCTCGCGGTCAGCTTCTTCGCCTTCGGTACGGCATCGGTGAGCTTCCTTCAGATGTTCGGCCTCGGCTGCGGGCTGGCCATCCTCCTCGACGCCCTCTTGATCCGCGGCATTCTCGTCCCGGCCGCGATGCGGCTCCTCGGACGGCACGCCTGGACCGCCCCCCGCCTCATGCGCCGCCTCCACGACCGCGTGGGGCTCACCGAATCCGAGGAGGGCATCGGCCTCACTTCCGTCGGATGACCACGACCGAAGTCCGCAGGGGCCGGCACATCCCCTCCCCGCCGGCCCCAGCGCGGTAACTCAGCCGGGACAGATCGAAACCTGTTGCGGCGGCGCCTGCCACGGGTGGCCCGTCAGGCGGTGGCCACCTGTTCCGTAGGCACCGAAGTGGTCGTGGGCGACTTTCACGATCTCGGCGGCATGACCTTCGTCCCGCAAGGTGTCACCAGCGCCTACTTCTGTCACCCGATTCTCCCTGGCCTGGCGGAATCGACCGTCCTCTTTGGCCAGGCAGGGAACGAGCCGTGCATCCGGTCCGCGGTCAACATGTACCAGACCTCCTCGGTGGTCTTCCTGGCCGAGAGGCTCGGTCACGCCGACCGCGTCGCCGAGGCCGAAGCTGCGACCCTTGCTCGGCGTCCGGTAGGAGTGGCGACTCGTCACGGCTTGTCGCTGGACCGATGCGTGACTGCTGGCGTCAGCGGGTCCGCCCCAGCGGCGATATCCGTGAGCGCGCGCGCCGCTCTGCATTGGGACGACGACGGCCTCGGCTTCCAGCACCTCAGGGCGGTATCGCAGCCGTCGCGGTCGGCCTCGGACCAGTGCCGGAACAGGTCACGGCCGAATGCCGAAGGGCCCCAAAACGCCGGCGTCGATACGCAACGACTCGAGGAGGGTCGCGGCGTTGTCGAACGTGAAGACGTCGGCGCCCGCCAGCTTGCCGACGTACCGGTTGGCGACCGGCTCGGCCGCCGTCTGCGCCACCGCGTCGAGGTAGGTCTTGAAGATGGCCCAGGCGTTCCCGCCGGGCCCGTATTCCTGGAAGTACGGCGTGGGATCCACCGACTTGATGGCGGATCGGACGCCGGCCTCCAGCTCGGTCATGTACTCCTTCTGCAACTCACCGTCGGCCCGGAGCCCGAGTCGGCCGAGATGACCTCCGACCAAGGTGGTCCACGGATAGGAGAGTGCCACGTCGTGCGCCTTGATCCAGGCGGGGACGTCCTGGGAGACGGCTAGGTTCTTGAACGGGACCCATCCGGGGAAGAGCACGTCCACAAGCATCAAGGTCTTGTAGGCAGGAGCGTAGACATAGATGTTGTCCGGCGCGTGATTCGGCCCGTGGTACGCCAGTTCCAGCTGCTCGCCGCCCACGGAGAGGGTGTACCGGTTCTCGAAGGTCACCCTCGGTGCCGGCCGGTTGGGGTCATCGGCGCGCAACAGCAGCTCGCGGTTCACCTTGTGCCCGATGCGAACGACCTCATCGCCGAACAGGGCGGACGCTCCCACATGGTCGGCGTGCGCATGCGAATGGACGAGGTGTGTCACCTTGCTGGGCCTCCCGTTGGCTCTCGTGACGTCCTTGATGGCGCGCAGGAGGTTGTTGCCGATGGTCGGCGGGGCGTCGACGAGTACCACGCCGTCCCGGGTGCTGAGGAACATTGCCTGATAGAAGGCGTCGGTCACCCAGTACAGGTTCCCCTTGATCCGGCCGACGTAGTAGCCGTCCGTGTTGAGCGAAGGGCCCATGGATCCTGCCGGCACCGGCGCGAAGCCGGGCAGCCTGGAAGCGTCGGCCGCATGAGCATCACCGGCTAGCGGACCCAGCACAGTAGCGGCGGCGGGAGCCGCAGCAGCAGCCGACGCGCGCTTCAGGAAACTACGCCGGTTCGCGCCGGTGGATCGCGAGCCAGTGGGCTTGGACGTCATTCGTCCTCCTGTGAAATCGGGAGTTGCTGCACGACGAGGGCACGGCCAGGCCACCGTGCCCCGTCGGCACGGCTCAGGACTGACCAACTCGGTTGAACGATAAACGATTACGGTTGAATCGTAAACTACTTGGCTGGTTCTCCGCCCTATGCGCCGTCGATCGTCGCGTAGGCGCGGACAGGGAACGAACCGAGCCCTTGCGCCCGCACGGGTGCGGCGGTGAGCCGGACACCGGTGGCGGGCAACAGGTCCAAGCCGGTCAAGTTCTCGATGATCGGGATCCCGGCACCCAGCAGCGTCACATGCGCGGCCCAGTCCACGCGGCCGGTGGCCTCGATGTCATCGATGAGGACCGCGTCGATCCCCACGATCGCCGCACCGGCGTCGCGCAGGTGCTCTGCTGCCTTCCGCCCGACGAACGGCGAGCCCGCTGCGTAGGCCGGGGTGTTCCAGTACGCGCTGTACCCGGTGTGCGCCAGCACGGCGTGCCCGGCGACATCAACGCCGGCGAAGTCCTCGGGAAGGTATTCGCGACGCCCCTCGGGGGCGGGGACGATGACCACCGGCACGTCGATGAGCCCTTCCAACGACAGCGACGCGATGTCCCCACCTTTGGAGGAGAAATGCCGTGCACTGTCGATGTAGGTGCCGCTGCCCGCGGTGAACCCGACGTATTCGATGACGTACTCCTGGCCCTCCGCGGTGTTCGCCACCGACTCCCCGAAGGGGATGAGCTGGGACATGACGGGGACGGGGAACCCGGGGAACGTCTGCATGCCGGCGGTGAACTCGTGGCTGAGCTCGACGAACCGACGAGAGTTGTTCGGCATCTCACAACCTCCTGGAAGACCTGCGGTTGCGAGCGGCAGCCATCCGGGGGCGGTGCGTGACTGTAGAGGATCCCGTCCCGAGGCGCCAGACCTTGTGCGGGCAGGACTACCGGTGCCGGCGGTACTCCGACGGCAGGCTTCCAAACTCCCGCTTGAACGCCCGAGTGAACGTTGTCGCGTCGGTAAAGCCGCAGGTCGCGGCGATCTCGGCGATGGAGGACCGCGCCAGGAACGGGTCCGCGAGACATTCCCGGGCGCGCCGCAGCCGCTCGACGCGGATCGTCTCGGCGGGTGAGCCGATCGGCCGCATCGCCGTAGCGAGTGTGCGGACCGAGACACCGACGGCGCGCGCGACCGAGTCGGGAGTGAGCCGCGGGTCGTCGGCGTGCGCGCGGATGTGGGCCATCGCCGCCGCGGCCAGAGTTTCGTGTGGGGTGCTCGTCACGGAGTCGTCGGTGGCCCGCAGGAAGGTGCAGCGGACGAGGTCGAGGATCGCACCGGCGAACGCATCCGACTCGTGGAAGGCCAGGTCGTCGCCCGTGCTCAACGGCTGCTCGGCAACGGCGACGAGCGCACGCAACGCGGCGAGGTCGGTGCTGATCGGCCGGGTGCGCATCTCGCTGACAGGCACCGGCAGCTTCCCCACGACCGAGCGCGGCATCGTCAGGACCAGATGGCGCGAGCTCGTCTCGGCGGTCACGAGGTACTCGGTGATCGGGTCGCACAACGTCGCCGATCCAGCCGGCAGCTGCACCGACCTCTCGTGGCTGTGCACCCCGGCCGTCCCCGCGAGCTGCACGAGCAGCAGCACGTCGTTCGACGGCGACTGCCGCACCAGCCGGGCGCTGCGCGTCAACTCGTTCGGCTCCACCCGGATGTCGGCCACGTGGATGCCGCGCTCCAACTGCGCGTGCCGCACGTCGGCCCGGAAGCCGGGGGCCGCACGGGTCGGCGTGAGCGGGTAGCAGAAGCGTTTGACGGTGTCCGACCACTCGTCCGTATTGGTCGCTGTCAGCATCTCCACCCTTCGCAGACTACTGAGCGGGTGTGGCCGAAAACCAGCCTCCCGACAGCACTCACACAGATCGCTGATCGGCGTTCCCGGCCACACGATCGGCGTTCCCGGCGAGATTCGCTCCGGCCAGGTGAAGGCGACCCCTCGACCCCTTGGAAGGGCGCCCCCGCACGGGTGAACCTCTCTCCACGAGCGGCCCGTCCACCCTGTCCGACCCCCGAAAGAGGTGCCAGTCATGGCCCCGCCACCAATGTGCGGATCACTCACGTGGAGAGCCGGATGACCGGCGAGCAGCATGTCGTCGAGGCGCGCTCGTTCGACCACGTCCCCGAGAGCGAACGCACCGGCACTGTCGCACGGCAGTTCCAATTCTGGTTCATGGTCAACGCGACGCTGATCACCGCGTTCACCGGCGCCGTCGGACCGCTGTTCCACCTCGGCCTGCCGGCCACACTGATCGCGGTCGTCTCCGGTTCGGTCTTCGGCACGCTCTTCCAGGCCTTCCACGGTGCTCAGGGGCCGCGGATGGGTCTGCCACAGATGATCCAGAGCCGGGTGCAGTTCGGCTCGCGCGGCGCGGTGATCCCGATCGGTGTCGCCACCGTCGTCTACTTCGGGTTCAGCATCTTCTACCTGCAGACGGGCGCGACATCGGTCGTCACGCTCGCGGGCGGCGACACACACGTCCTGGAGATCGTCCTCGGCGTGGTCGCCACGCTGCTGGCGATCGTCGGCTACTCGCTGATCCTGCGCACGCAGAGCCTGCTCGCATGGGTGACGGTGGCCAACCTGGTCGCTCTGACGGTCGCCGCCGTCACGCAGTTGCCCGTCGGCAGGCTGATGCACGACGGCTCGTGGACGCTCACCGGCTTCCTCGCCCAGTTCGGCGCCGCGGCCGGCTACCAGATCGCCATCGCGCCACTCGTGTCGGACTACACCCGGTACCTGCCGTCGAGGACCCGGTCCGCGGCGGTGTCCGGCGCTGTCTTCTTCGGGACGTTGCTCTCGGCGGTCTGGATCGAGTTCCTCGGTGCGGCGGTGGCGTTGTCCTACCCCGACCTCGACGTGATCTCCGGCATCGGCCGCCTCGGTGACCGTTTCGGAAGTTGGCTCGGGACGACGACGCTGGTCGTCTCGGCGCTGACCTGCGTCGTCACGGGTGCTGTGGCCCTCTACAGCGGCGCCGTGTCGTTCCTTAGCACGCTTGAGGCATTCCGGCCGCTGCGCTCCACAGCGCTGCTGCGGACGGTCACCCTGACCGTCGCCGGTGCCGCGGTGATCGTCGCCGGGCTCGCGCTGCCCGATGACATCCTGGCCACCTTCTCGGTGTTCCTGGTCCTGCTGGGCTACCTGTTGATCCCGTGGACCGCGATCAACCTGACCGACTACTACCTGGTGCGCCGCGGCCGCTACTCCATCACCGACATCGTCCGGTCGGACGGCGGAATGTACGGCCCCTGGAACGTCCGAGGGATGACGAGCTACATCGTCGGGCTCGCCACGATGGTCCCGTTCTTCAGCACCTCGCTCTACACCGGTCCGGCCGCGGCGGCGCTGCACGGCGCCGACATCGCGTTCGCGATCGGTCTGGCGGTCTCCTCGACCTGCTACGTGCTGCTCATGCGCAGCCACAACCTCGACGCGGAGTTCCTTCTGGTACAGCGGGCTCCCGTCAACACCCTTGACCCCGAACCCGACAAGAACACGGAGGCTGTTGATGCCTGACGAGAGCACGACGCTGCGCCTGGTCTGGCCCCAGTGGCAGGGGGCGGAGCCGGAAATCGTCGCCGAGTTGACGCCCGAGCTGCCGTTCGACGAGGCCCGCCGTGGCTACACCGTCGGCACGGCCGTGCTCTCCGCGCTGCTGCCACCGCACGACGGACCGACTGCCGTCGTCCCGGTCCGGATGGACGACGGGGGCCTCGACCTGGAGGACGGGATCTCGGCGAAGGCGACTGTCGTGGAGCAGTTGGGCGCCGCGCTCGCGATCCTCGACGAGCACCGGCCCGAGCGCGTCGTGACGCTCGGCGGGGAATGCTCGGTGAGCGTAGCCCCGTTCGCAGAGCTTGCCCGCCGCTACGGCGACGACCTGGCGGTCCTGTGGGTCGACTCGCACCCGGATGTAAGCGTTCCGGCGAGTGAGTACGACGGTTACCACGCGATGGCGCTCGCCGCGCTGACCGGCCACGGCGCACCCGAGATCGTCGACCGGCTGCCCGCGACCGTGGACCCGTCCCGGGCCGCGCTCGTCGGCATGCACGTGCCGACCTTCTCCGACGACCTGGACAACGTCGCCGCCTGGGGTATCAGTACGTTCCCGCCCGACACCCTGCGGACGACGAGCGAGTCGCTGCTGGATTGGTTGCGGGCCACGGGGTGCGGCAAGGTCGCACTGCACCTCGATGTCGATGTCGTGGACAGCGAGGAGATCGTCCTCGGACTCGGCATGGAGCCGGGAGGGCTGCGGACCACCGAGGTGAAGCGGATCCTCTCCGACGTCTCGGCCGTGGCCGACGTCGTCGCGCTGACCGTCGCGGAGTACATCCCGCGGCAGGTCATCCGGACGTTGTCGTTTCTGCGTGGCCTTCCGATGCTGGACGGCAAGCCCGCGGCGGATTGAGCCCCTGCCCGGACAGGCGGAGCGACAGCCCTTTTCATAGGCGGAGTGTCGCTGGATCCGCGTTCTTTCCAAGGTGTTCCAACGGAGAAACCCTCACGGAAAAGGTACAGACATGGCCTTCATAGATCCCGCGAATCTCGCGAGTCTCTCAGATCGAGCGAACGCCGATCCTGAGTTCAGGCAGGCAGGCCGCTACTGGACGGGCATCGTCCAGGTGGCGATCGGCGAGGAATCGTTTGTCATCAAGGTCGTTGACGGAGTCGTGCAGTCCCAGCACGGTCCCGCTGACGCCAACGACTGGCCCGTGGCGCTCAACTACGACATCCGGCTCAGCGCACCGGTCGAGGAATGGGAGAAGTTCTTTGACCCGGATCCCGAGCTCTTCTACCACGAACTCTTCGCGGCGGTCACCCGGCAGTTCATCTCCTTGGGCGGCGACATAGGGATGTGGTACGCGTACTACGCCGCTGTCCGACGCCTCATCAATCTGTTGCGCGAAGCCAACCATGCAAAGGCGGAAGTCTGATGAGTAGGACAAGCTCTGTCGTCGGGCGCTACATCTACCTCGACGTCGACGGCCAGGAGTACCGGGTCTACTACGAGGAGGCCGGCAGCGGGATCCCCGTGCTCATGCAGCACACGGCCGGCGCGGACGGCCGCCAGTGGCGCCATCAGCTTGAGGACCCGGAACTCACCAGGGACTTCCGCCTGATCGCCTACGACCTGCCTTTCCACGGGAAGTCGCTGCCCCCGACGGACTCCCGGTGGTGGGAGGAGGAGTACCGCCTCACCCAGGACTTCTTCACGAAGTTCATCGTCGCCATGAGCCACGCCCTGGAGCTGGACAACCCCGTGTACCTGGGCTGCTCGGTAGGCGGCACGCTCGCACCGGTGCTCGCCCTGCACTACCCCGACGAGTTCCGCGCCGTCATCGGCTGCGAATCCACCGCCAAGATGCCCGGATTCTTCGTCGACTACTGGGACCACCCCCGCATCAGCAACGAGGGGAAGGGGGCCATGATGCTCGGCATCCAGTCGCCCAAGGTGCCCGAGGTCAACACCCGCGAGAACGACTACCTGTTCCGTCAGTGCGAGCTGCGCGTGCTCAAGGGCGACCTCTACTACTACAGCATCGAGCACGACCTCACCGAAACGGCGGGGGACATCGACACTTCGCGGATCCCCGTCTACATCCTCAACGGTGAATGGGACCTCGCCACCCCGGCCGCCGAGGGCCGCGCGATCGCGGAGAAGATCCCCGGGGCGAAGTTCACCGAGCTCAAGGGCCTCGGCCACTTCCCGATGAACGAGGACCCCGAGCTGTTCAAGTCCTACCTCGTTCCCGTCCTGGAGGAGATCAAGGCGAAGGCGAGTGTGGGCTCACTGCGGTAACGCCCCTCGACGAAGTCGAGTCAGCTCGTTCCGGTGTCCGGATCGCAGGCCGTTGCCGGACCGGAAGGTGCTGTGCGGGATCCTGTACGTGCTGCACACCGGGATCCCGTAGGAGTACTTGCCGCAGGAGCTGGGTTTCGGTTCGGGCATGGCGTGCTGGCGCAGGCTGCGGAACTGGAACGGGGCGCGTGTCGGGCCGCGGCTGCACGGGGTCCTGCTCGCCGAGCTCAATGCGGCCTCGCGCCTGGACCGGTCCCGCTGCGTGGTCGACTCCTCCCACGTCCGAGCCCTAAAAAAGGGGGGGACCCACATGGGCCCCTCGCCGGTCGACCGCCGCCGGCCCGGCTCGAAGCACCACCTGATGACCGACGAACACGGTACCCCGCTCGCGGTCATCCTCACCGGAGGCAACCGCAACGACGTCAGCCAGCTGCTGCCCCATGCCCGACGCGATCCCACCGATGCGCGGCCGGGTCGGATGTCCCCGCCGCAAGCCCGACTCGCTGTTCGCCGACCGCGGCCATGACCACGACGTCTATCGCGACCAGGTCCGCGCCCGCGGCATCGTGCCTGCCATCGCACGCCGCAATACGCTGCACGGCACCGGACTGGGCACATACCGCTCGGTCGTAGAACGGAGCTCTGCGTGGCTGCACGGCTTCCGACGCCTTGGCGGGCGGGCTGGCGGGCTGGCTGCCAACGACCGTGGCTGACCCCAAGGGACGCGAAGAACCGCGCGAGCACCCCCGCTGGATCCACGGCGGAGCCGACGGTGCTCGCCGCCCCCGAGGGGCCGTTTCGCAGGGCGAAGCCGTTCCCCCGTGCAGGAGGGACAGACCTAGCCTCGGCGCGACCGTTCCGGAGGAAAGGGTGCGAAGGATGTCTGTCGATCGTGACAACGAGCTGGCGTTCAGTGGTCTGCTGCCCATCGTCGAGGGGCCGCC
Source organism: Streptomyces sp. NPDC026672 (assembly GCF_040638185.1). Lineage (NCBI taxonomy): Bacteria > Bacillati > Actinomycetota > Actinomycetes > Kitasatosporales > Streptomycetaceae > Streptomyces > Streptomyces sp. NPDC026672. The sequence continues at coordinate 84,146 of NZ_JBEZXS010000019.1, forward strand.
GAAGCCGCGGGCGGCGGGACTGACGGAGGTGCGTACGTACGGGAACAGCGTGGGGTTCCTACGGGGGTACGTCGACACGCTCGGGGAGTACGTCGACTCGGTGAAGTGGGCGGTGGGCACGCAGCGTCTCGTGACACGCCGGCAAGTCAAGGAGATCAACTCGTTCCTGCACGCCAAGGGGATCGAGGTGTCCAGCGGGGGGCTTCTGGAGGTGCTGATCCCGCGGGGCGAGAAGGCGGTACGGGGGTTCATCGGCGAGGCGAAAGAGCTCGGGTTCGACATCATCGAGGTGTCGACGGGCTTGGTGGTCCTCGACTTGGAGGACAAGGCGCGGATCGTGCGGGCGGTGACGGAGGCCGGGCTGAAGGCGAAGCCGGAGGTCTTCGGGGCGCCGCCGCTGCCGGGGGGCTACCTGCCGGGGTCGTGGATCAGCACGGACAAGATCGCCAACGAGTGTGCCGTGCTGTTGGAGGCGGGGGCGTGGAAGGTGATGATCGAGGAGGACGGCCTGTTCGACGGGCGCGACCCGGCGAAGTGGCACCGGGATTTCGCCTTCCGGCTGGCGGGGCGCGTGCCGCAGGACCAGATCTTCTGGGAGGCCAGTGACATCCGGCTGGCGGCGTGGCTGCTGGTGAACTTCGGGCCGAGCGTGAACATCTTCACCGGCCTGGAGAACGTCGGTCAGCTCGCCGCGTTCCGTTCGGGGGCGTTCCTGACGTCCGGGCGCATCGGGGCGTTCCGTAACGAGGCGTAGGTGCGCGGCATACTGGCGCTGGAGGACGGCGGCAGAGATCGGTGACGGCGATGACAGGCGCGGGCGACGGAGTTGGGGAGCGGGGGGAGCGGCCGCGGTATTACGTCGCGGCGCTGGGTCGGGGGCTGGCGGTGCTGGCGCGGTTCAGCGCGACGCGTACGGAGCTGACGCTCGCCGACATCGCGGAGGCGGCAGGCGTCACGTCGGCTTCGGCGCTGCGAACGGCGTACACCATGACGCGTACGGGGTTCCTGATCCGCAACCCCGTCACGAAGGGGTACCGGCTGGGGCCGCAGGCGGTCGCCATGGGGCTGGCGAGTCTGAACGCGATGCCGTTGCCGCAGCTGGCGGAGCCGTCGCTGGCCCGGCTGCGCGACGCAGGCGGCGGCACGGTGAAGCTGGGCGTGCCGGAGAACGACCACGTGGTGATCGTCAGTGGGTTCAGGTCGCTGCGGTATCCGGCGCACCGCTCGCATCTGGGCGTGCGTATGCCGTTGTTCCTGGGGTCGCTGGGGCGGGCGATCCTGGCGTGGCAGGACGTGGGCGTGCGCAGCCGCAGCGTGAGCGCGTCGGCGGCAGAGTGGAGGCCGACGCCCAGGACGCTGGTGGCGACGGATCTGCGGCGCGAGCTGGAGGCGACCCGGCGACGGGGTTACTCGTTCAACGACCAGGGGGTGACGCTGGAACACCGTTCCGTGGGCGCCCCGATCAGGAGGCGGGACGGGACGGTCATCGCGTCGGTCAACCTCTCGCAGCCCACCCGGCTGGTGTCCGCCAGACAGTTGCACGAGCGGTACGCGCCGCTGGTGCTGGCGGCCGCGGCCGAGATCAGCTCCCTCCTCCCGCCGAACGCCGCCTGAACTGCTGCCCAGACGAGGGCGGGCACTCCGACCCGGGACCGTGTCGTGCCACCCTCTGGTACCGCCGCGGCGTCGACGGGGATGCCCCACCAGGCGCCGGACGGTGGAACCGACGTGGAACTCGGTCACTCCCTCACACCCTGCGGCGCCATCGGCCAGATACGCGTCGAGGCCGGGCAGGACGCGGACGGCGCGGCGTAACGCCCGCCGGGCGTGGGGGAATGTCCAGGGGGTGCTGCCGAGTTCGGCAGCGAGAGCGTGCTGGCGAGCAGGCCGACGGCGGCCCGCGTTCGCGGTGGCGCTGGCGGCGTGGTTCCACGGCGCGGTCTACTGGCCGGACGCCTCGGAGAACCAGCGGCGCAGCGCGGCGAGGGGCGAACGGGCCCTGTCCAAGGGCGGGTTGCCACCGGACGTCGCATGCCGGAGGACGCCTTCCGCAGGGGGGCAGGCGGAGGCCATGCGGCAACTGCTGGGGCTGCCGCCGCTGTTCCAGTAGGCCATCTACTCACGGGAGCTGGATCGCGCTGCGGATCCTCTGATGATCGGCCCAGCCCTCCAGGTGACAGACGTGGTGCCGGTGGACGGCAAGTACGTTTCGTCCACCGGCGTTTGTGAGCTGCTGCGGGCGTCAGGCCGACTCGGTGCCGGCGCCCTCCCTTGAGGGTGCTGCGGCGAGCGCGGTTCGACCTGGCCGGCCTCGCCAGGCCTCCAGCCCAACGCCCAGTGCGGTCGCGGCAATGACGCTGCCGAAGATCTCAAACGTCAAGGTCAGGCCGAGCGGTGCGACGAGGAACCCGGCGATGATCGCCGGCACCGACAGCGCCATGTAAGCCACGATGTAGAAGGCCGACATCACACCAGCGCGATGCTCATGCGGAACAGCTGCTGACAGGGCGCGCAGACCGCTGAGGAAGGTCGCACCGAAGCCGACGCCTGCGAGCAGGCAAGCGATGACGAACAGGGCGGACACCGTGTAGGCGACGGACACCACGAGCAGCGCCATGCCCAGCGCAAGACCAAGAGAACCTATGCTCGCGCCCGCCCATGGAGCCCTACGACCGAGCACGAGCTGGCTGACGGAGGCGGCAGCGGGGAGCAGGAAGATCACGAACCCGTTCACGAGCAGCGTGTGGGTGTGCAGGATGTCTGCGGCCAGGTCGGGTCCTAGCGCCAGGAACAGCCCGAGGATCGACCACGAGGCCACGACAGCGAGTGAGGCGAGCAGGAACGGGCGCCGGGCGGCGGCGTGGATCACCGGGCGCTGCGGTGTCAATCGCAGGCGTGCGCCGGGTGCCGGCACGATCGGATCCTTCAAGCGCAGGGCGGCCAGCGCCGATGCGAGCAGGAGGACGAACAGCACGACGTAGGGGAGTACGCGCGGGGCGGGCGCCAACTGGACGAGGGCCGCTGAGACGACGATGCCGAGTCCTGCTCCGCTGGCGGAGGCGAAGCCGTTGGCCAGGCCGACGCTGACGTGGTCGCGCCGGGGGTGGAGATCGAACAGGGCGGCGCCGGCAGCGCTCAGGGCCAAGCCGGTGGCCAGGCCCTGGAGGGCGCGGGCGACGAAGAGCCACAGAACCGAGTCGGCCAGTGCGTACACGACGGTGGAACCCATGATCCCCACGACTGCGGCCAGCATCACCGGACGGCGGCCGATCTCATCTGAAAGCCGTCCGGCAAGCAACAGGGTGATCAGCACACCGACCGCGTAGGTGGCATAGACGAGCGTGAGGATCGCCGGCGAGAACCCCCACAGTGCGCTGTACATGCCGTACAGCGGCGACGGGGCGCTCGACGCGTACAGCGACAGACCGATGATCACGGCCGGAAGCGCGTAAGCCGCCCGCGGACTCAGCGGCCGACGGAGCGCCATGAAGGGAGCAGACATTCCATAGTTCCTTATCTCCAAAAGTTTGGAAGTTCAGGCTTACGGTAACATCGGTGTCATGAGCTCTGCGACCACTGAACGACCGAGCCGGTACCACCACCCCGACACCGCCGCGCTCGACCTCGCGACGATCCTGCGCACCGTGGGCGATCCGTTGCGGCTGGCGATCGTGCGTTTGGTGCACGAAAAGGAGCGCACCTGCTCAGAGGTCGGTGAGGTCTTCGGCATGCCCTCCTCGACCAACAGCTACCACCTGCGGCTTTTGCGGGAAGCGGGCGTTACCCAGACACGGCGCAGGGGCACACAGGCATGGGTCTCGATCCGCACCGATGATCTCGAGTCCCGGTTCCCTGGCCTCGTTGCAGTGCTGACCCGGCCCGAAGGGAAGTAGCCCGTGGGGCTGCCGCTGCCGCTGCCGCTGCCGCAGAGCGCCGGCGCCCACGGTCCGGTGCGGAGGCGTGAGGCATCGGTGAATCGGTGATCGATCAGTGCGGATGGAACGGGCGGCGCGGAGTGCCCTGCCGATGTCATCCATCCGGTACGAGGGCTGTGCCCAGACCGTGTTTGACCACGCCGGCCTAGTGCAGCAACCGAGCTGAATCCGGTACCCCGGCCGTCCCGGCCCCCCCGGGGTCGACCGACCGACTCCGCTTGGCGACGCGATTGCGCGCTGGAGGGCGGATCGCCGAGGCCCTGCGCGTCCTGTGCTTGACCGACCGGAGGCTCCTTGGAGCGCTCCGCGGGCTTGGGCTCGGTCCAGGGCCCGCTCGCGTGCCGTGGATTCGGCGAGTGGCGACCCGCCCGGCGAAGTGGGCCCGGTTGCTGCCGCACGTAGTGATGATCGTGGCGATCACATGGGTCTCATCGTCGATCCGGGTCTACATCGTCCAGATCTTCGGTGAGAGTCGGCCGGGGATGGGCGGGGACCACGAAGTCGGCTCGTGAGGAGCGCCCGAGGAGCTCCGCCTCCCTGAGCCGTGCGGCCAGTTCCGGCGGCAGCCCAGCCCAGACGTCTCCGGCCCGGCCGGCGAGCTGCGGGTGGTGTCCGGGTTCGGCCAGCACGTGCAGCGTCGCGGTCGGCTCGGCAAGCGGGTAGGCAGCGAACCGCAGTTGCCCGGACGGCAGGCCGCCGATGTCGATGCTCAACGTCATCTCGCCGGCATCGCTGGTCGGATGGCCGGCGACCGTTATCGCGACTGCGATGTCATGCCCAGAGCGCAGTTGTCTGGGCAGAGACGTGCCGCCCCATCGCCGGTACAGAATGCGCACGTCGACAAATTGGGTTTGGCTGCGGCGCCCGTGCCGTTTTCCCGGACCGACGAACGCGTCGGACTCACACGGCTGGTGACGTCAACGGAGCCTGATCGGGCGTCGTCGCACCCTCGGACAGTGAAGCCGGCTGGATAGTACCCACCACGTCGCCGAATCCGATCCTGGCGCCCCCGATTCCCGGGGCGGACGCTGTGATGCGGACCTCGTCGCCGTCCTGGAGGAACGAGCGTTCCTCCCCCTTCACAGTGACGGGCTCCTTGCCACCCCAGGTGAGTTCGATGAATGCACCACGTTGGCGTGGCCCCGGCCCTGAGACAGTGCCGGACGCGAAGAGGTCTCCGGTGCGCGCCGAGGCTCCATTGACGGTCATGTGCGCGAGCATCTGCGCCGGTGACCAGTACATGTCCCGGTACGGGGGACGCGATACCTCCTCGCCGTTCCACTCCACGACGAGGTCGACGTCCAGGCCCCAGTCCGGGCCGCCCAGCAGATAGGCGGGCGGGGCGGGGTCTTGGCCTGGCAGGGGGATTCGCGCCGCATCGAGCGCGTCGAGTGGCACGACCCACGCCGCGATGGACGTCGCGAAGCTCTTTCCCAGGTGGGGGCCGAGCGGCACGTACTCCCAAGCCTGGATGTCACGGGCGGACCAGTCATTGACCAGGACCGCACCGAAGACGTGCTTGGTGAAGTCGTCGACGCTGATCCGGTCGCCGAGCGCCGAGCCGACGCCGACGACGAACCCGAGCTCGGCCTCGATGTCCAGCCGGACACTCGGGCCGTACGCCGGCGTCTCACCGGACGGTGCCTTGTGTTGCCCATGGGGTCGCACGATGTCAGTTCCGGAGACCACGACCGTGCCGGCCCGGCCGTGGTAACTCACCGGCAGGTGCTTCCAGTTCGGCAGCAGCGGTTCGGCGTCCGGACGGAACAGGCGGCCGAGGTTGCCGGCATGGTGCTCGGACGCGTAGAAGTCGACGTAGTCGGCCACCTCAAAGGGCAGGTGGAGGGTGACATGACCGAGGTGGTGGACCGAACGGTCAGGTACGTCTCCCGCGGCGAGTTGTTGGACCCGTTGGCGTATCTCCTGCCAACGGATGGGTCCTTGAGCCAGGAACCTGTTCAACGTGGGCTCGGCGAAGACCGGGTCACGGAGTGCCGACGCGAGGTCGATCACTGAGTCGCCGACTCGCACGCCGACTCGACGAGGCCCCTCCGGGCCTTCGGAGAAGACACCGTAGGGAACGTTGTTCAGACCGTAGAGGCTGCCTTCCGGTATTTCGATGCGGGTCACGCAAGCACTCCTTCGGTCTCGGGGGCGGTGATCAGGCCCAGTTGGGTCAGCTCGTTCAGCGGATCGGTGATGCTGCAGGTGCCGAACGAGACGAACCACGTACGGGCGTCGCCGGCGTCCAGACCGCCGACCCAGTCGGCTACGGTCTCCGGATCACGCTCTTCGAGCAGTGGAACGAGGTCCGCCGCTGAGCGTCCGGATGCTGCAGCGGACGCCGCCACCATCAAGTTGAGGAAGCCGTGCTGGACGAAGCCGGTGTCTGGATCGGTATTGCGTACGGCGTGGTGCAGTCCTGCGGTCGCCTTGAAGGGAACTCCTGTGGTGACGGAGGCGTGGACGCCGTCGGCGAGCTCTGCCGCGTCCGGGTACAGCTCTGCCCGGACGCCCCCGGTGCGGAACTTCGCGCGGTAGGGGGTGCCGGTGAGCGCCGAGAGGAGGACGTCACGACGTCCGTCTCTCGGCACTTCCACGAATACCGGCACGTCCACATCGCCGAGCCGGTCCAGCAGTTCGGTCACGCCGATGCCCGCGGGTAGGGCGATCTCCAGGCTGTGAATGGGGAGGCCGGAGGCGAGCACTTTGGGAAGTTCTGCCGGTCCGCCAGGGAGAGTGACGGCCAATCCGAGATCTGCCGTGCCGCCTGCGCGATGGGGTACCTGGGCCAGCAGCGGCTGCAGATCCGCCAGTGCCGCGGCGGGCACCACCAGGGGGCCCGTCAGCGCGGCGAACCAGGTGTCCAGGTTCCGTACGTGTGTGTCAACCGCTTCCGGCAGCGGGGCCAGGCCGGGCGGGAAGATCGCGGCGTCGTCGCAGATGCCCGCGAACAGGGAGGGGATACCGCGTTCGGTCATGGTCATGATTGTGGGCCCCGGCCTGCCCAGGTCCAGGCGTAGCCCGGGTCCTCGCCGGCGTGGCCGCCCTCTCCGAGTTGCAGTGGGCGGAAGGTGTCGACCATCACGGCCAACTCGTCGAAGAACTCCGCACCCAGCGATCGCTCTACGGCGCCTGGCTGTGGCCCGTGGCTGTGGCCGCCGGGGTGCAGGCTGATGGATCCTTGCGCGATGCCGGAGCCCTTGCGTGCTTCGTAGTCGCCGCCGACGTAGAACATGACCTCGTCGGAGTCCACGTTGGAGTGGTAGTACGGCACCGGAACGGCCAGCGGGTGATAGTCGACCTTGCGCGGTACGAAGTTGCAGATGACGAAGTTGTGTCCTTCGAAGACCTGGTGAGCGGGCGGCGGTTGGTGCACTCGGCCGGTGATGGGCTCGTAGTCGGCGATGTTGAACGTGTACGGGTAGAGGCACCCGTCCCAGCCGACCACGTCGAACGGGTGCGTCGGGTACACGTAGCGCGTGCCGGTGACGCCGCGGGTGCCGCGGTGCTTCACGAACACCTCGACGTCCGTGCCCTCGGTCAGCAGCGGCTCCGTCGGCCCGTGCAGATCACGTTCGCAGTAGGGCGCGTGCTCCAGCAGCTGGCCGTAGCGGGACAGGTATCGCTTCGGCGGTGCGATGTGCGAGTTCGCCTCGATCACGTAGGCGCGGAGCGGCTCGGTCCCCTGCGGCACCCAACGGTGCGTGGTGGCGCGGGGGAGGATCACGTAGTCGCCGGTACGGGCCGGAAGGGCGCCGAAGACGGTCTCGACGATCGCCTCACCGGATTCGACGTACACACACTCGTCGCCGATCGCGTTCCGGTAGAGCGCAGAGGGTTCTCCGGCGACCACGTATGAGATCCGTACGTCCTCATTGCCCAGCACCAGTCGGCGGCCGGTGACGACGTCGGTGCTCTTCCACTCGTGGTCTGCGAAGAGTGTGTGCAGCTTCAGGTGTCGTGGCTTGAGGGGGCTGTTCTCGGTGAGAGTCGTATCGGGCGGCTCCCAGGCAGTGGCGTCGGCGATCGCCGAGGGCACGGCGCGATGGTAAAGCAGCGAAGAGTCGGAAGAGAATCCTTCCTCACCTGTCAGCTCTTCGTAGTACAAACCCCCCTCAGGGGTGCGGTGTTGAGTGTGCCGCTTCGGCGGGACGCTTCCCACGCTGCGGTAGTACGCCATCTTGCTCTCCTTGCTGGCGCAAAGTATGTATTCAGCACTTATACGTTGCCGGCCTCGGGGAATCACCATGCCGGTCCGACTTCACGCGGGGCGGGTCGTGTCGGAGCTCGGGCTCTCGGGCGCAGTGGTGTCGGCGGAGTTGTCGGGCGCGCTCCAGCTGGCCAGAAGGGCCAGGGCCTGCGCGGAAGGCGAACCCGGCTCGGCGGTGTACAGACAGATGGTCTGATCCGGATCGCCCGGGAAAGCCAGTGTCTCGTGGTGCAGAGTCAGGTCGCCGACTACCGGGTGCCGAAAATGCTGGGCGCCGTAGGAGCACAGGTCGAGGCGGTGGCTCGCCCACCAAGCGTTGAATTCTGGCACCTTGACGCACGCCTCACCGATGAGCTCGTTCAACTGCGCATCGTCGGGATGGCTCCCGGATGCGAGGCGGAGGCTCGCCAGGATGATTTCCGCGGTTCGCTCCCAGTTCGCATAGAGATCCCGGGCGGCGGAACCGAACAGAACGAAGCGGGCGAAATTTCGCTCTCGGTTCGTCAGCGCGTCGAAGTCCGTGATCAGAGCACGGGCCAGGTGGTTGGAGGCGAGGACGTCCATCCGGTGGTTGACGACAAAGGCGGGCGAGACGCTGCCCAGGACGTCCAACATCTGATGGACCTCTGGCCGCACCCGCTGCGGCGGTGAGGTCCGCCGGCGAGCTGATTGCACGGCACGGGGTCGGACGATATTGAAGAGATAGCCGCGTTCTACATCATCCAGTTGCAGCGCACGAGCCACTGCGTCCAGCACGCTCTCCGAGACATTCGGATGCCGCCCCTGTTCCAAGCGGGTGTAGTAATCGCTGCTCACTCCGGCCAGGCGCGCGACTTCTTCCCGTCGCAGACCTGGGACCCGGCGGGCACCACCGCCCGGACTCACGCCCGCCGACTCCGGAGTCATACGGGCCCGGCGTGAACGGAGGAAATCTCCCAGCTCGGCGTTCTGGTCCATGGGCCCATTGTGCGCCGGTCGTGCATCGAATATCCCGGCGAGGCTGGCCCAGCTGGACCTAGGTTCGGCTGGGTCCGGTACAGCGCTCTGCCACCTGGGCGGCGCAGTGCAAGGTAGACCACAGGGCTGAGTGCAATGAGACAGCCATCGGCATACCGCGCGCCCTGCGTCCGGGATCATGCAGCCCTTTTATCGCAGCGGACGAACCTCAGAAAGGTGCATCGTGAAAGCTATTGTGGTGCGACGTTTCGGAACCACGCCGGACATGGCGGTGGAAGAGCGGCCGATTCCTGTCCGGAAGCCCGGTCAGGCGCTGGTCAGGGTGCGCGCGGCGACGATCAGCCCGTACAACAACGCCGTTCGCACCGGCGCTTTCGGTCCCGACTACGCCAAGGCTCCGCTTGTGCTCGGTGTCGAAGGCGCAGGCGTCGTCGAGGAGGGCGAGCGATTCGCGCCCGGCACCCGAGTGGCTGTCTACGGCGGAGCTGAGCTGGGCACGAGCACCGACGGTCTGTTCCAGCAGTGGGTCGCTGTCGACGAGGACCATCTCGTGGTGATCCCGGACAGCCTGGACTGGGCAGAGGGCTCAGCACTGACCCTCAACTACCTCACGGCTCACCTCGCCCTGACCAAGAGCACACGCGTCGAGGCAGGACAGACCGTGCTGATCGCCGGTGCCACCGGTTCGGTGGGCCACGCGTCCATCCAGACCGCCAACGAGCTCGGCGCCCGCCCTGTCGCCGTCGTATCGTCGCCGGCGAAGGCTCTTCGGGCTGAGCAGGCTGGTGCCTGGGCCGTGATCGACCGGTCCACCAGCAACCTCGCCGACGAGGTCGCACGCCTCACCGACGGTGCAGGGGTCGATGTGGCGCTCGACCCCGTAGGCGGCTCGCTCCTGGGCGAACTGCTGCGTACGCTCCGTCCGCACGGCACCCTGGTCTCGATCGGGTTCTCCGGCGGCATGCGGGCCGAACTGCAGGTGATGGACCTCATCGGTCCCGAAACCACCATCACGGGCGTCGATGTCTTCCTGCACTCCATCGCAGCGATCGCCCCGGCACTCCGAGGCATGGGTAAACTGGCTGCCAACGGGACCCTCCGGCCCATCATTGACAGCCGGTTCCCATTCGCTGACTTCGAGGCCGCATACACCCGCCTGGCATCGCGCGAAGCCATCGGATCCATCGTCATCGAACTGTAGCCGCGGTCCCCATTACCTCAGACGCGCTACGCCGAGGCGCGCAGAACAATTCCTGTGTCGATGCGAAAAGTGACCCTCGGGAAGAATTTCGCTGCCAGTCGGCATGAACAGGAATCATCCAGTCGGCGGCCAGCACCCTGGCGCACGCCGGCAGGACCGCATCGGCAGGCGCATCAGCAGCGAGGTTTCCCGCGCAATTCCGCAGACCTCAGCAGGACGGTCGACACGTAGGCACGGCTGGTCAGTGAACTGGCACGGCTCGTCATACCGGCGAAATTACGCGCTGGCGAACATGTCCATTGAGTCCGATTCATCGAGAGGCCAGACAATGAGTAAGAAGGTTCGCGTTGCCGCCGTCCAGGCGGAGCCGAAGTGGTTCGACATCGAGGCGGCCACTGAGAACATCATCAACCTGATCGCGGAGGCCGCCCGCGGCGGTGCGGAACTCGTCGTCTTCCCGGAGACCTACGCATCCGGATTCCCGTGGTGGATCTGGCTCGACAACCCGGCCGCGGGCATGAAGTTCGTTCCGCGCTACTTCGAGAACTCCCTGACGAGGGACGGCGCCCACATGAAGCGGATCGCTGCCGCCGCCGGCGAGCACGGCATCCATGTGGTGCTGGGCTTCAGCGAGCGCGAGAACGGCACCCTGTACATGTCGCAGGCGTTCATGGACGACACCGGCAGGATCATCTCTGTGCGTCGCAAGTTGAAGCCGACGCACGTGGAGCGCAGCGTCTTCGGTGAGGGCGACGGCAGCGACCTCCAGGTCCACGAGACCCGCATCGGCCGTATCGGTGGCCTCAGTTGCTGGGAGCACCTCCAGCCGCTGACCAAGTATGCGATGGCCAGCTTCAACGAGGAGATTCACGCCGCCGCGTGGCCGAGCTTCTCGATCTACGAGAACGAAGAGGGCGGGACGGCGCTCGGATCGGAAGTCGCCACCGCCATCAGCCGCGTCTACGCGGTGGAAACCCAGACCTTCACCCTCGCTTCGTGTGCGGTCGTCGGCCAGGCCACTCAGGACCTGTTCTGCGACACCGACGAGAAGCGCCGGCTCCTGCCCCTGGGCGGTGGCCACACCCGCATCTACGGCCCTGAAGGCACTGAACTGGCGACCCCGCTGGCGGAGACCGAGGAGGGTCTCCTCTTCGCCGAGCTGGACTTCGACCTCATCGCCGTCGCGAAGTCCGCCGCCGACCCGGTCGGCCACTACTCCCGCCCCGACGTGTACCAGCTTCACCTCAACCGCGCGCCCGTGCAGTCCCGTCGGGTTGTTCACACGGACACCCCGGCCTCGACCGAGGCGGTCCTCCCGGAGCCGGTCGAGGCCGGCGCGGACGTGTAACACTGCCTGCTGCACCTCGACGCGTGTCGCACGCCAAGGACTCGGTAGGCGGATTCCGATGATCAGTACAACACGTGGTCGTTGATCACGCAGCGGGGAAGTCGCCCGCGCTCGGCTGCCCAGTTCACCGATCACGCCGTTCAACTGCCGCCGTGCCGCCGGATAGTTGCTGGGCAGGATGGCGTGCTTCCGGCCAACGAGGCTTTCCCTGCACTGAGACTGCGATATCAGGCATCTTGCGAAACCGCTGATCCCTGATGACTGCGCCTGCTCGGCGCCCGATGCCTTGGCGCGTCTTCGCTCCTCTCGCCGAGCAAATCATCTAGCCGAGGGTGGCCCAGCTGGACCTAGGTTCAGCTGGGCATGAATGAGCGGTCCATAGCGGTCCCCATGATGCCAGGCTGTAGTGAGAAGCCGGACATGACGGCACGAACGTAATAGCGGCTACATTGCTACAAAAGCCGTGAAGCTCGTGCCGGAAGCCGACAAAGTCGGACGTATTGTCGACGAAAGCGGGCGCGACGTCTCGGGAACCAGCCGCATGCGATGTCCAATTCCTAAGATCCGCACGAGCATGGTTTAGCCGAATACGTTGCACCCCCTGGAGCTCGATTCTGGAGACTTTATGAACCTCGTGATGGGCGACTCGCGTAAATGGCTCGTGGAAGTCTGCTTCGCGGGAGAGGGCGACCGTTTGGTGCGCCACTTCTACTTGGTCGATGGATACCCCAACTATGAAGAGGCGTATCTTTCCGTAGGTACGAAAATGGATGCCGAATGCAAAATGCCGGGCTTCCAGCGCCAAGTTCAGGTGCAGCAGATCCTGAAGGATCTCATCGGAGGCGTTCGGCTGTCTGAACCGCTGGTTCTTGAAGCCCACTGAGTGCGTGTTTCTGAGCCCCGTTTCTGAGTAGCCCGGCGTCCTACGCTGCCCGGGTATCCGAGGACGCCGGTCGGGCCGTACCGTCCTCGGCCTGCGCGACCGGACCCAGAACGACGACGAACGCACGATCGTGCACGAGAACGTTGTTCGCGTCCGGGCGACACTCGACTGGATCGAGACGGCCGTCGACACCGGAAAGGTCGACGTCGACGACGAACTGGCCCGTCTGCTCAAAGCCGAATGAGAATGCCCCGCGCCTCACGGCGACGGGGTGGTGCCGCCAGGCGCCACGCGGACACCCTGCGGTTCGTGCTGTCCGAGGCCAGACCCACCGGACTTGAGTTTCCTCAGTTGGTAAGCGCGAGTGACCTGTCCCCGGTCAGGTCCGTTCCGGGTTCTCCGCGCTGAAGGACCAGACCGCGGAGAAGGGCTGGGCCCTGCTGATCTGGACCCGGCAAGCGGGCTACCAGCTCGGCGCCGATCGGGTGGTGCTGGAGGCATACGAGCGGGCGGTGGTCAGGGAGAAGCTGACAGAGTTCCGCCGGATCATCACCGGCACCGTCGCTTCGCCGTACTCCTTCGAAGGCAATCCGCCATGCGCCGATGCCGCCACCCCTCGGACACCACCAACGCCGAATGGGCCCTCCTCGAAGGGCTGCTGCCGACCCCGGCCTGCGAGACCAGCAAGGGCGGCCGGCCGGAGAAGTATCCACGCCGCGAGATCGTCGACGCGATCCGCTACGTCGTGGACACCGGCTGCAAATGGCGGGCCCTACCTGCGGATTTCCCGCTCTGGCGCACGGTCTGGGGGTTCATGGCCCGCGGCCGCCGCCGGGAGCATCGGGCAGGTCCGTGACCGTCTAACCGGGAGGATCCGCCGCGAGATGGGCAAAGGCCCCCGGGCGATTGCCACCGTGATCGACTCCCAGGGCGTGAAAGCTGCGGAGACCATCGGGGCGGAGCCCGGTCGCGGGCAAGGCGGACAGCAGGGGACGGCCCACATCCGCAACATGTTGTGGACGCCTCTTCAGTTGCCGTACTTCTCCGGCAGGTGAGCCCACTGGGCGTCAGTCATTCAAGAGGCCCCGGCCCCGATCCCGGCCCCGGCACGGTCCAGCGGCCGATTGTCACCGCGGCGCCAGTCGCTCGGTCGGCATCGTCGAGTGATTCGAGGGTGTCGGCCACGTGGGTCAGCAGTGTGGCGAGATCCGGCCAGGCGGCTTCGGGCGCGTGGCCGTGGTCCGTGTAGCGGACCAGGCAGCCGTGGTGTCGCCCCGCACGCAGGTCGGCGAACAGGCCGCCTCCCGCCGCGTCGTGGGCGATGGGAATCCAGGCGGGCAGCCACAGGAGAAGGGCTTCGCCGGGATAGAGCGTGCCTGCCGGCTCGCGGGTGCAGCGGTCCTGGAACGCCTCGAACTGCGGCTGGAGTTCCGGAGGGCAGGTGCGGCGGGCCGTGTCCAGGAAGAGCGCCCGGTGCTGGAGGGCGTCCCCCAGGGGGAGCGGGTCGTAGCGGTCCGGGAAGAGGCTGCCCGACGAAGGCGACCGGCGCAGCCCGTGGCGCCTGCCCCACCAGGCGGCGAGGTCCGTGGGCAGCGCGGCGCCGGTCGTCTCTTCCACGAGCTTGAGGGTGTGCCTGGGCGCGGGCGGGCACAGGGCCGCATGAACCCGGGGGGCGTGGCGGGCGAGCCATGCCTCGATCCGGGTCCAGGCCGCATCGGCTTGTCGCGCAACGCTCGTCACCACGACGTCTCCGGACCCTCGGAGCTCGGACTGTCGAATGGGTTGACGTGATCATGACGTATCGGCAGTGTCAACCGCGCACCAACACTCCACCAAAGGAATGGGGTTGAACGTACCTATGAAAAGAGCCAAAAACCGGATCAGACTGGCGGGTTCAACCCTGGCCGCGGTGCTCTTATCAGCCTTCCTGGCCGCACCCGACGCGACCGGCGCGGAACGTCCGTCCGCGACATCGCGTTACGTCGTCGAACCTGTCGTCATGAGCGAGGCCCGGTACGACGGACTGAAGGCGGCGGGAACGCTCGACCGGTCCGACTGGACGGTCGCCGCCAAGGCGACAGCCAAGGGCAAGCCGCTCACCGAGGCGCAGGCGAACGCCAAACTGGCCGAAGTCGCGACTAGAGGGGCCAGCGCCTCCGAATACGGGGACACCTCCAAAGTCTCCCTACGGGCCGACGGGGTGGCCGTCACGGCCGCACCGCCGACCTCCTGGGGTGACACCCCGCCGCAGGACGGCCAGACCTGCCTCGACCGTGACGCGGTCAACCAGCCCGGCGGGCTCACGTTCAACCGGTGGGTGTGGTGCCACCGGATGCGGATCGGGCTGCGCTACTGGGAGGTCGAGAGCAACGGCGAGCTGGAGTACCAGGGCACCAACTCCTTCGTCGCCCAGGCGGCAGCCGTCGGCAGCGGTACCCAGCGCGGCATCCGAACCTATCTGCGCGTCGAGGAGGGCTCGGTCTCGTACGACGACTGGGACCTGTGGGACCGCTGGTTCACAGCGCCCGACCTGCACATGTACATCCTCTCCGACTGCGCGGACGGCTACGACTACTGCCAGGGGACCGGCAGCGGCGTCGAGCACACCTGGGATCAGTGGGACTTCCACGACGAGTGGCTCCACTGGGACATCTACTCCCACGAGGAAGCCAGCACCGCCGTGGACAAGGTCCTCTTCCACGACTGGTTCTTCCGCTTCGGCGGCGGCGAGGACGACGAGTACAAGGGCCCCGAAGGACGCACCGACAGCTGGCAGATCCGCTGCGACTCGGCGAACTACTTCTCCAACTTCGGCGTCGACTACCCGAGGGCCTGCGTCAACTACAACGTCGTCCCGCACCTCATCTACAAGATCAGCGACACCCGCGTCGAAGCCGTCGCCCGGCACATCCGCTTCGCGCAGGACGATCCCACCCGCACCTACCCCGTCGAGCTGGACGAGACCAAGGACATCCCCGGCAAGTACACCGGCACGCGCGACGGCCGGGGTCTGACCCGCGTTCCCGACGGCGGCATCATCGACACGCTCAACGAGAACATGAAGGACAACGCCTGCAACCGCCGGCCGCCCTACGAGGGTGACTGGGGGCTGCCGCCCTACGACACGAGCACACTCGACTGTGACGAGTACCCCTTCTCCGTCACCAACGAAGGAGCAGCCAGCGTCGACTGGGCCTTCTCGGTGCGCGCCGTGGACCGCAGCCAGAACCGGTCCGCCGGTGGCCTGTTGAGGTGGTACCTCTTCAGCGACCGCATCCTGTACGACCGCGACCCCTACTGGGTCGAGATCCAGGACTGAGCACCGGCACACCTCCCGGAGAGGCAGAGGGGGCGCCCGCCACGGCAGCGGGCGCCCCCTGCCGCCCGTCAGGCCACTTCCACACCCGTCCGGTTCCGCGTACGGTCCGCCCCAGCCGGGCGGATCGTGTTCCAGCTCTCGCGCAGGCTGGCCGAGGCGCTCGCGTACGAAGAGGACAGACAGCGAGCCCATGATCTCCGGGAGTACTCAGGGGAACCTCACCCTGGTGGGCATCATGACGCGGTATCGTCCTCGTCCTCCGAGGGCTCCGGAGCATGAGCAGTCCAGAGACCAGGTCTTCCCGGTCATGCGACGTGAGGGCCCGTGTTCGCTCAGCCACCGCTGTGGGAGCCCCACCCAGGCGGCTCCGCACAAGTCCTCGGCCCCCGTGGCCATCCAGCGCTGCTGCCATGTGTCCCCGGGCTGGCCCGACAGCCGATGCAGCAGCTTGGTCATCCCACGGCGGCGTTCAGGTCGGGTGCCGTTCGCCGCAGGGAGGAACGGCGGCGCCGTCACGCGTCGCAGCGTCTCCTCAGACGACTGCGCGGTCTGGGACCACCACCGCTCCGCGGTCCGGGCCGGGAACTGCTCGCGTAGCCGGCTGTTCCGCGCCTGGGCCTGCTCCGCGGTCACGTGCGTGATCTTCAACGGCTTGCGTGTCGCGTGCTTGACGACAGCCGTCATGACGAGCGCCCGAACAGGACGTCCAGCGATCCTGGGTCGTAGCCCGGTGCCGGTCTGGAGGTACTGGCTGGATGTTCTCGCGGACCTGGCGCGCGTGGTGCGCCGGCACGTCGGCCACGACCTCGTCCTTGTGCGGCGTCAGATATACCTCCGTGGCGCACAGGTGAGCGTGTCCGAGCACCCACTGCACGTCGGACAGCGTCAGCTTCGGGTCTCGCACCATGCGGGCGGCCGCGCTGTGCCGCAGGTCGTGAAGTGTCCAGTCGGCGCCGAGCGAGGCGTTGACGCGCTCGAACATCCGGTGGGCACCGTGGTAGGTCAGGGGTCGGGTCGGGTCTCGCCGGGCGCCGGCTCCCGAGGCCCGCTTCTGGACCCCGCCTCGTGCGGCATGGCGACGACCCTCAACCCCGGCCTGCCACGGCTCCGCCAACTCCTCTGAACAGCCGATACGCCACCACTGCCCGATTGACCATGATCACCACAGACAGATCATGCCACCGGCCAGACACGACGCCTCACCCGCTGTCACGCACCAACTCGTAAGGAGTCCCGACATGGAGACCTGCACGTTCTGCGCCATCGCGGCCGGCACCGCCCCGGCCGTCATCATCCGCGAATGGGCCGACGCCGTCGTGATCCGCCCGCAAAGCGGCGGAGTGGCCAAGGGGCACGTCATGGTCCTGCCGCGCGTCCACGTCCGGGACGCCGGCACCGACCCGGGGGCCACCGCCGCGGTGATGCGCCGCGCCGCCGAGCTCATGGCCGAACTCCCCGCCGCGAACATCATCACCTCGAAGGGCATCGAGGCGACCCAGAGCGTTTTCCACCTCCACGTTCACGTCGTGCCCCGACAGACGGACGACGACTTGCCCCTGCCCTGGACTCCGCAGCACACCGCCCGCGCCAGTGCGCAGAACGGAACCTCCTCGTGAGCAACATCAACCTCGTCATGGCCCGCGAAACCCTGCCCGCCGCCGGAGCCTCCGTGGTCCTGGCGGGCCCCACCCCCTGACAGGAGCGCCCTGCTCCCGTCCTGGAGGCCCGCCGGCATCGGGGCCCTGGCCGCTCAGTGGGTCGACGAGCAGCCGCTGACCGTTCTGACTCCCGAGTCCCGAGACGACAAGCGGGCCGACCGCTACGAGGACCAGGTCGACCGGGACACTGATCGACATCGAAACCGTCCGCGCTGTGGCCGATACCGGTGCCGACCTCAACGACGACCTCCAGGCCGACGGCGGCCTCTCTGGCTCGGCCGCCCGGCGCACCACACCGCCCGCGCCCCGCGCTTCGAGGGCACCGTCATCAACGCCACCACTGCCCGCCGCCTCCTCGCGCGAACCCGGTCGAAGCGCACTTCGGACCGCTGAGGCAGTTCACCATCGCCGACTCCGATCACCCAGCCATGCCGTGCAGACCCGGGCCCTGCACGCCTACCTCCGCCGGCGCAACGCCAACGCCCGCCACCGCGAGGTACTGGCTGCCGAACGCAAGGAACGCGCCCCCATCCGCAGTGAGAAGGGCATCCGCTGGGGCGGACGCCCCCTCACCGCCGCGGCCTGACTCGAGTGGTCCCTCGCCTCACCTTCGCCAGAACAGGTGGTGCGTCACACCACTCGGGCTGGGCACGACCTCCAGGTGGAACCGGTCGAGCAGTTCGTCGGGGGACTCCCACAGCCGTAGTCCGGCCCCGAGCTTCACCGGCGAGACCGCCACATGCAGCGTGTCGACGAGGTCGGCATCGAGGAACTGCCGGATGGTGGTGACCCCGCCGCCGAGCCGGATGTCCTTGCCCTGCGCCGCGTCCCGCGCCCGTTCGAGAACCGTGGCCGGGTCGCCGTCGACAAAGTGGAACGTGGTGTCGCCGAGCGTGAACGACGGACGCGTGTGGTGGGTCATGACGAACACCGGGGTGCGGAACGGGGGCTCCTCCCCCCACCAGCCGCGCCACTCATGGTCCTGCCAGGGCCCACGCTGGGGCCCGAACTTGTTGCGGCCCATGATCTCGGCGCCGATGTTGCGCGCAAAGTCCCGCGTGAAGTAGTCGTCGAGGCCCCGGCTCCCCCCGGGATCCGTGCGCCTGAGCCAGCTCGCCGTGGCCCCGGCCCAGGCGAACAGCCTCTCGGGATGGTCGTGGCCGAACGGCCGCTCGAGACTCTGGTGCTCACCGGCGCCGATTCCATCACTCGAGACGTTGAAGTTCATGACTTTTAGCAGTTGATCCACGTGCGTCCTCCCCAGTCCTGTCGCGTCATTGTGCAGCGAGGTGCCGCACACCATGACGTCGAACGGGACGCGGCCGGATCGACAGCGGCCCGCAACCTTTTCCGGGCAACGGTCTGTGGCCGACATCGTCGGCCCGGCAGGCGGAAGATCAGGTCGGATTGAGTGGAGTGGCGCCAGTGGCCGGTGTACAGCTGTGGTTTGAGCGACAGAACAGTGCAGTTTTCCCGCCTCTACTACCGCCTGCCACGCGACATGTCGCCCGTCCATCGCAAGCACCACGTGCACTCCGCTGAACGGCCGCTTGCTGGCACCGACGACCTGCCGTTCGGCGGCCATTATGGACAGCGACGGGATGATGACCCGGCCGGTGCCACGCGAGGACGATGTCGTCGATCTCGCTGGCGAAGCCCGTGGAGGGCTGGTGGCGGGAGGGCTTCGCGAACATCGCGGTTGGCGTCGGCGCGGGATGACGGACGGGTGCCGGCTGGTGTCGTTCGCGGGGTGGGAGGCGGATTACGGGCCCGCCGGCCGTCTGGACCAGGCGGCGCCGGCGGTCGGCAGACGGTCTTGCCGCTGCGGAGGCAGCCGGCGTGATCGGCCCGGGAGTCGACCACGCCGGCAGCTCGTTGGGTCAGGGGCACAGGCCCTGGTCGGAGTTGTAGTAGATGTCGATCGAACCGCTCCAGGTCATGCACTGGCCGGGCTCGGGGAGGTCCTTGTACACCGGGCCGGCGTAGGTCGTGTAGGAGCCGGCGTCCCTGGCCGGGTTGTTGCCGGTCGGCCAGGTGTCCAGGGTGACCTCCATGAACACGCGGGCGCCGGGCTTGTTGCGCACCGTCACAGCGCACCACTGCTTGTCCGCGGAGCTGTAGGCCACGTACGTGGTGGCGACCACGGTGGTCTGCGAGGACTTGATCGGAGTCGACATGAAGACCTCATACCCTGTGCCGCACACTCCGTTGTAGGCGCCGGCCGTGGCGGCCGAAGCCGGTGCGGTCGCGGCGAGCGTGCCGCCCAGGGCGAGGACGGCAAGGGCGCCCGCGGTAGCTGCCTTGCGGCGGATCGACTTCATGGTGTTCCCCCCGGTTGGATTCTTGACTGGACGGCCGGTCGTCGCCGTCCACGCCAAGTGAGACCGGGGAGGCCCCCTGAGAGTTGTGGGCTCTTTTGTCGCGGTCCTGTCACTGGTGTCACAAGTGCCGTTACGTCAACGGTGCGTTGGTACCCACGGCTGTGTCGCCGATTGGGACCTCGAGCAGCGCACGAGAAGCCTGGCAATGGCATTCAGCCGCTCGCCGGACGGCGAAGACGTGGCCGTAATCCACAGCGCCAGTTGTGGTGATCAGAGCCTGGGCGCTCGCCGATTCCGGCTGCGCCCAGAGTGCGCGCGAACGCGCGACCAGGCGTGTGGAGAACTCGGATGGGTAGGCGCAGCGGAAGATCCTCGCCGATCCGCGCGAGCAGCCGGCTGAGTCGGCGGGTGTGCCACGCTCGACGATCGTGACCTCGTGCCCGGCCGCGGCCGGTTGCCATGCGGTGGTCGCGCCTGCGAGTCCCGCTCCGACGACGACGTACTGGGAATGGTCGACATCCACGATGGAGGCTCTTTCTGCGAGTCGTTCGTTCCGTGGCTGTCCACCCCATTTCACCGGCATCGCGGGCCGAAATGCTCATCGCGCGGATGACACCGGTCCCGCCCGCGACCGAACTGTTCCCCGGTTGCCTGCGGGGCTGCGCCCGTTGACTGACCCTGCCGCTCCCGGCGAACCGCATCAGCAGCGGTAGGACGGGCGGCTAGGACGCGTGTCCGGTTTTGATCGAGAACTTGTAGCTCTCCGGGATTCCCTTGGCGAGCAACGGAATGTCGATCACGGCGATCGCGACGCCGTAGACCGCCGCCATCGTATTGCCCGCTGCCCGCACTGCAGCGATCGGCAGGACCAGCAGTAATTGCGCGACCACCACCCACAACAACTCACCGGCCATGATGAGCAGGTAAGTCGGTATCGTGATCACCGCGATCGAGATCGCCCCGCCGATCAGCACCGGTTTACGCCCGACGAAGTCGGTGAGCAGGCCGAAAAGCGTGCACGCGGACGCGAAGGCGATGAACGCGAACAAACTGATGACCAGCGAGGTGTTCGTGGACATCTTGCCCACCGTGGTCATATAGGTCGACATGTAGGCCAGCAACGTCTGGTAGTCGGCCCAGCATCATCTTGGTCCACCATCGGGGCCTGACCCGGCGTCGTCATCGGCGTCGTCCCCGGAAAATGCCGCGGACAGGATCCACTCTGGGATCTCATTTCTTTATTCAAGCCTTGACTTAACAGTACGGACATTGCTTGGATCGCCTCGCAACGATGCTGCCGAAGTGGGGAGTTGCGACCGTGAGACGTACTTTCACAACCATGGCGGCCGTCGCGGCCACGACGTTGTCCGTATTGTTCGGCGTAAGCCCTGCCGCCCACGCGGACCGGGACGCCCAGGCATCGGCAGGGCGCGGCAGCGCCGTGGCCGGCACCTTCTCTGCAGGGGCCGCGCACGCTTGGCAGTCGCTGCCGCCCGTTCGGACAGGCTCTTCTTCCGGTCCGGTCGACGCCACCGTCATCGCCGACACCCGCGCCCTGCGACAGGAGTACGAGGGCATCGGCTTCTCGCTGGACGAGACGAGTGTGTCCAACCTGTGGAAGCTCACGCCCGCCAAGCGCCGTGAGGCCATACGGCTGCTCGTCGACCCCGTGCACGGCGCGGGCCTCGACCGGTTCCGGCTGACGATCGGCAGCCCCGACCTCATCGAGCACCTGCCCTTCTGGTCGGAGGACGACCTGCCCGCGGGCGTGAAGGACGACTTCGGCCTGAAGTACTTCTCCATCCAGCGCGACGTCGACCTGCACATCATCGACACGATCAAGCTCATCCAGCACTACAACCCGCGCGCCACGTTCTTCGCCTCGGCGTGGAGCGCGCCCGCGTGGATGAAGACGAACAACCGGTTCACCGGCGAGGTCGCGCTCAAGCCGGGCAGCACCACGGACTACTACCAGGTCGGCAAGCTGCGGGACGACTGCATCGAGGTCTTCGCCCGCTATTACGTCAAGTACGTCCAGGCGTACGCCCGGCACGGCATCCGCGTCGACGCGCTGACCCTGCTCAACGAGCCCGGCATGGACGTCGTCTACCCGGCCATGGACATCAGCATCGCCCAGCAGCAGAAGCTCGCCCTGGCGATGAAGCGGGAGTTCACCTCTGCCCGGCTCAAGACCCGGCTGTACGTACACGACTTCAACTTCTGGGACTGGCGCGACCCCAACAGCACCGGGACCAAGAACTACCACCGCATCTTCGACGACGCACCGGACGGTTCGGTGAAGGGCGAGCAGGTGCGCAAGGCGGCCGATGCCATAGCTTTCCATCCGTACTGGGGCGATCCCACGGTCATGCGCGATGCCTATGAGGAGACGGGCAAGCCGGTCGAGATGACGGAGACGAGCGACCTGTCACCGTCGACCATCCTCGACTACTTCCGTCTCGACGCCGGTTCGTACATCTTGTGGGCGCAGACCACCGACCAGGACGGCGGCACGCTGCACTGGACGCCCGCCCGCGACAACAACATCAACTGGGACGAGGTTGCGGCTACCACCAAGTGGCCGGACCGGCTGGTGAAGGTGAACACGAGCACCAAGGACTTCACCGTCCGCGACGAGCTCTACGCCATGGGGCAGTTCGCGAAGTACCTCTCGCCCGGTGACCGACGACTGGAGTCCAGCGCCGCGCAGAACGGCGTGAGCAACGTGGTCTACCGCTCCGGCAGGAGCGGCTATGTCGCAGTCCTCGGCAACAGCTCCGAGGCCGACCGCACCGTCCGCGTCGTCGTCGGCGGACATGCTTTCGTGGCGACCGTACCGGCGGGCTCGTTCGCCACCTATCGATGGAAGGGAACCGCCGGATCCGCTCACTGATCCCGGTCCGGCCCCGGCCGGGTACTGGTAAAACGCTTCCGGTACCTGGCCGGCCCCCTTACGCGGGTGACGGAGAAGGCGCGGCGAAAATGCCCGCCGCCGCCGAGCCCGCTGCGCAGGGGTGGAAGCGGGAAACTAGTCCCGTCAGCGTGCCGTACTTCCAAGACGTCATCTCATTTGGCTGAGTGGGCTGTCGGTCGTGGTGGGGATCATTGGGCGGCTGGTGTCGGACGAGTTGTGGGAACTGTTCCAGTGGGTCGTGCCGGAGGCGCCATCGTGGTCTCAAGGTGGTGGTCGGCGCCGCACGGAGGCCGTGAGGTGCTGGCAGCGATCGTGTTCGTGGCGGCGTCGGCCGCACGTGGCAGCAGTTGCCGACGTCGTCGTTCGGACCGTCCGGGGCGACAGCTCACCGCCGGTTCACCGAGTGGACGAGGGCCCGCGTGTTCCTCGACGAACTAGGCTCCCGCGGTGACCTGGACCGGTCTCGCTGTGCGATGGACCCGGTGAACATGCGGGCCCTGAAAAAGGGGAGTTGGCAGGTCCGAATCCTGTCGACCGGGGTACGTACGGCTCGAAGATTCACCTGATCACCGAGTGGACCGGTCTGCCCCCGCCTGTCGGCGTCTCTGGTGCCAACGTTCACGACAGCCAGGCCCTGATCCCGCTCGTGAAGGGCATACCGCCGATCCGATCCCGGCGAGGCCCCCGTCGGCGCAAGCCCGACGAACTGCACGCCGGCAAGGGATACGGCAGTCGGCCTCATCACCCAGCCGGACAAACTCGCCGCCGTGTGGAACGTCACGTAATTCCCGACGAGCGGCGTCAACTTCCCCGCCCGCACGTTCGAACGCCACGCCTCAGGTCTCGGGAACCCATTCCACGGGAGGGGGCATGCGACTGTAATGGGGTCCCCTGGTTCCGTACCGGGCGAGGTGCACGATTTCGCCGCCGACCTGGAGCTCTGCCGGAGGAGGGTTGGAAACGGAGATCCGAGGGTGACGCTGGCCGTCGATGACAATGCTCTCGCGCAGGTCGTTCCGGCCGTCCGCCCAGCTCTGGGCCCGCTCGCGAGTCCACGGGTTCTGCAGGGTGCGCGGGGCTGCCGGGTCGTGGTCGTAGCCGTTGAGGCTGCGGACGAGACCTTCGCTGTAGACACCCTTGACCCGGAAGTTCTCCAGGTCGTCCGCGCGCACGACCATGTTGACGTACCGGCGGCCGTTGCCTCTGTGCCTTCCGACCGCATGCCAGCGACCCCAGCCAGGGTCCCAGCGCACGGGTGGAATCCACAGCAGGGCGCCTACCGGGAAGTGCTTCGTGCCGCGCTGGATGTCGAGACCACTCTCTCCGCGCACGGTTTCCCGCGCCACGTTAGCCACCAGGCACCAGCCCAGCAGCCCGTCCGGCGTCTTTTCTTCCGTAGGTTCTGTGTCTGCCACACCGAGAATCTTCACGCATGAGACGGGACGCGAACCAGCTCTTATCGGCTGAGCCGACCGGAGCAAACCGCATACGGATCATCGGTCGCAGGAGAAACCCGCCTCGTTCGAACGTGTGGGCGGGGAAGTTGACGCCGCTGGTGGGGAATTACGTGACCGTCGACACGCCGTCCAGGACGATCGGGCTCGCCATCCATTCCGACGAACTGAGCGCAAGCGACGTTGGCCTGGATTTTTTACACCAGGGAACTGAAGGGCTCACTCGACCCGGCCAGCCTCGTATTCACCGTGCTCACGACCCATGTCGGGTGTGGAGCGCGAATACCTCCGCGCCCGCACCGTCGAAGGCCACGAGTCCGCCCGCAAGCGCGGCAAGACCATCGGGGCGCGGGCGTCGCTGACGACTCCATGCTGTCCATGGCGCTCCACCTGGGTGGCCAGGAGACGAGCCTGCGCGACATCGCCAAGCGACTCGGTATGGTCACCGGCGCGATAGGGGATAGCACCTCTCGCCCGCCACCGTCATGCGGACGCTGCGGGAACACGACGAGCAGGCCCCCGTGCCGATGAGTGCGTGGTCACCCGCTACTTTGCGGCTGGTGTCCGGGCGGACTCCGAGGCCATCATCGGTTGTCGCCGGCGAGGCCCAGGCAGGTGGCGGTGAGCAGACGCGTCAGGGTGCCGGGGAAGTCGGTGACGGTGATGACCGTGAGGCCGGGGTTGCGTTCCTGGGCCGCGGCCAGGCTCTGCGCCGGGTGAGCGACCTGCCACAGCGTGGCGGCGAGTGCGTCGGCGGCCAGGACGATATCGCGGGCACCATTGGCATCCAATGAGGGCACGGCGGCGGTGATGGCATCGACCATGTCGGCGATCGGCCGGCCGGTGCGTTTCTTGAAGTCGATGACGCGGTCGACGGCGACTTCGTGCTCAAGGTGGAGGGGCACGTTGGCCAGCAGGTCGCAGAAGAGGGGGTCCGCGGCCAGAGTGGCGGCCAGGACCGTGGCCAGGCGCTGCGGGGGGACCGCTTCTTCCCCCTGGAGGGCGTCGCGAACGGCTTGTGACCAGCGGATCCATCCCTCGGCGGCGAGCTGGAGCAGTACGTCCTTGTGGGAGTCGAAGTAGCGGCGCATGGCCGAGTGGTGAACGCCGACGCGTTTGGCGATGGCGGTCAGTGTCACCGAGGCGACTCCGCCTTCGATGGCAAGGCAGCGGGCGGCGTCGATCAGGGCCTGGGAGCGCTGGCGTTTGCTCTCGGCCGAGCGTGCGCGCTGGAACGCAGGGGTGGACATGGCACCGAGATTAACGCACCGGGAGTGCGTTGCGCTTCCGCCGTAGTCGTCCTATCGTGGATAGCGCACAGAGTGTGCGTTACCCATGGAGGTTTTCCCATGACCGCCAACAGCAGCAAAAAGGTTCTGCTCGTGACCGGAACGACATCCGGCATCGGCCGCGTGGTCGCCCTGGACGCGGCCGCGGCCGGCTACTCGGTGGTTGCCACCGGCCGGGATGTGGAGCGGATGAAGGACCTGGCGCGAGAAGCCGTGCGTCGAGGCGTCGAGCTCGACATCCAGTTCCTGGACATCACCGACCACGACGGCGTCAAGGCCCTGGTCGTGGACGTGGCCGACACCTACGGCCGCATCGACGCGGTCGTCTCCAACGCCGGCGGAATCTTCGCCCTGGGCACGGCCGAGCAGATCACGATGGACGGCTACCGCTTCGTGATGGAGACCAACTTCTTCGGCAACCTCGCCGTCATCAAGGCCGCCCTGCCCCACCTGCGCGCAACCAGGGGCCGGCTGATCGTGGTCACGAGCGCGAACGGCGTGATGGGCGCGCCCTACAACGAGGCCTATGCCTCCTCGAAGTTCGCCCTGGAGGGCGCGGTGGAGTCCCTGGCCCCGGTCGTGGCCCGCTTCGGTGTGAAGACCACCATCGTCGAACCCGGCCCCGTCGCCACCGACGTCATGGCCCCGCGCCGCCTGGAGAACCTCCTGCCCTACGAGGAGATCCCGGACAACCCCTACCCGGATCCCTGGGATCTGCTGTCGCGCATCATCGCGAACACCGGGGGTGTGCAGCCGGTGGAGGAACTCGGCCCGCTCTTCTTGGACCTGCTCGTCTCCGACAACCCGCCGCTGCGGCGCCAGAGCACCCCGTGGGCCGTCGACTTCGTCGCACCCAAGCTCGCGGCCGACCTCGACGGCGGCAAAGTCACCGCGGCCTCCGAGGCGTATCTCGCCCTCGCCGACTGAACACCCCTCCGGGGCGGCAGCGGTACTGCGCATCGCGCACCACGTCGTCCATGCGCCAAGGCCGGTGGCCCTCGTGCGCGGCGGCGACACTCAATCCCGCCGACGTCGGGCTCGCCTCGGCAGCCCTGCCAGGGGCGCCCCGAAGCCCGTCCCGCACGGTCCCTGGGCATCACTCCCGCAAGTCGCGGGACCGCCATTCGCGGCGGCTGTGACGACAACTCGTACCGGGCCGTGACACCGGGCCGTGACACCGGGGCGCGCCCAAGATGGGCACCCCCGCCGAACTTGCCGACGCCGGAGATCCTCGCCAGGGCGTCGCCGCACAGCAGGCGGCCCCCCCGGAGGGGACATGGCCACCTCCCCTTGCCGAATAGCGCATTCCACTCAAAAACCTCTCCTGCGCGCCCTGTCCGCGTTGACTCTCGCGCGAACAACCCGCGCCGCACTGACACACCACTCCCATGGCCTTTTACCGGAGGTGCTTTATGACCACTCATGAGGACAAGAAGACGCAATTCCCTGCACCCGCCCACTGGATCGGCGGCCGACCGGTCCAGGGCGGCCCGGAGACGATCGACGTCGTCAATCCTGCGACCGGCCAGACCGTAGCGGCCGTCCCGGCGGGCACTGCGGCCGACGTAGACGCGGCAGTGGCGGCGGCCCGCGCGGCTTTCCCTGCCTGGGCGTCCACCAGTCCGGCCGAGCGCGTCGCGGTCGTACGCCGCATGGCCGACGCGCTGGAGGGCCGGTTCGAGGAGATCGCGGCCACCATCACCGCGGAACTCGGGTCTCCCGCCGCCGAGTCCCGGATCGGCCAGGCGGCCCAGCCCATCGCGCTGGCCAGGGCGTTCGCCGGAGTCGTCGAGGACTTCCCCTGGAGCGAGGAGATCGGCAACTCGCTGGTCGTGCGGGAACCGCTGGGCGTGGTCGGTGCCATCACTCCGTGGAACTTCCCGCTCAACCAGATGATGTCGAAGGTCGCTCCCGGACTCCTCGCCGGAAATACCCTCGTCGTCAAACCGTCCGAGGTCACGCCGCTGACCGCGCGGATTCTTGCGGAGGCCGCCTCCGTGGCCGGACTGCCCGACGGCGTGCTCAACATCGTGCACGGCGCCGGCCCCGTGGTGGGCGAGGCGATCAGCCGGCACCACGACGTGGACATGGTGACCTTCACCGGCTCCACCACGGTCGGCAAGCGCGTGGCCGCGGCCGCCGCGGACACCGTCAAGCGCGTGGCGTTGGAACTCGGCGGCAAGTCGGCCAGCATCATTCTCGGCGATGCCGATATCCCCACGGCCGCTGCCCGGAGCCTGGCCAGCGCCTGGTTCAACAACGGACAGGTCTGCGCGGCCTGGACCCGTCTGCTTGTTCCGGCCGACCGTCAGCATCACATTCTCGACCTGCTCCTCGCCGCAGCCGAGGAGTACCGCGTCGGCGACCCGACCGACGAAGCGACCCGACTCGGGCCTCTGGTTTCGGAGACCCAGCGGCAGCGCGTCGAGGACTACATCAAGCAGGGCGTGGCCGACGGTGCCACTCTCGTCCTCGGCGGTCCCGGCCGACCGGCGGGCCTGGAGAGTGGCGCCTACGTCCGGCCTACGATTTTCGCGGACGTCGACCCCGACTCGGTGGTCGCCCAGGAAGAGATCTTCGGCCCGGTGCTGTCCGTCATCCCTTACACCAACGAGGAACAAGCTGTGGCCATCGCCAACAACAGTGTCTACGGGCTCCACGGCGCCGTGTTCGGCGAGCCCGACCACGCCTTGGCCGTTGCCCGCCGGTTGCGCACCGGACAGGTCGACGTCAATGGCGGCCAGTACAACATGCTCGCCCCGTTCGGCGGATATAAGCAGTCCGGCAACGGCGGCCGTGAATTCGGCCGCTATGGCCTTGAAGAACACCTGGAAACCAAAGCCATCCAATTGTGAGGGCCAACCCATCTGCCGCGGGCGCGGCGGCGCGCAGGCGCGGGAGAGCGAGCATGCCCTGACCCGTCCCCTACTGGTCGCCGTTGTGCCGGGCCTGGCGAAGGCCGCCTTCCAGAGGCTGCATCAGATCATCGGACGGCTCTGGCAAGCCTGCGCCCGCTGCCTGGCCTGCCTGACCCGTGAGAGGGAATGGGACCGCGACCGCCGGGGGAGCGGTCGCGGGTCCGGGTACGGGTGGGTCAGTTCTGGGGGGCGGCGCCGGCGTTGATGATCGGGGTGAGGTCGAAGACGCTGACCACTTCGGTGATCCGGCCGTTCTTGACGGTCAGGTACTCCATGCCGCGGAAGTCCTTGGCGAAGGGCAGGTCGACGGTGTAGACGGTCGCGGCGTGGGTGTCGTCGCTGACCAGTACGTCGGTCAGCCGGCCGCCGAGGAGGCCGCCCACGAACGGGGCGAGGAAGTCGCGGTAGGCCGCCAGGCCCTCGATGCGGCCGCCGGGTGCCTCGCACACGACGTCGTCGGCGATGAAGCCGAGCGCTTTGTCGGCGTCGCCGGCGAGCCAGGCGCGGACGTACTCCTCGGCGGTCTGCCGGGCGGTTTCGGGAGTGGCAGTCATGGCGGTTGCTTCCTTCCTCAGCCCACCGTTGCCGTGGCCGCACAGACCGGCCGTGCATCGGAGGGGGTTCTCTTTTCGGTGAGTGGGCCGTGCTCGGTGCGCGCCCCATGACTGCATCATTGGCCCTGTATATGACACCCTCTGCCATATACAGGAGAGAGTTTTGCTGCCATGAAATCCGACCGTCTGCTGTCGATCCTGCTTCTGCTGCAAGCCCACGGGCAGCTACCGTCCGCGGACCTCGCCGACCGCCTGGAGGTGTCGGTCCGCACGATCATGCGGGACGTGGAGGCCCTGTCCGCGGCGGGCGTGCCCGTCTACACCGTCCGCGGACCGCAGGGCGGCATCGCTCTGCTCCCCGGCTACCGCACCGATGTCACCGGTCTGACGGCGGACGAGTCCCGGGCCCTGTTCGTCCTGGTGTCGGGCTCCGCCCACACCGACCTCGGACTCGGGCAGGCCCTCGGCTCCGCCCTGCGCAAGGTCATGACCGCGCTGCCCGCCGCGCACCGTCCCGACGCCGACCTGATGAGCCGGCGCATCATCATCGACCCCGTCCGCTGGCGCGGCACACCGGGCGCCCGCCGCCCCGCCGTCGACCTCGCCCCTTTCCAGCAGGCCGTCTTCACCGACCGCCGCCTGAGACTGCGCTACCGCCACGGCCGGGACAACCGCGTCAGTGTCTACACCCTCGACCCCTACGGCCTCGTGAACAAGGCCGGCGTCTGGTACCTGGTCGCCGACCACAACGGCGAACCCCGCCTCTTCCGCACCGACCGAACCCAGACCGCCACCGTCCTCCCCACACCCGTCCGTCGACGCGAAGACACCGACCTCACCGATCTGTGGGAGCACCTGCGCCGAGGCATCGACGACCTCCCCACCCCGCTCACCGTCACCACCCGCGTCCGCGACGACACACTCGCCATGTTCCTGCGCGTACACCAAGCCGACCTCGCCCCCTCCCCGGACGACCCCACCGGCACAGCGAGCACGCAAGAAGGATGGACCGAGGTCGAACTACGCTTCCAGTCACTCTTCGCCGCCACTGCCCTCCTGGCCTTCGGCCCCGCCATCGAAGTCCTCACCCCGCAGGACCTGCGCGAACTCATGGCCCGCAAAGCCCAAGAGACCGCCGAGCTCTACCTCACCGACAGATGACGCCCCCTCGCCGCCCACCTGCGGCACGTGCTGCGACACCGACGGCATCCCACATCGGTGCCGACCAGAACAACGTGAGGAGATGCCCGTGAACCGCGAAGACGGCCCCGACAGCGATCGCCAGGACATGGTCGAACGAGTCCGCGCATGCATCGCCAGCATGAACACCCCATCCGACGAACGGTCCATGTTCGGCGTGGTGACCTCCTTCGTGGCAGGCCACGCCGCAGTCGGTGTCCGCGCCGGAGGCGAACTCATGATCCGTATCGACCCCTCGCGATCCGACGAACTCCTCAGCCGACCCGAAGCACATCCGCTCACGATGGGCAGCCGTACCTTCACCGGCTGGGCCGGCATCGGCTTCGACGACCTACAAACCGACTCCCAGCTCGACTTCTGGGTCGGCCAGGGAATCGCATACGTGCACAGGCTGCCGTCCAAGGCCACCGGCCGCCGAACTCAACGCCGGGGCTGAAGCAATGCCCTACTCACCCGGTGACTTCCAGGCGGCGGGCCAGGTCGGAGGAGGCCAGCTGTCCGTGGCTCTGCAGCAGCTGGATCGAGAGCAGGCGGTCGGATTTCATCGCTCAAGAATTTCCCTCACCTATATGACAGAGGATGTCATATAAGTCGGGAAGGGTTGTGGTCGTCGGGTCGCAGGGTGCGGCCCCGCCGCTCCGGAAGCGATCCACCGGCCACGGGCCCGGGGATCTCGCGGAGCAGCGCCTCAGGAAAGGAATCAGCGCTATGACCGCCACCACCGGATCCGCCAAGAAGGTCGCCGAACAGTACGTGCGCGCATGGCTGGGCGGAGACGTCGACAAGGCGATGGGCTTCATCGCTGACGACATCATCTGCCAGGCCCCCTACGGTCCGATCACCGGCAAGGAGGGCTACCGCCAGTTCCTGGAGCCGTTCGCGTCGTCGCTGGCCGGCGGCGAGCTGGTGGACGTGCTGGGCGACGATGAGCACGTCGCGACCGTCTACACCGTCCAGACGCCGTTCGCGAAGGACTTCCGCGGCATGGAGTACCTCACGGTCGCCGACGGCAAGATCACCCACGCAACCAGCGTCTTCGACCTGTCGCCCGCGATCAAGGCCGGCTTTTCTCCTCAGAGCTGATCTCTCTGCCGAAGGCTGCGGCCGTCCCCTTCACGGGGCGGGCCGCAGCTCGGCTTCCTGGTCTCTCGGCGTGCGCACCATCCGAGTAGGGAGGGCTGCGCCGCATCCCGCCGCGCACGCCCCTCAAGCAGGTGTAGAAGTCCGCGCGGAGCTGCGCGACGTCGGGCAGCGTGTGACCGGTGTGGTGGATACCGCCGACGGAGAGCAGGGCTCCGACCTCGTGCACCGCGTGGGAGCAGCGGGAGCTTTCCCCGGTCCTGGTGCGGAACCGGATGCGGGGCGTGGCGAGCTGGCAGCGCCCGTCAGATCCGGTCCAGGACCACGACCGGGATCACGCGCGGTCATGGCCTGATACTCGGCGTAGGTGGGGAAGGTTTCCACCATCTGCGGCCACAGCCGGTCCCGTTCCGCGCCGGTGGCCGTGCGGGCCCGGACGCGCAGGTGTTCGGCGCCGACTTGGATCTCGATCTCCGGGTGAGCCAGCAGGTTGAGGTACCAGTTGGGGTGCCGGTCGTGGCCTCCGCGGGAGGCGACGAGGACGAAGG
Source organism: Streptomyces sp. NPDC026672 (assembly GCF_040638185.1). Taxonomy (NCBI): domain Bacteria; kingdom Bacillati; phylum Actinomycetota; class Actinomycetes; order Kitasatosporales; family Streptomycetaceae; genus Streptomyces; species Streptomyces sp. NPDC026672. The sequence goes on from NZ_JBEZXS010000019.1 coordinate 115,938, forward strand.
AGTCGCCCGTCGCCCGGTAGATCACGGCGAACTTGCGCGGCAGTCCGCTGCTCCGGCCGACCGTGTGCAGGATGAGGGTGAACAGGCCAGGACGCCATTCGTGCCCGACCGCGCCGGCGGTCTCCTCGTACGCCTTGATGTGTGTTTCCTGGAACAGCACTGTGGCTCACTTCCTGGTGCGGGGTGGTTTCGGGGCCCCGGGCATGCGCGGTCGCGGTGGGGGCGGTTGGCCAAGGGCCGCGGTCAAGGGCCGCGGTCAGGGGCCGCGGTCAGGGGCGGTTGGTCAGCAGGACGGTGCCGGTCCGGCCCGGGCGCTGCGCGTGCGCGATCGCTGCGCGGTGCTCGGCGAGGTCGTAGTGGCCGGCGATCTCGGCGAGGTCGGGGTGTGTGGCCACCAGGTCGAATGCGAAGGCGACATCGTCGGCGCGGGTGACGTCGTCCAGCCCGGCCCACTGCTCGATGCTGACGCCGACCGCCACGCGCTGGCGCCGCACCAGATCGAACGGTTCGAAGCCCGAGGGCCTGGGGTCGAGGCGGCCGTAGGAGAGCAGCGTGCCGCCCTCGCCGAGCCGGTCGAACATCGCCCGGCTCACCGGTCCGCCGACCGGGTCGAGCGCCACCCGTACGGGCCGGTCACCGATCGCCTCGTCCAGGCGCTCGGTCCAGCCATCGGCCGAGGTGGTGATGACGGGGACCTTTGGCCATCGTGCCCGGTAGCGGGCTGCGGTGTCCGCGGTGCGGACCAGGGCGACCAGGGCCAGGTCGTGGCGATCGGCCGCAGCGCTGACGAGGGTGCCGACCGCGGACCCGGCCGCGGCGTGCAGGATCGGTCCGTCCACTCCGGCGGCCCCGGCTCCGTGGTGGTCGACGGTCCGCATGAGCATGCGCATGGTGAGCGGATTGACCAGCGCGAGCGCGGCCACGTCGTCCGGCAGTGCGTCGGGTACGGAGTGCACGTGGGCGGCGGGTGCCAGCAGCACGTCCTGCCAGGCGCCTGTGGCGCCGAAGAACGCGACCCGGTCGCCGGGTACGAGGCCCGTCACCCCCTCGCCGACGGCCCGCACCACCCCGCTGCCCGCTGAGCCGCCGCCGGCGGGCAGCGCGGTGGTCGGCGCCGCCCAGCCTTCGCGCACGCCGAGCAGGTCGCCGGCGTGGATCGCGGCCGCACGCAGGGTGACTGCCACCTGGCCGGGGCGCGGGCGGGGTTCGGGCAGCCCGTCGGTCAAGGTGAGAACGTCGGCCGGGTTGCCCGGCCTTGTATGGACGATGCCGCGCATCGCTCCTCCTGAGGTGCTGGCGTGTTACTGCCTCTAGCCTCCCAACCTAAGTCATTTTTGGTTGGTCGGTCAAAAACTGGTGGCCTTACCGCTCCGGCCGGCAACACCCGGTACCTGGGCGGCTGCCCCCCCGCCGCGCTGGACCCGCCCCCGGCACCTGAGCGCCGGATCCTCGGTCGGGCCTCCCTGAGCCGTACGCCGAGCTCATGGCGCGACCGCGCAGGTTCGACGAGGACGAGCCGCGCGATGCGGGGGAAGTGGCTCTGGCGCACGGGCGAGACGGGGGAGCATGCAGGACCTGTGCGCCAGCGGCCCGGACTCACTCGCAGAGCCTGTGCGGCGCGTTCGGCAGGAAGCGCGAACTGTTCGCCCGGAATCTTCAGCGCCGCCCGCGTGCCGCCTTCGGCGGACACGGCAACAAGCTCGCGAGGCGGCATCAGCCGCCGTCATCGCTCACATCCCCGTCGGGCCGCCCGGTCTGCTCGGGCGACGCCATCCGCTGGTCACGCCCGTCCTCGCAGGCGGGGACGGGCGCGTGTCCCTGCGCTCCGTGCGCACTTCCCCGCCGTTGCGGCGGACTTGGCGGCCGCCGTCCCCTTTGCTCCCCGACGTCATCAGCCCCCGTGATCGTCTCGTTTGGTGCTGCTCGCCCGGCCGACCCCCCGGATCAGTCCCTTTCGTGCCGCAAGAAGGGCCGCGCTCCCCGCCGTACCGCACGGCGCGGACGGACGGGGAGCCGAGGGTGCAGGATCAGGCCATTTACGCGGGGACGGCGAGCTTCTCGCGCAGCCACGCGGCCATCACGGCGACCGCCTCGTCGATCTCGGGGACCTTTCCGGCGCCGAACAGGAAGTTGTGCTGTCCGTCCGGGATCACCTCCAGGCGCACGTCCACGCCGGCCGTCCGGGCCCGGGCGACGAACTGCTCGCTGTCATCGGTCAGGATCTCCTGGTCGCCGTAGAGGACGAAGGTCGGCGGCAGCCCGGTCAGATCCGCGTGCGCGATGTTGATCCGGGGGTCGGTCTTCGTCACGCCGGTGCCGTCCAGCATCAGTTCGCCGAAGGCGGTGAGCTGGGTGCGGCCGAGCGACTTGTCGAGCTTCGCCTTGCCGTCGATCGAGGGGTTGTCGAGCGCGATGTCGAACCACGGCGACATCGACAACACCGCGCCGGGCAGCGGCAGTCCCTTGCGCCGGGCGGTGAGGGCCAGGTTCACCGCGTAGTTGCCGCCGATGGAGTGGCCGACTGCGGCGATCTTCGCGGAGTCGTACCCCTGGTCGAGCAGCCACCGGTAGGCCGCCTCGACGTCGTCGATCTGGGCCGGGAACTTGTGCTCGGGCGCCAGCCGGAAGTTGACCAGCAGGGCCGGGACACCGGTGGCACGGGCCAGGTGGCCGACCGCCTTGCGGTCCATCCACATGGAGGCGACCACCGAACCGCCCGAGTGGCTGTGCAGCAGCACGTGCTCGGTGGAGCTGTCGGCCGGGACCACCCAGAGCGCGGGCACGCCACCGGCGTCGACATCCCGGTAGGTGACACCCTCCGGCTCACTCGCGAGCAGGTGCAGGGACTCGGCGACGTCGCGCCAGATGCCGATGTTGTCGGTGAGGAGGAACTTGGTGGCCATGTCCTCGTAGAACGCGGCCATGTGCTTGAGTTCGGGGCTGCTCATGATGATCGCTCTTTCGGTCCGGGGGGTGAGCGCGCGGTGCGCAACGTCATTATTGGTCGTTCGACCAAGAACGCTCGCAGCATACCTGGTTTCTGGTCGGGCAACCAATAATGAGTTACGCTCGCACCATGGCACGCCCCAGGAAATTCGATGAGCGCGAGGTTCTCCTCGCCGCACGCAGACAGTTCTGGCGCGACGGCTACGCGGCGACCAGCATGCAGGACCTCTGCGATGCCACTGGAGTGGCATCGCAGAGCCTGTACAGCGCCTTCGGCAGCAAGCATGGTCTGTAGAGGTGCGGACTCTGCAGGACTACTGCGCAGAGCATGCTGCACGCCGCCAACGGCTACCTGCTGCACCAGTTCCTCGACCGGAACAGCAACCTGCGCACCGACGGCTACGGCGGCAGCCCCCAGGCACGTGCGCGGTTCGTCATCGAGGTCACGCGGGCGGTGGCAGAGGCCATCGGACCCGAGCGGGTCGGCATCCGCATCTCACCGAGCCTCCACGGACCAGTCCGCCGCGGCCATGCTCACCCAGGGCCTCGCCGACGCCGTCGCCGTCGGACGCCCCTTTCTGGCCAACCCGGACCTCGTACGGCGCCGGCGCGAGGGACTTCCCCTCAACACGGACCGCCCCGACCTGTACTACGGCGGCGACCCGACCGGCCGCACCGACTTCCCCACCGTCGATGCCTGAGCCCCCGCCCCGCCACTGACCTGCCGTGCGGACGGGTAAAGCACTCGTGGAGCTGCCCGGAGGTACGGGCAGCTCCACGAGGTACACCACATACCCGGCCGGGGGGGATCGCCGTGCTCAAGACGGAGGGCTGTCTCCACTCGCAGCAGGAGAAGAACGTGTTCCTCTGAGCCACTATGGTCGCCGCGCAGACCAGTCGCCCATCGGGCCGCCGCACATCCTGCCGCGGTCCTCAGTGCTTGTCCGGGAGATGACTGCATGACTTCACCCTTGTCCTCCGAATTCCATGACTACGAGGCGTTTTCCTATCTGGAGCCCGACGCCGCCCCGTCGCCCTTCGCGCTGGCGCCGGACGTCGATCGCCTGCCGGCGTACGACGTCGGCCTCACCCCGCGACAGGAGGAGCGCGCCACCGCGCTCCTCGCCGACAGCCTCGTCGTCTCGCTGCACGACCATCCCTTCCGGCTCCCCGCCGACCTGTCGCAGCTGCGCGCCTACCAGCGTTCGGGACGGGTGGCCCTCGGCTATGCGGGGCTCGCCCGTTCCGGGATGAGCGCCGTGTTCGACAACGTGGGCGGACCCGGATGGTCGTGGGACGAGACCGTTACCGACCTGGGTATGCGCCTGTGCGACCTCGCCCATCAGGACTTCGTCCGGCACGCCCGCACCACCGCCGACATCCGACAGGCTCATGCCTCCGGCCGCCTCGCCCTGGTGACGGGGCTGGAGGGCGCGGAGTCCATCGCCGGCAGCCTCGACCGCATCGACGTGCTGTACGGGCTCGGAGTGCGTCAACTCGGAGTCGTCTACCAGGCCGAGAACGCCCTCGGTCACGGACTGCAGGCCCCGGTCGACCACGGCTTGACGGCCTTCGGACGCCGGGCGGTGCGGCGGATGAACCACCTCGGCATGGCGATCGACGTGTCGCACGCCGGTGACCGTACGACCCTGGACGTCATCGACGCGAGCGAGCACCCGGTGCTCATCACCCACGCGGGAGCGAGGGCCGTGTGGAACACCCGGCGGATGAAACCCGACGAGGTCATCACCGCGTGTGCCGCGCGCGGTGGACTCATCGGCCTGGAAGCCGCGCCGCACACCACCCTCAGCACCGCGCACCCGCGGCACGACGTGGAGTCGGTCCTCGACCACCTGCGGTACTGCGTCGACCTGGTGGGTGTCGAGCACGTGGCCTTCGGCCCGGACACCTTCTTCGGTGACCACGTCGCCCTCCACGCCGAACTCGCGGGCACGCTGGGCCTGGCCGCCTTCCACGCGGCGGGTCCGCCCTTCACGCCGACCGACTACGTCCGGGGACTGGAGAACCCGGGCGAGTGCTTCCCCACGCTGGTGCGCTGCCTGGTGCGCGACGGGTGGGACGACGCATCGATCGCCGCCGTGCTCGGCGGGAACGTGCTGCGCGTCCTGGAGCGGATCTGGGGGACCGGCCGATGATGACCGGTCTCGATGCCGGACTCGGGAACGCGGACGCACCGTGGCTCGCCCGGCGGGAACAGGTGTGGCTGCTGACGCACCTCCGCACGTGGCTCGGGAGACGCGCCGTCGTGCCGCTGACACCGGCGCCCCGGCCCTTCCACCCGTCGGCTGCCCGGGTGCGGCTGTCCCGGGACCGGCCGCGAGCGGTGGACGCGTTCTTCCGGAACTGCCTGCGCGTCTACCGGGCCGTCCTGGACGACGAGGTGCCGCCCGTGGTGGCCCGCGCACTGTACGGGGACCTCCCGGCACATCTGGGGCTGGACTTCCACCGCTCACTCGGGGCGGCAGCCGCCTCCGTGCCGTGGAGCTACCGGACCGACGAGTCGCTCGACGGCCGTCTGTACGAGATCCAGGCACCGGGCTCCGGTTGGGGCGAGTACCTGCTGCTCGCAGACCACGCCGCCGCCTTCCACCCCGGCGCCGCCCCCGATGCCGCCACGGTGGCGGACCGGTACGTCGACGCCCTCCGGCGGGCCGTGGGCACGGACGAACCGGCCGTGCTGTACCTGACCGACACCGCGACCGGCCAGACCGGCGTGCGCTACTTCGTGGAGCGCACGCGCGCCGCAGGGGCCCGTTATTACGGCCTCGACTCCGGCGTGGGCCCCGACGACGTACGGCACATCCGGTCCCATTCCTTCCCGAGCCTGTTCACCGAGCAGCATCCGTTCGGCCACATGGCGCGTGCGGCACGGGAGCCGTATCTGTACGACCCCTCGCTGAACGCCATGTTCTTCAGCAAGATCACGACCGCGCTGCCGTTCTGGCGGTTCACCCGGGACTTCTTCTCCGACGCGGACCGGTCGCTGTTCCCCTACACGGCGGTCCTGGAGGCGGATGGAGTGCAGATGCCGGACGGGCAGGTGGTCCCGCACCGCGCCTTCGCGGCGGACCTGCCAAAGACGCCGTACTTCCTCAAGTACGCGGGCCACGACGTGTACCGCGGCAGCGGTGGCGCCGGCATCCACCTCCTCGACCGGCTGTCGCCGCGCGCCGGTGACGCCTTGGCACGTGCACGGAAGCAGTCCGCGACCGGCCGCACCTGGATCGTGCAGGAGGCGCTGGACGCCCGCGACGCGGCATGGGACGCGCAGTACCAGGGCGTGACCGGCCGGATTCCCAAGCTGAGCGTGCTGTGCGCCCTGGGCACCTACCTCGGGGCGATGGTGCTGGCCGGCACCGCCGACATCGTGCACGCCGGCACGAGCAATGCACTGGCCCTGTGCGCGGAGCCCGCCGCCGAGACGGTGGAGCCCCTGCCCGTGCGGCCTTCCGGCTCGTTCCGGCCCCCGGCCGCTCGCACCGACTGTGCGGAAAGGGAGTGGGCATGACCACCCGTCGGATCCGACTGGCCGCTTCGGTCAAGGGCCTCGGCTACCACGCCAGCGGCTGGATGATCCCCGGAGTGCCGCCGGTGGCGGACTTCGCGCTGTACCGGACGATGGCCGAGATCGCCGAACGGGGGCTGTTCGACCTGCTGTTCATCCCCGACCGGCTGGCCGCCGCGATGTACGACGTCCCGCGCGGCGCACTCGGTCGGGCCAGCACGGTCACCGATCTCGAACCGCTGACCCTGCTGGCCGCGCTCGCGCCGCTGACCCGCCACATCGGACTGGCGGCCACCATGTCCACCACCTTCCAGGAGCCCTACACCATCGCCCGGTTCTTCGCCTCGCTCGATCACATCAGCGGCGGCCGGGCGGCCTGGAACGTCGTCACCTCCACCCTGCCGGAGGAGGCCCGCAACCACGGGCTGGCGGCCATGCCGTCGAAGACGGAGCGGTACGGGCGCGCCGAGGAGGCGGTGGACGTGGTCGCCGGCCTGTGGGACAGCTGGGACTTCGACGCCTTCGTCCACGACGTGGGGACAGGGCGGTACTTCGACCCCGCGAAGGTGCGCCGCCTCGATCACCGAGGACGCCACTTCCGCGTCGACGGCCCCCTCAACGTGCCCCGTACGCCGACCGGTCGGCCCGTCGTCGTCCAGGCCGGGGCCTCTCCGGCGGGCCGCGAACTGGCGGGGCGCACCGCTGAGATCGTCTACACCGTGCAGAACGAACTGCCCGCGGCCCAGGCCTACTACCGGGATGTCAAGCAGCGCGCGGCTGCCCACGGCCGTGACCCGGCGGGCCTGCTTGTCCTGCCCGGCATCCTGCCCGTACTGGGCGAGACCCGGGCCGCCGCCCACGACCGGCTCCGGGAGCTGCGGGAGCAGATCGACCCGCACCTGGGTCTGGCCCATCTCGCCCTCTTCCTCGGGGACTTGTCGCAGTGGGACCTGGACGGTCCCGTTCCCGACCTGGAGGACGACCCCGGAGTGCCGAGCCGCCGTCGGCTGTGGCTGCGGATGGCGCGCGAACAGAAATTGACGATACGTCAGCTCTATCAGGCCACGGCGATAGCCAACGGCCATCTGGAGGCGGTCGGCACCGCGACCGACGTCGCCGACGTGATGGAGGAGTGGTTCACCGAAGGCGCGGCGGACGGCTTCAACGTCATGTCGGCCCTCGCGCCCCAGGACCTCGACGCCTTCGTCCGCCTCGTGGTGCCCGAACTCCAGCGCCGGGGCCTGTTCCGCAGCCGGTACGAGAGCACCACCCTACGCGGCAATCTGGGCATTGAGGTGGCTACGTCGGCGTTCAGCGGCCCCACCGAGGCGATCCAACCGGACCCATCGGGAGGGGTTGTCGGAGCGTCCGAAGGATGACGGTGAGGCGGAGTGGCCCCACTTCGGGTCTTGCGGTGGGACAGCAGTCGCGACCCACGCGCTCGTGCCCCTGCCGCGCATTGCCCAGCGAAGCCAGCCCTCGCTCGAGGCCGACCCGTACGGAGAACTGGGCGAGGAGGTGGCCCGGGCCAGGCAGGTCTGGCGCAAAGCCCTGCTGGAGCGCGGCATCCTGCCCTTCCTGCGGGAATCACTCGCCGCCCCCCCCGGTACGGCGGCCACCCTGCACCGCACGCCACCGTCGCCGCCGACGGCCCGGCTGCCGAAATGCGGCTACCAGCCTGGGTTTCCGCAGCCCGAACGACGGGCCCTCCGCGGGCACGCGCCCGAGCCTCGGCAGCCCGGACTGCACCAACCCTGACTTCGGAGACCCGGAACACCAGCCGGACCGAGCACCGGATCATCGCCCGCTACCAGCCCCGCTCAGTGCCCGTTTTTCGAAGTCGCTGAAGTGATCTTCTGGTGGGCCTGGCCTGGAGTGGTGACCGATGGTGATGACCGGGCGGTGGTCCGGTACTGCCCGGTCTGTGGTGAACGGCTTCGGCCGGACGTCGGCCCGCGAGCCCGGTTCTCTTCCGCGGTGTGTCGCTCCAGGCACTGGCATCAGGCCCGTCGGGTGCGGGTGCGGGTGCGGGTGCGGGCGAGGGCGAGGGCGAGGGCGGTGGCGTTGGCCAAGGCCGGGGACGCCGCGGAGTGTCCGTCGTGCGGGACGCGGTGGATGCCGGGGGTGGAGTATCCGCCGGGCACGGTCTACTGCTCGCCGCGGTGCCGGACGAGAGCCTGGCGACAGCGACAGGAAGCGTCCGGAACAGCGTCACAGTGACGCTGATATGAACGCTCCGATTGGCCAACTCGCGCCGGTTTATTTGGAGTTGACGTCGCGTCTTGTTGACGATCTTGCTGCGGGGGGACCCTCCGTATGGAGCAAGGGGCGGTGGGTTCCTCGCGGCGCCTGGTGCCGCACCCGGCCTCGGACAAAGGGGTGGTGTTCCCCATCTCGGAAGAGAAAGTCGGACAGGTTTCCCGGCGCCGTTACGACGAGATCGTCTCCGGTGACCGGCAGTTGGTCACCCAGATCGGCCGGGCGATGTTCACCATCGGCGACCACGCGCTGGAGATCGAGCCGGTGCGGCCGGTCGGGGGATCGGCGCCGGCCTCGGACGCGCTGTTCGGGGTGAACGCCTCGTTGCAGATCTACGCCGCCGACATCGGCTTGTCGCTCAAGACGGTGCTGCATTACCAGTTCACCTCGCACCGGTGGCCCGCCGGCCGACGCCGCGACGGGGTCTCCCCACAAGGTCCACGCCGTGCTGGCCGACATCCCCGACGATGAGGAGCGGTTCGCCGCGATCGACAAGGTGCCCGTCGACGAGGTCACCGGGGTGCGGCGGTGGACGACGGACCTGGCCAAGAAGCGGGCCGGCCACCGGCCGGAGCGTCCCGGGACGGTCCAGGAGAAGGTGGAACGCATCCACGACCTGGCCCTCGATGAGGGCGTCGTGGTCACCGCGGCGCGGGACGTGCTGCGGCGGCCCGCGGTGGCGGCGCGTCTGCTCCAGGACACCGACGTGCGCCGCACCCTGAACGATGCCCGAACGCCCGAGCAGCGCGTGGAGGCTGTGCACCACGTGGTCACTGACGACCTCGCGGCGGCCAAGCCGGCCGCTGACGTGCTGCGCCGGCCGGAGATCGCCGCCCGGGTGGCGGCTGATGACCGGGCCCGGCTGGCGGTCAACCAGGCCCAGGTCGAACGCTCGCGCCAGCAAGCCAAGGCATTCCGGCGGAAGTCGCCGGTCGCGCCGGCGATCCGGCGGATCGAGCCGACCGAGGACTTCGTCGACCTGCTCGGCTCGATCCACCGGTTCGTGCGCGAAGCCTCCCAGGCGGTCCCCAAGCTGCGGGACGTGAGCGGAGCGTCATGCCGAGCTGATCCAGATCGCCCTGCTGGAGGAGTGGGAGCGGGCCTGGGTCAGCGAGAAGCTCACCCAGTTCAAGCGGATGATCACCGGCACGCTGGGGCCGCACCTGGCCCTGTTCCCCAAGAGCCAGTGGGCGAACTACCTCAGCACCCAGATCGAAGCGGTGAAGGCCACCTTGGAGATGGCGGCCTCGCAGAGCGGCTGAACACTCGCCTCCGGGGACGCCGAAACGACCGGAGAGGACCGGGGTCCTGGCCGGCCCCGGTCCACACGGATCGGCCAGGACCCCGACGATCCTCCGATGCGCCGATACCGCTACCCCTCTGACATGACGAACGCCGATTGGACCCTGCTGGAGCCTCTGCTGCCGCCTCCGGCCTGCGAGATGGGCCGGGGCCGGCCGGAGAATTGGCCCCGCCGCGACATCGTCGAAGGCATCCGCTATGTCGTCGGCAACGGGATCAAGTGGTGGGCGATGCCCGCTGACTACCCGCCCTGGCGCACGATCTACGGATTCGCCCGCCGTTGGGCCGCCGCCGGCGTCATCGGCCTCATCCGCGACCACCTCCGCCGCGCTGTCCGGCTCTCCGCCGGCAAAACCCCGCAGGCCCTCGCCGTGGTCGTCGACTCCCAGAGCGTGAAAGCCTCCGAGACCGTCGGGCGGGACTCGCGCGGTTACGACGGCGCGAAGAAGATCAACGGGCGCAAGCGGCACCTGGTCGGGATGCACCCCGATCGCCATCGTCTGGGCGGACTTCGGCTATGTCGGACAGCTCGTGACCTGGGCGAAGGACCGCCTGAACATCACCCCCAAAACAGTTCGCTGCCCACCGAACACCCCTGGCTTCATCGTCCTGCCACGCCGCTGGGTCGTTGAACGGTCTCTCCGGAGCGACCCGCAGCCGTCACGTCCGTCGAGGGACCGCGGTCGGCGCCATGCCCGCATTGTCCACCCGACACGCCACCCAAGGCCGGGCCTCTCACCGGTTTCGATATCGAGCTCAGGCACTCAGGACGGAATGACGAACGGGATGTCGTGAAGGACACGGTGATGAGCGATACGCCATCCACCGCCCTCGCGCACCAGATCGGTCTCGTAGTAGCCGCTTTCCTCGGGGGTGATGGTCCCCTGGGCGCCGCGGGTGCCTTCGGGCCAACCGCCGGCCGGCTGCTCCGCCCCGCGTACGCGGAACATCATGAACTGCGCGTTCACCTGGGCACGGTCACCGTCAACCGTGACGAGATGGTCCGAGGTGACGTGGTGGCTCCAGTTGCCCGGCTCGTGCGGGGGCATGAGGTGGTCGTAGATGTGCACGAGCGTGTCCCGGCCCCGGGTGGGAGGCGCGAGCTCGACGCGCCCACCGCTGCCGTCGTGCTGGAACACTTCGATCAGTACGTCCTCGGTGAACAGCGTGCCCAGGGCGGAGCCGTTGCGGGTGTCGTTGGCGCGTACGTAACGGGCCAGAACCTCAATGATTTCTTCGCGGTCAGTCATAGGCCTAGTACACCGCGCAGGGTCGGCCGGAACAATGATCACCTGGGTATGAACACATACTCAAAAGGAATCGATCCCCGTGCGGTCGGTCCGGATGGCCAGTCAGCAGGGATCCGCGCTGATCAGAGAAGACACCCGCCAGAGAGTGCCTGGTGAGTGCTGTGGGAACCATTTGCCTGCTGCCATACTCTTGGAGTATGGATCGCATGGAGACCCGTGAGATGGAGCAATTTCTGGCTGTGGCTGAGGAACTGAGCTTCACCGGGGCAGCGGAGCGGCTCGGTATGACGCAGCCGCCGCTGTCGCGTGCTGTCGCCCGTCTGGAGCGCCGGATCGGGGTACGGCTGCTGGAGCGGACCAGTCGGCGCGTTGTGCTGACACCCGCCGGGGAAGTGGTCAGCCAGGAGTGTCGGCGCCTGCTGCGCGAATTGGACACAGTCACAGCACGTGCCCGGCGAGCCGCCGAGGGCGACCGCCTCGCGCTCGCGGTACGCCCAGGCATGGGCACCGACCTGCTCCTACGATTGCTGTCGGCGGCCGAGTCACACCAGCCCGAGATCGTCTTCACCCACGATCAGGCCGCTGCGGTACGCCACGGCCTCGCCGACTTGGCGCTGCTGTGTCGGGAGACCGACGATCTCAGCGGCCTGGAGACCACCGAGGTCGGCTGGGAGGATCCCGTGGCGCTCCTTCCCGCCGACCATGCACTGGCCGACGGCACGGCCGTGATGACCGACGAACTGCGGATCGATCCTCGGTGGCGGGAGCGCTGCCCGCCCGTCGGACTCGATGAGATCCTCGACCGGGTCGCTCTCGGGAAGCTGATCACCATTGCGGGATCGGCCACGGCACGGCGGCTCATCCCGGGGGTGGTCGCCGTTCCGGTGAGTGATCTGCCGACGACCGTGCTGGTGCTCGGGTGGCCCAATCACCTGGCCCGGCCGGCAGCCACCACCTTCGCGAGGCGCGCCAGGCTACTCGCTGCCGACACCGATCTCCCGACCTGAGACCAGGTCTTCGACGTCCTGCATGGGCGGTGGTGAATGCGTGCCATCGCTGGGCATCGAGGAATTCACGATCGGCCAGGACGAGCCGACTTGGCCGACCGGCCACGGTGACTTCCCCGGTGCGACAGCTGGCGAGTTCCGCGTCCAGCCTGACTGCCCACTTCAGCCAAAGCAGCGATCCGTACCTGCACAGACGCGCTCCTGCTCGGCCCGCGACCGCTACCCGAAGTCGGTGCCGAGCAGCGCCTGAGCGGGCAAGGTGCGCACCTCCAGCGGGGTGACGTCATGGCCCTGGAGGCGGAGCCGGTCGTCCAGGTGACGCAGGAGTCGGGTGGTGCGGGAGGTGGGGGAGGGGCTTCCGGAGACGGACAGGATCGAGGCCATGGCGGGACCTTCCGGAGTCGGGGTTCAGACGGCGTGACGAGCGGGCGGCGCGATGCTCACCAGGCGCTCGACCGCACCGTGATCAGGGGCCGCAGGTCGTTGCGCAGGTTTTCCAGGAAGGTGATGACCTCGGCGGCCACCGTGCGGTGCTGGAGGTCGTTGAGGACGTCGTGGTGGGCGTCGTGGACGACCGAAAGGCGGGCCCGGGCCAGGGACTTGGCGGTACGGGCGAGCGCCTCGTGGTCGGCGAGGGGGTCGGCGTCGCCGACCAGGAGCAGGGCCGGGACGTCGGCGTCGCTGTTGTACGCGGCGGCGAGCACGGCGTCCGGTATTGCGTCGTCGAGGGAGCCGCGGCGCACCTCGGGGTCCTGGGTGAGGGTGCTCCGGTGGGTGGGGCAGGAGGTGCGGACGTCGAGTTCCTCGTCCCAGGTGCCGGCGGCGGGGGTGGCCGCGGGCGCGCGGCCTGGGAGGCCAGCGAGGACCACGGCGTCGGGCTGGCGGGCCGTTTCCCGGGCGAGCAGCGCGGCGATCGCGGCGGCGCCCGAGTCGGCCCCGACCAGGACGAGGGGGCCTACGGCCCCCTCCTCGGCTGTCGTGTTCTCGGCGGCCTCGGTGAGGCGGGCCGCGAGGGAGGTCAGGTCCTCGGTGGTGAGGTCGGGGGCGTCGATCACACGGACTCGGTAGGCGTCGGCGGCGAGCCGCCTGCCGAAGCGGGCGTAGGTCGCCCGGGTCTCGCCACGGCCGGGCACGACGAGGACCGTGCCGCGGACGAGGAGGCCCTCTGGGCCGAAGTGGTCGCTGTACTGGGTCATGTCACACTCCTGCGGATGCGGATTCGGCCGCCTGCGCGGGCTTCCAGCCCAACGCGGGTGCCACTTCGGTCGCGATGAGCTCGAGGGCACGGATCGTGGCGTCGTGGTCGGGGACGGCGGGATTGAACTGGGTGATCAGGTCGGTCGCGACGGGCAGCACCTTCTCCCGCCCGAGGGCCGCGACGATCTCCTTGGGATGGCCGAAGAACGAGTGGAAGCGGCGCAACGCCTCGTCCGCGTTCACACCCTTGGGGAACGCGCCGTGCTCCGCCATGCGCAGCGCGGCCCGGTGGACGTCATCGCCGATCGCCGCGAGCGCGGTGCGCCGGTCCTTGGCCGGGAACACGAAGCGGGACAGACCGATGCGCGGGCGGTGCGGCCGGTCCCAGGCGGCCAAGTAGGCATCGGCCCAGGGACGTTGGACCTCGTCGGTGGGGGCGTCGTAGCCGTAGGCGGCCCGATTGAGGAGCAGGTTCGAACCGCTCCGCGCGGCGAACGCCGCCCCCTGCTCGCTGAACACCCCTTGCCAGACACGGTCGTTGAAGTCGCCGGGCCGGGGCTGGATGCGGAAGCCGGGGGCGCCCACCTCGCGGCCGTCGAGGGCCTGGGCCACGATGTCGAGGTTGTCGCTGGTGAGTTCACGCTTGCGGGCCGCGGCCTTGCCGAACGCCGCGTACTCCAGACCGCTCGACCCGCTGCCCGCGCCGAACTCCACGCGGCCCCCGCTGAGCGTATCGACGGTGGCGATGTCCTCGGCGAGCCGGACCGGATCCTCCAGCGGGAGGACGCTGATGGCGGTGCCGAGCCGGAGGCGTGGTCTCTCGCTTGTCATGGGGTGGTGGCCTCTCCGTGTCAGGCTGTGGTGGTGGCCGGAGCCGGTGTACGCGGCGCCGAAGACCCGATCCACCCCAGCACCTGGTCGAGTACGGCACCGGCTCCGGCACCGGGCAGCCGGGTGCCGCGCCAGGCCACGTGCTGGTCGGGACGGACCAGGACGTTGGTGGTGCCGTAGACGGCACGCGCGGCCGGGTCGGTGAGGTGGACGATCGTGAACGGCAGGGAGCGGGCAGCGGCTTCGGCGGTGAAGGACTGCTCGACGGTTCGGTCCTCGGTGAGGACCAGCAGGCCGAAGGAGGCGCCGAGGCGGTCGTAGAGCGTTCCGCCGTGCGGGTCGACGGGACCGTCGGGAGCGCGGTGGCCGGGGCGTGGGTCGTCCTCGTAGACGTCGGCGCGCCAGGGGGGTTCGGCGGCGAGCTGGCCGGGCTCGTACCAGACGACCGCCGAGGAGTCGTACCGCTCGTCGAAGGTGACGCCGTCACTGCCGGAACGGTCCCGGCGCAGGCGTGCGCCGATCTCGGCCCGCCGCCGTACAGCCTCGTCGCCGTGGTCGGCGTCGTCGGGGATCCCGCCGGCCCGGATCTCGGCCAGCGTCGTCTGCGTGCGGCGTGCACGCTCCAGGGAGTGGTCGGCGACGCGCCAGTTGTGCGGGCGGCGCTCCTGGTCGTAGGAGTCGAGCAGGCTCGGCGGGGCATGGCCGTCGAGGACCGCGGCGAGCTTCCAGCCCAGGTTGACGACGTCACCGATGCCCTCGCCCAGGTTGCCGCCGGGCGTACGCACGTGTGCGGCGTCACCGGCGAGCAGGACCCGGCCGCGGCGGAACGTCTGCGCGATCCGGGTGGCGTGGTAGAAGGTCGTCGCGGACACCAGGTCCAGCTTGATGTCCAGGCCGAACGCCGCCCGCGCGATGTCCAGCAACTCGCCCTCGGCGGGCTCGTGTTCGAGCGGATACGGGCCGGCGTACACCCGCCACTCACGGGTGCTCACGGCGGCCAGGAAGCCGGACGCGCGGTCGTTGACGACGATGTTCGTGGCACTCGGCGCGGGTCCCACCCGGTCGGAGATGTCGCCGGTGCGGACGATGAGACGCAGCCGCTTCTCGTTGGCGCGCTCCCCGGTACGGTCGACGCCGGCCAGTTGGCGGGTGGTGCTGCGGCCCCCGTCGGTGCCCAGGACATAGGCGGCCCGAATGGTGTGCGAGCGCCCGGATCCGACGTCCACGACCTGCGCGTCCACACCGTCCGCATCCTCGCTGAGACCGGTCAACTCCCAGCCCCCGGACACAGGTACGCCCCGCTCCGTCAGATGGTCGAGGAACACCCGCTGGAACACGGTCTGCGGACGGCGCAGCGCCTCGTCCGACGAGTGTCCGGCGGCGCTCGCCCGGTCGGTGAACGACGGGGCGGGCACCGGCGCCAGTTCGTGCCCGGCCAGGGACGTGACCAGCCTGGTGCCCCGGTGCCACTCCGGCGGGTACGTCCACGCGTCCCGGACGCGTTGGAGCAGCCCCCAGCGCCGCAGATGCTCCACGACCCGAGGGGTGTGGCCCATCGCACCGGCCCGCACCAGGGTCGCGGCGCGGGCGCGGTCGACCACGGCGGTCCGCACGCCCCGCGAGGTCAGCTCGACGGCCGCCGCGAGGCCCACCGGGCCCGCGCCGACGACGAGGACGTCGACCGCCGGCAGGGGAGTCGTGGTGGGGAAGCGGACGGTGTGGACGTCCCGGCCCCCGGTCGCGGACAGTTCGTTCATGGCGCGGGCCTCAGCCGTTCTCGAGGCGGCGCTTGTGGGTGTGCTGGTTGGCCGGGACCGGCAGGCCGAGGTTGCCGCGCAGGGTGTCGGCCTCGTACGCGGTACGGAACAGGCCGCGCTTCTGGAGGATCGGTACGACACTGTCGATGAAGTAGTCGAGTTCCTCCTCGGTGCGGAAGGCGAGGTTGATTCCGTCGAAGGCGCCGGCGTCGAACCACTGCTGGATGGCGTCGGCCACGGTCCGCGGGTCCCCGACGAACGGAGACCGGCGGAACTGGTTCACGGATTCCGCCACCTGGCGCAAGGTCAGGTTCTCGCTCCGGGCCTGTTCGATGAGCTGCGCGGCCCCCGTGCGCCCGCCCTTCTCGGCGAGGTGGGCGACATCCGGGAAGGGCGCGTCCAGGTCGTGCACGCTGAAGTCGTACGCCCCGAAGGAGCGGCCGAGGAGCGCCAGGTTGCGGTCGAAGTCGTCGTCCTCCTCGAAGATCTCCCGCTCCCGACGGCGCGCCGCCTCGTCGGTGGCGGCGACGACCGGGCCGCCGTGGATGAGGATCTTGACGTGGTCCGGGTCGCGGCCGTAGGCGGCGGTGCGCTTCTTGATGTCGGCGTAGTAGTCCCGCGCCTGCTCCAGGCTGCCCCCGGGCGCGAAGATGCCCTCGGCGACCTGCGCGGCGAGATCACGGCCCTCCTCGGACACACCGGCCTGGAAGACCACCGGCTGGCCCTGCGGGGAGCGGGAGAGGTTCAGCGGGCCCGCGATCTTGAAGTGCTCGCCCGCGTGATCGAGTGCGTGCAGCTTGGCCGGGTCGAGGAACACACCCCGCTCGACGTCAGCCGGGAACGCGTCGTCCTCGTACGAGTCCCACAGACCCCGGGCGACCTGCACGAACTCCAGTGCCCGGCCGTAGCGGGTGGAGTAGTCAGGGTGCTCGTCGAGCCCGAAATTGCGTGCCGCGCCGGTGTCGAAGCTGGTGACGACGTTCCACCCGGCCCGCCCGCCGCTGATGTGGTCGAGCGAGGCGAAGCGGCGGGCCAGGTTGAAGGGCGAGTTGTACGTCGAACTCGCCGTGCCCACCAGGCCGAGGTGCTTGGTGTGGGTGGCTACGGCCGACAACAGGGTCAGTGGTTCGAGGCGGTTGAGGTAGTGCGCCGGATAGGTGGCGTTGATGAACTGGCTGTCGACGATGAACAGCGCGTCGAACAGGGCGTGTTCGGCCGTCTGCGCCAACCGGATGTAGTAGTTGACGTCGATGCTGGCATTCTTCGCGACCCGCGGGTCCTTCCACAGACCGTGCTGGCCGGGACCGCCCACCCCGTAGGGGTGGAGGGCAAGGTGGAGCTTTCGGGACATGGTATTTCCTTTTCGGACAGTGGAGTTGACGTAGTGTCAGACATGTAGCAGGGCGCGCAGGACGACCTTGCGTTCGGCCCGGCCGACCGCCGTGCTGCGCAGGGTCGCAGCGGACCGTACGAGCAGGCGCGTGTAGTTCGGCCGAGACTGGTTGACCAGGCCGAGCACGACGAGCGCCGGACCGAGCCCGTTGCGCAGTACATGCCCGAAGAAGATCCGGTGTGGGCTGAGCCCCCGGACGACCGCGCCGGTCGCATGGTTCTCGCGGTAGGCGATGAGGCTGCTGCTCAGCGCTGCCGGCATGTACCCGGTGGACGGGAGCACATGCAGGCCCACCGCGAACACCGCGACCAGTACGCTGCCGACGACGAAGGCGGGCATCACCGAGATCACCATGGCGAAGACCGTGATCATGCCGGTGATCAGTGCGAGGAACGCCATCGCGAGGCTCATGCCCAGGCCGAGGCCGATGAGCGTGGAGATGCCGGCGCCGTTGGTCCAGCTGGTGCCGAGTCGTCCGTGCGGGACGCCGCCCGGCCAGTCCACGTACTGGAGGAGGAAGGGCCGGTTGAGGCCCCACTGTGCTTCAACTCTCGCCATCGTTTCTGGAGTCGCTTCCTCGCCCGGCTGGATCCGCGCCGGACCGAGCCCGCTCAGCGACCGTAGCGCCAACGTCATGAACGTCGCGATCAGGTAAACGGGCACGAAGATCGCGATTGACCGGGCGAGGGTGACCAGGACGCGGCCCAGCGTGTGCCGCGCCCCGGTCGTGGCGCCCCGGTGACGGACGTCGGCCGGTGTGGCCGGTGCCTCCGTCGTCGTCATGGTCTGCCCCCTCTCTGTGTGGACTGCCTGCGAGTTGGCGGACGGTCAGTTGCCGCCGGAGACGGTCACACCGGTCCAGTCGATGTGGGCCGGATTCCTGGGCAGGGCGGAGACGGACTTGCTCTTGGCGATGAGGTTGGGCGACGAGTAGGTGAAGACCAGCGCCTTGCTCTGCAGTCCGGCCCGGGTCGCCGCCTGGAGGACCTTCGCGTAGTCGGGCGAGTCCAGCGGGGTCTCCCGGACCTTGGCGATGGCCGCCTCGAAGCCGGCGGGCTTGTAGGGCGAGCTTAGGTTGAGCGGGCCGTTCGGACCGAAGTGCGCGGTCAGGGTCTGCGCGGCCGAGTCACGTCCGGTCGTCCCATACAGCGAGAACGTCAGGTTCTTGGCGAAGAACGGGGTCGCCCAGTTCTTGTTGATCTTGATGGTGACGGTGATGCCGACCTTCGCCAACTGTGACTGGACGATCTCCGCCTGGGGGTCCTCCGCCGGGATGACGAGGTTCAGCTTGATCTGGCCTGCCTTGTAACCGGCCTCGGCGAGGAGCTTCTTGGACTTCGCCGGGTCGTAGGCGTAGTCGTTCGCGGACTGCGGGTCGTAGGCCACGTACCCCTTGGGGAACGGTTGGTTGGTCACCGAGCCGTAGCCGAAGGTGAGTTTGTCGACGAACTCCTGGCGGTTGATCGCGTAGCGGACCGCGTCGACGACCTTGTCGTTGTTGAACGGCGCCTTGTTGATGTTGAGGCTGATGTTGTTGGCGTTGAAGCCGGGCTGGACGAACACGTCGAGCCCTGCCTTCTTGGCGTCCTCGGCCTGACTGGGTTGGATGTCTGCGAAGTTGTAGACACCGGTCTGGAGCCCGGAGACGACCGTCGACGCGTCCGGGGCCGAGGTCAGCTCGACGTTGTCGATGTGGATGTCCTTGGCGTCCCAGTAGTCCGGGTTCTTCCGCAACAGGACCTTGGTGCCCGGCACGAGCTGCGTGACGATGAACGGGCCGGCACCGACCGGGTTCTGGTCCAGCTTGGTGGGGGACTTCGCCGCCTTCGGGCTGGCGATCTGCAGGACGCGCTCACCGAGCAGTTGGGGGATCTGGTAGTCGACCTGACTGAGGTGGAGCACCGCGTCCAGCCCCTCGGCGTCCACCGACTTGATCGAGGTGAGGTCGCCGAAGAGCGCTGAGTTCTTCTGGTTCTTGGCCCGTTCGATGGCGGCCTTCACGGCGGCGCCGTCGACCGGCTCTCCGTCGCTGAACTTCAGGCCCGGCCGCAGATGGAAGGTGATCTCGTCACCGTTGGCGTTGTACTCCCAGCTCTTGGCCAGGTCTGGCACGGCTTTGCCGCTCGCGTCGGTACGGGTCAACGAGGCATAAACGAGGGCCAGTTCGCGGAACTGAGCACCACTGCCGCTGACCACCGGGTCCCAGTGGGTGGGGAAGTAGGAGGAGGCCCACTTCAGCGTGGCGCTGCCGCCGGCCGTGGAGGTGTCCCCTCCGCAGGCGCTGAGCGTGGGGACCAGCACGGTGGCGAGAGCGGCCCCCAGGGCGGCGGCACGCAGTCGACCGGGCCGGAAGGCCGCCCTGTTTCTGCGTGGCGTGAGTCGTCCGGACATCTTTGTTTCTTTCTTCGAGAGCTCCCGGCCGCGCCGGGGCGGCGGAGGGGGAGCAGGGGCGGCGCACCCGGACACCGGACGCCACACGCACCGGGACGACGGGCATACCGGTGCGGCTTCGCGGGGCACGACGGCATACCACGCCCAGGACAGGTGTCGGCGGAGCGCAGAGGGGACCGGGATACGGAGGCAGAGTGAAAGGCGGCGAGGCGCGAACGACGCGCCGCGAGCGGACGGAGCGCCGGTCGGCGAGGCGGCGGGCGCCGGTACCTACGGGAGCGGAGTCAGGCGCCTGTGGGTCGCGGGCGGCGGGTCAGCGACAGAGAGCGCTACAGGTGCGCCGCAGGTCCACGTAGCGGCACACCACACCGGGGTGCGTCGTGAGCATGTTCCACATCCTGGGGCCCACCGTCGGCGGCTGTCAATGGACACCAATTGGTATCTCATTCGGCGGGACGGCCTCTGACCGCTGCTCAGAGGACCGGTCGGTCGCGGAGGGAGCGCCGCGGCCGACCGCGGGGGTGCACTGTGGCCTCCTCGGGGTACGGCCATAGCGGACCGTTGCCGGTGTCGACACGGCCGGCACCGCACGGTGTCCGACGGCGCCGCGCACCAGCAACGTCGCCAGCGCGTACCGGTGTTGACCGTCGGGTCCTCCTTGGCGGCGCTGTGATGAGGCGATTCGCAGCCGTGCACCGACAGCACCTCGTCGACCGGTTGGCGCGCCTCGATCCGGTCGACGCGCGCCCGCTCCAGCACATCCGCCGACGCCGCGTCGGTCGCGAGCCGGCCGACATCCAGGCCGGGAAGACCCGAGGCCGTGGACACCGCCAGGGCGGAGGTGCCCGCCGGCTCCCCGAGCACGAACACACTCTCTCCCAGCCGGCGCAGCACCCGACCGTCCGCGTCCGGCGCCCTGCGCCCCGGCCGCCTTGGCGACCAGCGAGGCCAGCAACGAACTCGCGGCAACGCGCCGCAGGTGGACGGCCCGCGGGGCACGGGTGTGGGCGCTGATGTCCTCGACGTAGCGCGCGTACCAGGCGGTTTCCGCCGCCAGGTCGGGCGCTGAGCCGTCGTCGAAGAGGATGCGGTATGCCCGACGCCAATGGACCTGCCCCGCGAGCGTCGCGCGGAGCCGACGGAACACGTGTTCCGAACCCCGGGCGCCCAGGGGTACAGGGGATTGGCCTCGGGAAGGCGGCGGCTTCGGCCTCGATACGACGCCACACCCCTGGGAGGCTGGAAGCGGGACCGGGGTAGTCGAGTCCGGCCGGCGGTTCACCCGGTTCGCCTCACACATTGCATGAACATTGCCGCAGGTGAAGCTGAATGGACATCTCTTGACATCCTTTTCGTAGCGGCTCTAGCGTCCCCAACCATGAGCGAGCCGTTGACAGCCCCCGGCGAAGGTTTCCACCCCCATCTTCACGATGTCGCAGGACAGCCGGCAGCCCCCTTGCGCTCCCGTCTGCACCACATCCGCGCCGACGCCCTCGACGGTGACACGGCACAGAGCGGCGGCATGCGCAGATTCGCTGCGGTGAGCGGCAAGATGGTCGGCTCCGAGAAGTTGTGGATGGGCGAGACCCACGTAGCCCCCTCCACCTCCTCCTCCGACCATCACCACGGCGAGTCCGAGACCGCGATCTACGTGGTGAGCGGACACCCCGAGTTCGTCTTCCTCGACGATACGGGCCCGGAGCCGGAGGAGGTACGCCTGTGCACCTCCCCGGGGGACTACATCTTCGTCCCCCCGTTCGTGCCGCACCGCGAAGAGAACCCGGACCCGGCCGATGAAGCCGTGGTGGTGATCGCGCGCAGCACGCAGGAGGCGATCGTGGTGAACCTTCCGGGGCTGTATGCGCTGAGGGCAGGGGAGTCCTGAGGAGGACTCGCGGCGTGCTTTGCCCCCTGCGCAGGCCGTCGTCCGGCCGTCTGCTCCGGGTCGGTGGCGTGTCCGCGTCGGCCTGGATCTCGGAGGTGGTGCGGCACTCCACCGTGGAGAGCTTCTTGCCGGCGAGCCGGACGACGTGGAAGTGGCCGACGACGATCGCGTGCGCCAGGCCGCTGACGCCCTGACGGTCGAGCTATGGAGTGCACCTGGCCAGGCGCTGCGCTTCTCCGACCACCGCGGTACAGATGTCGGGCTGCGGTTGCCGGCGGACCGCCCTGCCGTTACGACGCCGTGACCAGTTGTGGCGACTCGGCCTCCTGACGTTACCAATTTTGGTGCCGCCGGAGCCATGCCGTAGTGGACGACTGCGGTGAGCGCTTCGTACTCCCAGGCGCCATGGAGGCGGTGTGCCTGGGCGAACGGCTCGCGGGGTGCATCTCCGGCCGGACCGGGTCCTCCGGAACAGGACTCACCGACCCGTCCTCGGAAACGCCGGGGGAGCGGGGCGCCGGCCCAGCTCGGGGGCGATCAGATGCCGTACGTCGTGCAGGATCTGCTCGTACTCCTCGCGATGGAACTCGTACGGCAGCTCCAGGCGCAGCTCCGGGTCACCTGTCCGAGGCCGCGCGTGAGAACACTGTCTCGACGACTACCGAGCCGGCGATCAACTGCCCGACCAGCAGACCGGCGACCGTCAGCGCGGGCAGCGACGTGTTGCGCAGCGCATGCCGCAGATGAACGCCGGCGCCCGGCGCCCTTGGCCCGTGCGTTTGTTCTTCGCTGCAACTCTCCGCTCGTGGCCCGACGCCGCGCCGCCTCCTCGAATCCGGTTCCGACATCGAGGTGCTTGAACCACCGTATGTATGTGGCGACTTGGCCGAGCCGGGTGCGTTTGCACAGACGGCCGCCCGGCACCCGTCAGCCCGATGCCAGGCCACGGAGGAGCAGAGACAGTGACTGGTGCGGGCTCTGTCCCGCGGTGTCGACCACGACGCGCGCACGGTCCCACGGCTCGTACTCCCGGTCGACAACCTGCTGCCAGTCCGGCAGCGGCAGGCCTGGAATGTCGGTCGACCGCGAGGTTACGCGGCGCCGGTGTTCCGCCGGATCCGAGCACACCACCTCCACCTCGATGACACGAGCGCTCGTCCCGACGGCCGTGTCCCGCCAGGCGTCACGCGTCACCCTCAGCGGATTGACCGATTCCGCGATCACGGTCAGCCCCTGCCGCAGATGTTCCTCGGCCAGGGCATATCCCACGGCATAGCCCATGGGACCAACCGGGTGCCGGGCCATCCCGGAACTGACGATTGCCTGCTCGATGGTGTCGACCCGCGGATGCACCGCACCGATCCGGGCCGCCAGGAGACGCGCGAGCGTGGTCTTGCCGGTACCGGGCAGGTCACCCATGACGATGAGCACAGGAGCATCCCTCCGTCAGCCGTCGCGAAGAAGCGCAGTGCGCCTGGTCGCTGCGCACGAAAAGTTCGTGCAGATCGCGGACCGCCCGCGGAACGGAGCCGGAATGGCGGCGCCGCAATACAGCAGTACGTCGGTCGCATCCCCCAGGGCATCACCTGGGCCGCCCATCGCGTCGGGCAGTCCGATGGCGAACTGGCGGCACGCGGCACCGTCTTGGCCACCCTGCTGCGCACGCTGAATGCGCCGGAGCGGAGGTTCGACTCCGGGGAGCACGTGCTGGGTGGTGAACTCACTCTGGGTGAAGCCCAGTTGCGCGCGGCGCTCGTGCAGCTGGACGCGGCGCACAGCCTCCGCCTGGACGCCACCCCGGTGCACCGCATCACCGAGCACCCCCACATGGGGGCGTACGCACGGCGGTCGGCGGCACACCCTGCCTCGCTGTGTAACGGCCCGTGACACGGCTGATACCGACGTGAGCAGACCTTTCCGGTATGGATGTGCCCGTGTCGGAAGATGCTGGACGGCCGGCTCCCTGGGCCCGCTGGGTGCGGCGAACTGCCCTGCGGACGCGCTCGGCGTCGCGCAGGCGGACCGCCGCCGCGTCTCACGAAGCCCGGATTACCACTGAGGACCCGGATTACCACCGACGGGTGTCCCGATCGCGGGACCGTCCCGGACGGCCGTCTCAGGTCGCGGGTACGTACTTGTACCCCACGCGTCGCACGGTGACGATCCGCTGCCGGTGGACCGCGCCCAGCTTTCGGCGCAGACGTGCGATGTGCACGTCGACGGTGCGTCCGTCCCCCAGGTGAGGGTGTCCCCACACATGCTCGACCAACTGTTCGCGTGTATGGATCCGATGCGGATGAATCACGAGCCGGGCCAGCAGGGCGAACTCCAGGTAAGTGAGGTCGAGTTCCTTTCCCTCCAGCTCGGCGACATGGCGTTCGGTGTCGATACGGATCGGGTTGCCAGCCGAGGCCGGCTGGTCCTGCGTGTGCGTCGGGAGCGGTACGGCGTCGGAGGTGACCGGGTGGATCTGTGGCCGCAGCCCTGCGTCGGCGAAAAGGGCGGCCGGGTCGACATCCTTGGGAAGGAACACCAGATAGCCGACGAGCGGTGATCCGTCGTCGGGAGGTGTGCGGTCCCCTCCTTCTTCTTGCGTGTCTTCATACACAAGATGCAGGCGACGAGGGGTGGTCGGTGAGGCGTGGAGCAGAGTGAGGTGAGGCGAGGGTGTCGACGCCATGGCTGTAGTTCCTTCTCGGCGTAGGGGGAGTTGTATAGGGGGGCAGGTCGAGGCGTCGAGCCAGATAGATAGAAACCCGGACGAGCCGGAGGCACTGTTCGATGGGAGATCGCTGGAGACCTGGCCCGGCGACGGCTCAGCCACCTGTTGGACCTACGAGTCGAAGGAGAGGAAAGCGATGGTCGACCAGGTGCGCCCCAGAGCGCCGGTCGCTTCCTAGCCGCGTCGGCAGACGGCGCTGGCCACTCGACGGAAGTCGACGTGCAGGCGGCGTACAAGAGGCAGCTGCGCGCGG
Source organism: Streptomyces sp. NPDC026672 (assembly GCF_040638185.1). Classification (NCBI taxonomy): domain Bacteria; kingdom Bacillati; phylum Actinomycetota; class Actinomycetes; order Kitasatosporales; family Streptomycetaceae; genus Streptomyces; species Streptomyces sp. NPDC026672. Next base: position 140,657 of record NZ_JBEZXS010000019.1, read on the forward strand.
GACATGGCCCCATGGTGGGTGAGCGCATCGACGGCGTCAACGTTTCCCTACTGAATCGGTAGGGATAGTGGGGAATCTCACTGAGCGGGGCTGCTGGAAGTGGCGGTTGACGCAGTGGTCCGAACAGCGGCGGTCAGTTCGGACAGGGCATCAGAACGTGCGCCATGAGGCGGTTTCGGGAGGACCCGGTGCAACGGCGGGCGCGGCCAGGGCGTCGGGCTGTGATGAGGAACAAGATGACGACAGTGACGACGTAGTTAGTCGTGACCGGTAGTCCGGCGAGGGCCGGAGGGCGAGCCCACGCGGCCGCCCAGGGCCGTCTAGCCGACGAGTTCGCCCACGAGCGCGGCGACTTGTTCCACTTCGATGAGGAAGCCGTCGTGACCGTACGGGGATTCGACCACCCGGACGTGATCCGCTGTAGGGATCCCGGCCGCCAACTCCGCTTGCTGGGGCAATGTGAGGTAGCTGCCTGCGTCGAAGCGGCGCACGAGCTTGGCGGCGTGGTGGTCGAGGTAGGACTCGACCTGGTACCGGCCGCCGGTCCAGGGGTCTTCCGTGCCCTGCGGCGTGCGGCCGAAGCGGACCTGAAGCTCCGGCTCGCTGCGGTAGGTGACGTGGGCGAGGCGACGGGCCAGGCCGAGTCCCGCGTGCGGGCCGAGTCCGGGGCCGGCGTCGTGGTAGTCGCCGCCGCGCCAGTGAGGGTCGCCGCGGATGGCGTGGAGCTGGATGTTCGCCCAGGCGATCTGCTCCGCGCGCGCTGCGGCAGTCGTGGCGAGCAGCAAGAGCGCCCGCGTCCGTTCCGGATGCGACACGGCCCATTCCAGCGCCCGCATTCCGCCCATCGACCCGCCGACGACCAGTGCCCAGCGGTCGATGCCCAGCGCGTCCGCCAGGTCCGCCTCGGCGGCCACCTGGTCACGCTGTGTCAGGAAAGGGAAGCTGCCACCCCAGCGGCGTCCATCCGGTGCGAAGGACGCCGGCCCGGTGCTGCCCTGGCAGCCGCCCAGCGCGTTGGGAGCGACGACGAACCAGCGGTCGGTGTCCAGTGCCAGACCGGACCCGACGAGCCCGTCCCACCAGCCTGGGGTGGGATGACCGGGTTCGGCCGGACCGGCGACATGGCTGTCGCCGGTGAGCGCGTGGAGCACGAGTACGGCATTGGACCGGTCCGGTGCAAGCCGTCCCCAGGTTTCGAACGCGAGCCGCACACCGGGCAGTTCACCTCCGGCTTCGAGCGGCAGCGGTTTCTCCCGTACGTGCCGTTGGCGGCGCCCCGGAGGGTACCCCTCCCGCCAGGCCCCGGAGGCCGGCGGGAGGGGGACCTCGGATGTCGCCAGTACGGTGTTCAGGACGCGCCCTTCGCCGCACGGAAGCCTGCCTCCAGGTCCGCCTTGAGGTCGGTGCGTTCCTTGAGTGGGGCAACGTAAATTGCCCCAATGGCTACGGCCCCTTCTCGGTGCTCGTTGACAGCAAGACGAACTGGCGCGTGCATTTCGCTTTTGTTGACGAGGATGGCGGTGAGGTCGATGTTGCGCAGGTGGACAGCGTTCTCGGGCCCGGGTACTACGCCTGGGAGGCCCAGGCGTCCGGTGCCGGCAGCTGATCACTGGCACTCAGGCGCCGGCGGCGCGGAGTTTGATGGTCTGCAGGAGTGGCGGTCATGCTCCGGCGGTGGTGGGTCAGGGAGGCACGTGAGCGACTGGTGCCCCGCGGAGGGACTGTATTGCTAGGTGAGTAGCCGCTTGTGGTGTCGGTGGGTCAGGGCGGGCGTGCCCGCGACCGCTGCGGCTGCCGCGATGCTTCCTCCGGCGACCAGGAACGGTGTGTCGTGCTCGGCGACTGCTGTCGGGTGGGGTTTGTGATGCGCAGCCAGTGAGAGGAACACGGATGCGTAGACGGCGACGCCGAGTACCGGGCCCAGTTGCATCAGTGAGGTGAGTACGTCGCTGGCGTCCGGTGCGTCGGCCGGTGCGATGTAAGTCATCGCCGCGTTGTCGGGGTCGTGCAGTCTGGGTGGCATTCAGCCGGAGGCCGCTTCGATGACGTCGGCGTGCTTCTCCGCCTTGGTGGTGAGGGCGTCGGTGAGGGCCTGGATCGTCGTGAGGTCGGGGAGGGCGATGACGAAGTACTCGAAGCCGGCGGTGCGGTGGGTGTGTTCCGGGTCCAGCCGCAGGGCGAGGTCCGGGCTGCTGTGGGGGTGGCGCGGGTAGGCATCCGTCAGGTGTCCGGTTTTGATGACCTCGGTGGGTTTCTGGTAGGTGAGTACGTGGGCGTACCAGCGGATCAGCGGATCGATCGTTCGTGGTCGGCGGCCGGGAGTTTCAGGTGGTGAACGCTGCTCAGGCGCGGGATCTTTGTCATGAATGTGTCCAAGTATGGTTGCCGGGCGGGCTCCGGGAGGGGCGTTGTGGTCATGCGGGCCGGGGGTCCGGGTGTGCAGGGAGCGGCTTTCGGCTGCGGGTGTGTCCGCAGCCCGGGGTGCCTCGGCCGGCCCGGGGTGCCTCGGCCGGCTCTGGGTGCCGGCCCGGGGTGCCGGCTCCGGGTGCCGGCTCCGTGGTCCTCGGGGCCGGTTGGTCCTTGCCAGCGGTCCCGCCGGGCCGGATGAGGTTGTGCAGGATGTGCGGGGTCAGACTGCGGTGCGGCGGCCGTCAACGTTGAGCAATGCGCCGGTGACGAAACTTGCCTGGTCGCTCACGAGGAACGCGATCGTCGTGGCGAGTTCGCCGGGCTGTGCGACGTAGCTCAGGGGGGCCTGCGCCGCGAGGGTGTTGATCCAGTCGCCCATGGGTTCGACGAGGGGGGTGAGGACCGTGCCGGGTGCCACGGTGTTCACGCGTACGTGCGGCGCGAACTCGGCCGCCCAGGACTTGGTCAGCAGGTTGAGCGCGGCCTTGCTTGCGCCGTAGGTGCCCAGTTCGGCCACCGAGTACTGCCCGGCCATGCTTGTCACGTTGACGATGGCGCCGCGGCCGCGTTCGGTCATGAGCGGCGCGAGCCGGCCGACGAGGAAGAAGTGCGCCTTGACGTTGGTGCCGATCGTGGCGTCCCGGTCCGCCTCGGTGGTCAGGGCGGTCGAGGCGGGGGTGCCTGTGCCGGCGTTGTTGACCAGGATGTCGACCGCACCGGTCACTTCGAGCGCGCGCTCGGCGAGGTCGATGCCGGAGGTGGCGTCGACCAGGTCCGCGGTCAGGAGAGCGGCCTTGCCCCCTGCGCTGTGGACGGCGTCCACGACCGCCGCGCCGCGTTCCTTGTTGCGGCCGGATATCAGCACGTGTGCGCCGCGTTCGGCCAGGAGCAGGGCGGTGGACCTGCCGATGCCGCTCGTCGAGCCCGTCACCAGGGCGGTGCGCCCCGTCAGGTTGTCTGAAGCCATGGTGTTCTTCTCTGTTCGTTGGATCGCCGGGGCCGTGGGCCGGCCGCGGACATGTGTTGGTCTACGGGCTTGCGGCCCCGGGGCGTGCGGGGAACGGTGATCGGGGAACCGGGGTCTGTTCAGCTGACCGGTTTGTCGAGGACTCCCTTGGAGTGGCTGAACGTGTCGATGGAGTACTCGCCGTGGTAGCGGCCCATACCGCTCGCGCCGACACCGCCGAAGGGCAGTTCGGGCAGGGCCAGGTGGGCGACCGGGATCCCGAAGGCGAGGCCCCCGGAGGACGTCTCCTCGGTCAGCCGCTGCTTGGTCGTCTCGGACTCGGTGAAGGCGTACAGCGCGAGCGGCTTGTCCCGGTCGTTGATGAACGCGATCGCCGCGTCCAGGTCGGGCACGCTGATGACGGGCAGCAGCGGGCCGAAGATCTCTTCCTGCATCACCGGCGCGGCGGGGTCGACGTCGGCCAGCACGGTCGGCTCCAGATAGCGGCTCGACCGGTCGTGGCCGCCGCCGGTGACGACCCGGCCGTCGGCCATCAAGGCGGTCAGGCGCTCGAAGTGCCGGTCGTTGATGATCCGGCCGTACTCCGGGCTGGCCGCCGGGTCGTCCCCGTACAGCTCCCTGATGGCGGCGGTCAGTTCGCTCTCCAGCAGCGCGGCGGTGTCGCCGATGGCGAGCACGTAGTCCGGTGCGACGCAGGTCTGGCCGGCGTTCACGAACTTGCCCACGGCGATCCGCCGGGCGGTGGCCTTGAGGTCGGCACCGGGCTCGACCACGGCCGGACTCTTGCCGCCGAGCTCCAGCGTGACCGGGGTGAGGTGCTGGACGGCGGCGGTCATCACGATCCGGCCGACCACGCCGTTGCCGGTGTAGAAGATGTGGTCGAAACGCTGTTCCAGCAGGGCGGTCGTCTCCGGGACGCCGCCTTCCACGACGGCGACAGCCTGCGCGTCCAGGTAGCGGGGCAGCAGGCGGGCGATCGCCGTCGAGGTGGCCGGGGCCATCTCGCTGGGCTTGACGACCACCGTGTTCCCGGCCGCCAGCGCGCCCACCGTCGGGGCGAGGGCCAGCTGCAGCGGGTAGTTCCAGGGAGCGATCACCAGGACGACACCCAGCGGGTCCCGGACGACCCGCGCCTCGGCGGGAAGGAACCGCTCCAGGACTGCCGCGGGCTTGGGGGCCAGCCACTGCGCGAGATGCCGCACGGTGTGGTCGATGTCGCCGATCAGGTAGCCGATCTCGTAGCGGTCCGCCTCGCTCGGGCTCTTGCCCAGGTCGGCGTGCAGGGCCTTTCGCAGTTCGTCGCCGTTCTCGGTCAGCAGGGCGCGCAGGGCGGCCAGCTGACCCAGCCGCCACTCCAGTGGCCTGGTCAGGCCGGACTCGAAGGTACGGCGCAGCCGGGCGACGACCGCGTCGGCGCTCTCCGAGTGCCTGACAGGCGCCGGTGCTGTTGATGAGGTCATGGTCATGGTCCTTCGGAGGAGGCGGGAGGTGTGCCGGAGCTGCGGGGCCGGGGCGGCACGCCCGGCGGCTGCCCGCACCGACACGTGGGCCAAAAGGTCGCCAACTTCAATGGTTGAAGACCTCAAGCGATGAATCGACGGTAAACCTCAATGCTTGAGGTCGTCAAGCAATCCGTTTAGACTGGTTCCATGACCGATCTCTCCGCGCGGCGCCGGTCGACGCACTCGGCGGACGCCGCGCCATCGACTCCTGCAGACGCCCCGGCACCGACGCCGGCCGAGCTGATGGAGCAGTTCGCGCAGGCCGCCTCCGACTACTACCGGACCTTCGGCGTCGTGGCCGCGGAACAGGGCCTGACCTTCATGCAGGGCAAGATGCTGAGCCTGCTGCGACGGCCCATGTCGATGCGCGGGCTGGCCGAGCTGATGGGCTGCGACGCCTCCAACGTCACCGGGATCGTCGACCGGCTGGAGGCCCGCGATCTCGTCCGCCGCGAGACCGACCAGAACGACCGGCGGATCAAGAACGTCGCGGTGACCGAGCAGGGCACCGAGGTGATCCGCCTGATCCGGGCCGACCTGATGTCCGGCATGACCGCTCTGGAACAGCTGGACCCCGCCCAGCGGCAGGCATTCCACGACCTGCTCGCCCAGGTCTTCCCCAAGAACGGCATCTGAACGACCCTAAATCCTGCGGCACATGGCTCGCCTCAGTTCCCACACTGGCGGCCCGCACGTCACGTCGGCCGGCGCCTGTCCATGGTCCAGTCGGCTCGCTGGTCGGGGTTGTGGACGGGGCGCCATACGGGTGCGGAGGGGCTGTGTTGGAGGAGGTCGGCCAGCGGTGCCGCGAGGAGGGGGACGTCGTAGAGGTAGGGGGACGCCGTCAGGTCCTGAGCTGCGGCGTGCAGGGCGGTGATGCGGTTCTTGACCCCGGTGGGTCCGGTGCGGTCCAGGACGAACAGCAGCCGTGGGAAGAGTGGGTAGCGTCGCCGCCATTCCTCCGCCGCCGGGTGGCTGGTGTGGCTGGTGTGGGGGTGGTGTATGTGCGGCAGGGGATCGGTGAGCCGGTCGTCCTGCTGCATGGCCTGGCTGCATGGCCTGGGATGTCTCCGGTAGTCCTGGGATCCGGTCGTCCCGCTGCTGACCGCCGCGGGCCCACTGGGAGATCATCGCGGTGGGTCTGTCCGGTTCCGGGCGGTCTCCCGTTCTGGCTTCCGGTGTTCTCCGTGGCCCGGAGGCGGCCTTGCTCTGGCTGAGCTGGGTCTTCACCGTCCTGGGGGTGGAGTGGCCGTATGTGGTGGGCCATTTGCTGGGTGGGCTGCTCGCCCTGTGCCTGGGGGAGGCTGGTCTTGCGTGCAGTGTCACCGTGCTGGCCCGGCGGGCTTGTGGATTCCCGTCGGGCGCCGTTACATCTATGCCGTGCTCGCACGCCGCCTTTTGCGGTGTGTGGTTGCTGTCCGGGTCGGTTTTGGAGGTAGTGGTGAGCACCGTGCTCCTGCCCGTGCGGTGTTGTCCGGTGCCCTGTATGGCTGGGCTGAGGCGTGCTCGCCGCGGGTAGTGTCCGCGGTCCTGTGGTCGTTGAAGTGGACACTCGCGGTCGCAGTTGTGCGGGCCGGGCGCGTGCCGGGTCTGTTCACCGGTGGTATCCCCGATGTGCCGGTTACCGTCGCCTGGGGCACCTGCGACCGCATCCTGCCGTCTTGGCGGGCTGCCCGGGTCCCGGGCCGTGTTCCCCCAGCCCCGGCTGGTGCCGTTGCACGGCTGCGGACACGTTCCCGTGCTGGGTGCAGCCGATCTGGTCGCCCGTACGATCTTCCACGCCACCCGACCACGCCACCCGACCACGCCAACCCCGAACTGCGCCCCTGCAGACCGTGGGGTGGCATACGACTGTGCGCCCTTGCAGGCGCGCATCGACCGCGGGCGCGCATCGGCCGCAGGCGCGCATCGGCCGCAGGCGGGTTGGCTGTAGTCGGGTCGGCTGGCGGTAGTCGTGACGCCGTCCGCCGGGTCGGAATCGCAGGAGCAGTCGGCCGGCAGGACATGAACCGGGTGGTTTCGTCGCCGGTCCTCATGGCCCTGGTGGGACGGGGGATGCCGGCCGTCACGTTTTCCGCGGTGGGCGGGTGTGTGGGGGCAAGGTGACATGCTTCCACCATCGGGTGAATCTTATGCGGGTCTCTTGCCTGGGGTGACGTTCTGCCTCTACTACTGGGATACCGGTAGGCCGCCCATCCGTGCCGGACAGCCACATCTGGGATGTCCGCCGACTTGCCTCGGAGAGCTGTTTCAGTTTCTTCTCCGCTGCCTCGCTCGGGCAACGGGCAAGCAGGCCGTACGGCGATCCACACGGAATCCGCTCACCACGAGGATTCCGGTGGCCTCTCGTCCCGGCCGGAGTCATCCACCGCACGCAGGGCAGGGAGCGTCGCCGCGCCCAGGACCGGGCCGGTCTGCTCGGGCCGTGTGTGCGTCTCCGCGGACATCCACCGAACCACACCAGTGACTCGTGTTCAGGAGACGTCCATGTCCGCAGAACTGATTTCCGGCCTGCCTCTGCCTCCCGTCCTGACGCAGCCGACGCTGTTCGCCGCCGTGCTGGGCTTCGGGCCCACCTCGGGTGGCAACGCCGTGCTGCTCATCGGCCTCAACCTCAACGGGGCGACGTCCGTCACCTTCGGCGGTACGCCGGCCACGATCGTCTCGCAGGACCCGTCGGGTGTCCTGCTCACCGTCACCGCACCGCCCCACGCGCCCGGCAACGTCCCCGTGGTCGTCACCACCCCCGCGGGGACCAGCAACCCGGCCGGCTACACCTACGTCGGGCCTCCGGTGCCCCCGCCGCCCACCGTCCTCGCCATCACCCCGCCGGCCGGGCCGACCGCTGGTGGTACGCCGTTCACGATCGTGGGCACCGACCTCACCGGTGCCTCGGTCACCTTCAACGGTGTTGCGGCCACCAGCGTCAACGTGATCGGCGGTGTCCTGCTGACCGGTGTGACTCCTGCGGGAACGGCCGGCAACGCCACCGTTCAGGTGACCACTGTGGCCGGCAGTGCCACCGTGCCCGGCGGATTCACCTACATCGCGCCGCCCCCGCCGGTCGTGACGGCCATCACCCCGCCGATCGGGCCGAGCGCGGGCGGTACGCCGTTCGTGATCACCGGCTCGGCGCTGACCGGTGCCGGTGTCACCTTCGGCGGCACCCCGGCGGCCAACGTCGTCGTCACCGCCAACGGCACGGTGCTCGTCGGCCTGACTCCTGCGGGAGCGGCCGGCAACGTCGCCGTGACGGTGACCACCCCGTCGGGCAGTGCCACCGTCCCGGGTGGGTTCACCTACGTCTGACCGCGCGGCGCTGTGGCCCGGCCGTCCGGCCGGGCCACTGGCGCGTCCGTGTCCGCGGCCCCGTCCGCGGCCCTGTGCGTGACACACGACCCGCCTCGACGTCCGCTCCGAAGACCCGGCGGAGACCGGGCGCGGTGGAGACCGGGTGTGGTGGAGACCGGGCGCAGTGGAGACCGGGCGTGGTGGAGACCGGGTGTGGTGGAGGCCGGAGGTGACGACGCCGGGCAGGTCGTGGGAACCGCCCCCGGCGTTCGACCGCGCTCTCCGGCTACCGGCTGCCGGCTGTCGCCCGCCCGCGAAGGCGGATCCCCCGCTGACGCCGGTCGCGGATCCTCCGCCGATGCCGGCCGGTGACCGGTGCGGGCCCTGGTGCGGTCCCTGACGTCCTGATCAGACACGGTCAGACGCGATCAGACGCGGTCAGGTGCGGTCGCGTGCGGTTACCTGCGGTCGGCTCGGAAGGGGTCCAGGGCCTGGCAGGCCCGGGTGGTTCCGTCCTCGGCTGTCAGAGCCCGGCCGAGTGTGCGTGCGGTCTGTGTGTAGGCGGCGTGGCGGGTGAGGGTGTGCAGTCGCTGGGTGAGGGCGGCGACGGTGAGTTCACCCGCCGGCAGGGGTGCGGGTCCCGCGCCGAGGTCCCGCACCCGCGCGGCCCAGTAGGGCTGGTCTCCGAAGAACGGGCAGATCAGGGAGGGTTTTCCCGCGCGTAGTGCCGAGGCCGTCGTGCCGGCTCCGCCGTGGTGGACGACAGCGGCCATCCGGGGGAACAGCCAGTCGTGGGGGGTGTCGTCCACGACGTGGATGTCGTCCTCGCTGGTGGCGGGATCTCCTGGCAGTACTCCGCGCAGGTTCGCCCGGCGCAGGGCCTGGCGTACCAGGGCGTCGGTCGCCTCGGGGTCGCCGGTTTTCATGCTGCCGAATCCGACGTAGACGGGCGGGGGGCCTTCGGCCAGGAAGGCGAGCAGTCGCCGTGGTGGTTTCCACAGGGGCCGGTCGTGGTGCCAGAAGCCGGTGACGTGGACGTTCGGTCCCCAGTCGGAGGGCCGCGGCACGATGGTGGGGCTGAACGCACACAGTACGGGTGCTCGGCGGACCTGCTGGAAGGGGGCCGGCAGGGACAGCGGCGGCAGGCCCAGGCCCTCGGTGCGCCATGTGTTGACGAACCGTCGGAACACCGTCCAGGATCCGAGGTCGACGGCACCGAAACTGAGCCGGTTGCCCGTGCCGCCCAGCAGCCGGGCGGCCGGTACGAACGGATGCGGGAAAGCCTTCGTCGGCTGGCTCGGCTGGAAGTGGATGATGGCGTGCGGCACTTGGAGGTACTGGCTGAGGTGAAGGCCGAGGAAGCTGAAGGTGGGTGCCAGGACCAGGTCGGCTCCTTTCGCGCCGGTCTGTGTCTGCGCGAGCATCGACATCATGCGGGGTCGCAGGACCCGGTCCATACGGCGGATGAACGCCACGGGGTTGCGTCGCCCGGCGAGGAGTTCCTGCCCCTCGGCCGACTCGATGATCTCCACCGGGTCGACCGGAAGGGGATGAAGATCCAGGCCCGCTTCGGCGACCAGGTGCCGGTAGCGGTCGCTGGCCAGGATCCTCACGGTGTCACCCCGCCGGGACAGGGCCCGGCCCAGTGCCAGGCAGGGCTGGACGTCGCCGCGTGATCCCGCGGCGAAAATCACCACTGTCCGCATGACGTCACTGCCTGATCGATTTCATGACCGACGGCCAGATGCCGTGCAGCTCCGCCCGCCAGTACGGCCAGGAATGCGTCCCGGGCCTGTACAGATGGGTGGTGACGTCGACGCCCGCGGAGCGGAGGGACCGCGCGAATGCGGTGACCTGTCCCTGCAGCGGTGCCTCGCCCAGCACGCTCGCCAGGACCACACCGGAGGAGCGTCCCTCGTCCAGGGGGCCGGGCTCGCTGCTGCCCGCGGAGAGATGGATGTGCGTTCCGCGGAAGGCACGCGGCATCGCGGCGGGGTTGTGCGCTTGCCAGACCTTGGCGTTCTTCACCGGGTCGCCCCAGACGTCCTTGATGTCGATGCCCTCCTGCCTGGTACCGAGTGCCAGTTCCAGACGCACGGCAGGGTCGTTCAGGTCCACGTAGGAGCTCATCGAGGCCACGTAACGGAACATCCCCCGGTGGTGCGCCGCGTAGTTGAGCGCGCCCAGGCCTCCCATGGACAGTCCCACGACGGCCCGTGAGCGGCTCGCGCGGAACTCCTTCTCCATGAGCCGCACGAGCTCGCGGGTGTGGAAGGTCTCCCAGCGGGGACCGCCGGCGAACCAGTCGCTGTAGTAACCGTTCCTTCCGGCGTCCGGCATGACGACCAGCACGTCGGAGTTCTTCGCCAACGCCTTCACGTCCGTCTCGCGTGTCCACGACGTGTAGTCGTCGTCGCCGCCGTGGAACATGTAGACAACCGGGAAGGTGGCTTTCGGCTTTCGGTTCCAGTTCACGGGGAGAATGACGCGGACCGGGACGGATGTGCCCATCGCCGGGGAACGGACGGTGACATCGCGCGTCCGTTTGTCGAGGACTTTCACGCCGGTGACACGGGCGTCCGTGGGGTGAGGCCGGTGCGAGGCGTCCGGTTTCCGCTCGGCCGCGTGTGCCTCGGCCGAGAGGAGAGCGGCGGCGAGCGAGAGGCAGAGCAAGTTCTTTTTTGCGTACTTCCTGAAAATGATCCACACAGGCGGGAGCATGACGAAGCGCGTTGATCACCACCAGCCAACACCCCGCGCGATGCAGGGCAATAGCCCGTACAGCCGAGCCGCGTTCGCGGGGTGCAGGGCAATAGCCCGTATGGCCGAGCTGCGTTCGCGCAACGCAGTGCATGGCCCGTATAGCCGAGCCGCGTTCGGGCGACGGAGGGCAATGGCCTGGCCCGTAGAGCCGGGCTGCGTTCGCGCGACGGAGGCAATGGCCCGTACGGCCGAGCCGAGCCGAGCCGCGTTCGCGGGGTGAGAGGCGTCACCCGCTCCCGGGGGATCCCGGACGGTGGGGAGCGGTTGCGCCTGCTCCGCGGGTGGGCCCCGCACAACAGGCGCACTGCGCCGGTCACCCCATGGGTCACCCCATGGGTCACCCCATGGGTCACCCCATGGGCCACCCCATGGGCCACCCCATGGCCCGGGTGACGTGCCGCGCGATGGTGTGGACGTGCGGGGGGTCGATGACGGACAGATGGTCGCCGTCGACCGGGACGATCTCGAGGTCCTGGCACAGCGGCGCCCAGCCGAGGTCGGCGTCCTGCCGCAGATAGCGCGGGTCCAGAGCGGTGGTGAGCTGCTGTGGCTGCCTGGCGCGGTAGAGGACGACGCGGCCCGCCTGGGGGCGGGGGACATAGCGTTCGCCGACGCGGGCGTCGACGTACGAGGTCCGCTGGTGCTCCATGATCCCCGGGCTCATGTCGAGCCCCGCTTCGGCGACCAGACGCATGACCACGTCGATCTGCTGATTGTCCGCAGTGGCCGCCAGCTCTTCGTAGGGCAGGTCGAGACGGTGTCCGTACGTTTTCTCGATGTACTCGGCGAAGCGGCCGAAACGCTCCAGCAGGAACTCCCCCGACTCCGGTTCCGGCAGGGGCGGGGGCAGGATGGTGTCGATCAGCCCGAGGAACCCGACCTTCTGTCCCTCTTCTCCCAGCTGACGCGCCACTTCGTAGGCGAGACACCCTCCGAAGGACCAGCCGAGCAGGTGGTAGGGCCCTTCCGGCTGGACGTCCCGAAGGAGCGTGCGGTAGCGGGCCGCTTTCTCCTCCATGGTGCTCAGCTCGTCGACGCGTTCCAGCCCGTACACGGGCTGTTCGGCCGGCAGCAGCCCCGTCAGCGGCAGGTAGACGGAGGTCGGGCCGCCGGCGGGGTGGAAAGTGAACAGCGGCGGCCATGGCGACCCGGGCAGGGGGGGACGCAGGGTGGTCAGCGCCGATCTGCCGGTTCTGTTGACGACGGGCCGGATCAGTTCGGCGATGGCCGCGACGGTGCGCCGCTCGAGAATGTCGTCGGCCGTGAGGCTCAACTCGGTGTCGCCGCCGAGACGACGGCGGATGACGTCCACCACAGCCGCGGCGGCGTCCCGGTCGCCGCCGGCGGTGGTGAAGTCCTCCCGGATGTCCCGGGGACCCTGCCGCAGGCTTTCGCCCCAGGAGCTCGCCACGAGCCGCTCCGCGGCATCCCTGGGGCCGAGGAAGCTCGGCAGCGTGAGCGCGGACGGCCCGGACGGCCCGGACGGCCCGGCCCGGTGCGTGCCGTCGGCCTGATGCGTGCCGTCGGCCCGGTGCGTGCCGTCGGGCGCCGGCTGCCGGCCACCGGCCGTTTGCGCGGTGGTGTCCAGTCCCAGTTGTTCGAGGACCGCGCGGCCGATCTCCTGCACGCTGGCACCGCGCAGCAACTGCGGGGTGGGCAGGTCGATACCGAAGTCCTGGCGGATCGTGTTGCGGATGCGCACCGCCACCAGGGAGTCCAGGCCCAGATCGGTCAGCGGGACCGTCTCGCCGAGTTCGGCGGCCGCGAACCCCATGAGGGCCGCCGTCCTGCCGACCAGGCGGGCGTACACCATGTGTGCGGCGGAGCTGCCGAGTGCCTCGATGCGGTGGGGGCCGGCCCAGTCGTCGGCGCCGGGTGAACCGTCCTCGCAGATGTCGGAGAAGAAGGGGAGGGCGGAGAGGCCGGGGAACGCCTCCAGCACGCGCTCCGCGTCCAGGTGGACGACGCCCACGTGCGCGCAGTCGCGGGTGAGGAGCGCCTGCAGGACGTCCATTCCTTCGCTCATCCGGATGGGTTCCAGCGCCAGGACGGGGTTCCCCGCCGTCATGCCGACGTTCTCCCACGGGCCCCAGGCGATGGAGGTCGCGGGCAGGCCCTCGGCTCTGCGCCGGTGGACCACGGCGTCGAGCCAGGCGTTGGCGGCTGCATAGGCGGACTGTCCGGGTGAGCCGAGCAGTGCCGCGGCGGAACTGTAGACCACCCACCAGTCCGGATCGTGCCCGGCGGTGGCCGCCTCGAGGTGCTGGGCTCCCAGGGCCTTCGGCCGCAGCACCGCATCGATGTCCGCCGGTTCCAGGTCGGTGATCAGACGGTCGTGCAGGACACCCGCGCAGTGCGCGATGCCGCGCAGGGTGTGGCCGTCGGCGAGTGCGGCACGTACCAGGTCGGTGGCCACGCCGGGATCTGCGATGTCCCCCTGGACGACGGTGACGGAGGTGCCCCGTTCCCGGAGTCCGGCCAGGAGGGCCCGGGTCTCGGGACTCGGGTCACGGCGTCCGTTGAGGACGATGCGCCCGGCACCCTGCCCGGCGAGCCGGTCCGCCGTGGCCAGGCCCAGGCCGGTCAGGCCGCCGGTGATGATGTACGCGCCGTCGGGACGGGCGAAGGGCACCGCGTCGTTGCGCAGGGCGTCGAGGTCGGCCCGTGCCAGACGGGCGGTGAGGCGTGTGCCGGCCCTCCAGGCGATCTCGTCCGCGGCGTCGTCCGAGACGAGTTCGTCGGCGAGGTCGTCGAACGCCCCGGGCTGTCCATCGATGTCCACCAGTGAGGCCCGCAGCTGGGGGTGTTCGAGCGCGAGGACCCGGACGAGTCCACGCAGGCAGGCCAGGGACGGCGTTCCGGGGTTCCCGGAGCCCGTCGCCTGTGCCAGCACGGTGGCCATCCACAGGCGCGGCGGTTGCCGGTGCGTGGCGTCGGCCAGGCGGCGTGCCAGCCGTGCCGCCCTGTGCAGTGGCCGCATGTCGTCGTCGTGCTCGTGCTGCTGGAAGAGGAGGACCACGGCGCTCGGGCCGTCCTGCGGAGTCTGCAGCCAGGCATCGAGTACGGCATCGCAGGTGCCGTCCCCGGCGTCGGCCGCCGTGGTCTCGACACCGCCGGCTTCCAGGGCCGCCGCGAGTGAGGCCGTGGCGCCGCCCGTGGCGTCCGGTTCGTCGCTGATGAGCAGGACACGCAAAAGACGCCGCACGGGCAGGGGAAGGGTCGACTTCTCCCACTGGATGTCGTACGTGCACGTCTCGAGGGAGCGCGGCACTTCGTGCGGCTCGACGGGCCGGAGCTGAAGGGACCGGGCGACGATTTCGCTCGTGTCCCCCCGGGCGCAGACGTGCCATTGCCCGGCGCCCGCGCCCGCCGGGCCGGCACCGCCGACGGGCGTGCAGGCGATGTCGTAGCCGACGTCGATGATGCCGGGGCCCTTGACGAGCAGGGATCCCACGCCGACCGGGACGGTGTGCGCGCGGTCGCCGGCCGGCGCGGTGTCCGCGGTGCTGTGCGCCGCCAGCATCGCGGCCAGGACGGGTGCGTAGGACGACCGGCGGGACGGCCGCGAGTCCTCGGGGACGAAGTGCTGGACGAGCGCCGGCTGCGGTTCCGGCCTGCCCTGGTGTTCCGGCCTGCCCTGGTGTTCCGGGTCCCGGGTGATGCGGGCCGAGGCGTAGCAGCGCCACACGGTGTCGGCTCCGCGGGCATGCAGGGCGAGGGTTCCGTGTGTGCCGGAACCCGGTTCCCACACCGTGGTCAGGGGGGTGCTGCTGGAGATGGCGAGCCACTGGTGGATCTGCAGGTCCTCGATGCCGAGGTGGGTGAGGCCTTCCCGGCCCCACAGGTCCAGGCCGGCCTCGATCATCAGCTCGGCGGCCTCGGAGAGGGTCAGCACCGCTCTGCCGTGAACGGTCTGGCGGGTGCCGTGCCGGCGGGTGCCGACGTCTCCCTGCCACAGCACGGCGCCGGTCCTCGGGTCGTCGGTGCGCACCCCCAGCAGGGGATGGCCGCCGGCTTCGGCCGGTGGGGCGGAGCGGGGGAACCAGAACCGTTCGTGCCGCCACGCGGGCGTGGGCAGCGCGGTGCGCGCACCGGCGGGCCACAGCCCGGCGCTCAGCGGGACGCCGGCGAAGTGCAGCCGCGCCAGCGCAGCCCGCACCTGGACGCTCTCGTCGGTGTTCCTGTGCAGGGTCGGGACGATCAGCGCCCGGTCGCCCGCCGGTGTGCCGTCGAGGCTCTCCGCGATCGGGAGGACGACGATCGGGTGGGGTGAGATCTCCAGGAACAGCGTATGGCCGTCCTCGGCCGCCGCTGTCACCGCCTGCTGCAGGCGTACCGGGCGCCGGACGTTGGCGCACCAGTAGGCCGTACCGGCCGGCGTGCCCGCGCGGGAATCATCGAGGACGGTGCTGTACCAGGGGGTGACGGGTGCGTGCGGACGCAGGTCGGCGAGGTCTTCGCGCAGTCGCGTCAGGACGGGGTCGACGAAGGCTGTGTGGGCGGCCCCGTTCAGCTCGAGCAGCCGGGCGAGCAGGCCCTGCTCGGTCAGCTCGTCCACCAGGTCGCGCACCGCCCGGGCCGGGCCGGCCACGGTGCACCGCTGGGGGGAGGACTCGACGGCGACCTCGACTCCGGGAAAGCGGCCGAGGACGGCCGCGCGGGACTCCACCGGCAGCTCCACCGCGGCCATCGCGCCGGCCTTTTCGGCTTCGACGGTGGCCAGGTGGGCCGACCGGCGGGCGATGACACGCACTGCGTCGCGGTCGTCGAGAACACCGGCGACCACGGCGGCCGCGATCTCGCCCATCGAGTGGCCGATCACGGCGGCGGGCTGCACACCGTGGTCCTGCATGGTCCGCGCCAGGGCCAGCTGGAGTCCGAAGATCAGCGGCTGGACCCGGTCGATCGTCCCAGCGGACTCGGACATGATCATATCGGTCAGGGAGGAGCCGGTCTCGGTGCGGAAGTGCGGGTCGAGCGCGCGCACATGGGCGGCGAAGACGGCGTCGTCGGTCAGCAGACGCCGCCCCATGCCCTCCCACTGCGACCCGTATCCGGAGAAGACGAAGACCGGCCGCCGTTCCGCGCACGGCTGCGTCGCCCGTGCGTCGGTGCACGCGGCGACCACACCGGGCACCGTCTCCCCCCGGGCCAGCGCGGCCAGCCCGGCAGCCGCGTCCGTGCGGGTCCGCGCGACGACGGCGGCGCAGGACGGGCCACGGCGGTGCGAGGCAAGCGTGTGGGCGATGTCGGTGAGAGAGGGCGCGCTGTCGGACGCCACCCAACGCGACAGACCCGCGGCCACGTCGGCGAGCCGGTCCGAGGAACGGGCCGACACCACCAGGATGTGCGGGCGGCCCATCTCCACGTCCACGTCCTCGTCCTCGGCCCGCGCCCGGCGGCCGGCCGCGGGCGCCTGCTCGAGTACGGCGTGCGCGTTCGTACCGCCGAAGCCGAAGGCCGAGACGCCGGCGCGCGCCGGACGGTCCCCGGCGGCGGGCCAGGGGGTCGGCTCGGTGACCACCCGCAGGCCCAGGCCGGTGAAGTCGATGTGCGGGTTGGGATTGTGGAAGTGCAGACTCGCGGGGATACGGCCGTGGTGCAGGGCCAGTGAGGTCTTGATCAGGCCGATGATGCCGGCCGCGCCCTCCAGATGGCCGAGATTGCTCTTGACCGATCCGATCAGCAGCGGCCGGTCGGGCTGTCTGCCACGTCCGACGACCGTCCCGAGGGCGGTCGCCTCGATGGGGTCTCCCAGCAGCGTGCCGGTCCCGTGCGCCTCGACGTAATCGACATCGGTGGCGTGCAGGCGCGCGTCCCGCAGGGCGTCACGCAGCAACGCCTCCTGCGCGGCCGGGTTGGGCGCCATGAGGCCCGCGGAACGGCCGTCCTGATTCACGGCGGTGCCCCTGACGACGGCCAGCACCCGGTCACCGTCGCGCTGGGCGTCGGCGAGCCGTTTGAGTACGACGACGCCGCAGCCCTCACCGCGGGTGATCCCGTCCGCCGCGGCGTCGAAGGCTTTGCACCTGCCGTCCGCGGCCAGCGCGCCGGCCTGGCCGAGCGAGGCCGTGACCGTCGGGGACAGGATGAGGTTGACTCCCGCGGCCAGCGCCGTGTCGCACTCCCCGCTGCGCAGGCTGCGGCAGGCCAGGTGCACGGCCACGAGGGACGACGAACAGGCGGTGTCCACGGTGATGCTGGGGCCGCGGAGGTCGAGCTGATAGGACACGCGGTTGGCGGCGATGCTGCCGGCAGCTCCCGTACTGGTCCACGCGGTCAACCGGGTGGGATCCGACGTCGTCAGATGCCCGTATTCCAGGGCGCTCAGACCGACGAACACGCCGGTCGGCGTGGTCTGCAGGGAGGGCGCGGACACCCCCGCGTGGTCCAGCGCCTCGCAGACGACCTCGAGCAGCAGCCGTTGCTGGGGATCCATGACTTCGGCCTCGTGAGGCGTGATGCCGAAGAACCTGGCGTCGAACCCCTCGATGTCATGGAGAAAGGCACCCCACTGTGTGGTGGACTCCATCAGCGCGGTGACGTCGGGCGCCGTCCCGGCGAAGTTCGGCCAGCGTTTCTCGGGCACCTGGCCGACCGTGTCCGTTCCCGTCACCAGCTGGTCCCAGAACGCCTCCGGCCCGTGCACGTTGCCGGGCAGCCGGCACCCGATACCGATGACGGCGACGGCACCGGCACCGGCGCAGGCGGCGGCGTCCGCCTCGCAGGACGTACCGGACTGCCGGCCCGACCGCGCGGCATCGCCCTGGCCGGCGTCGGCCAGGCCGGCCACGAGCTGCCCGATCGTGGGGTACTCCCACAACAGCGTGGCGGGCAGCGATCGGTCGAGGATCTTCTCCAGTTCGCCGGTCAGCCCCACGGCGTCGCGCGAGGTGAAACCGTACTCCGCCAGTGGCTGATCGTCATCGAGCTGCTCCGGCGGGATACCGCTGACGTCCGAGACCAGCCGCACCAGAGCGCTCCGCAGCTCGGCAGCGCCAGATCCGCGGCGGCCGTCCCCGCTGGAGGCATTGGCCCCGGTGTCGCCCTTGACCGTGTCCTGGTGTCTGCCTGGGTGGTTCATACGTTGTCGGTCTCCTTCTGTGCACACGGGGCGGAGATCCAGGCACCTCGGAGGTAGCGCTCACGGCAAGCGCCGCGAGCGATCTTCCCGCTGGTGGTCTGGGGTACGGTGCCGGGAGGGGCGAGGACGAAATCGTGCACCGCGAGGGCGTGAGCAGCCGACACCGCCATCCGCACAGCGCGTGTCACCTCGTCCCCGACCCTGTGGGGTTCCGCGAGGTCACGGGCGTGCTCGGCCACAACGACCAGACGTTCCCCGCCGTCGGCGGGGACGGAGAACGCCGCGGTGTGATGACGGCGGATCGCCGGGTGGGCGTTCTCGACGGTGTGCTCGATGTCCTGCGGATAGTGGTTGGTCCCGTCGATGATCACGAGGTCCTTGAGACGACCGGTGATGTAGAGGTGGCCGTCGTGCCGCACTCCGAGATCTCCTGTGCGCAACCAGCGCTGCGGCCTCTCGCCAGGGTCGTCGCCGTGGAGGGCGGCGCGGAAGGTCGCCTCGCTCTGTTTTGGGTTTTGCCAGTAACCGCGTCCGACGTTGGGCCCGCGCAGCCAGATCTCACCCACACGCCCCTCCGGCAGCCGGACGAGGCTGACCGGGTCGACGATCGCGGCCTCCTGGCCGGTGGGCCGCCCGCAGCCGACCAGGCAGGTCACGGCCTGTCCGCCGCCTTCGGCCGGCCGGGCGGTGCCGGCCGCCAGCGCGTCGCGGTCGAAGGAGGTGACGGTCGGCACCTCACCGGCTGGTGAGGCAGACACGAACACGGTCGCCTCGGCCAGCCCGTAGGACGGACGCATCGCCGTGGGGACCGCGCCGACCGGGCCGAAGGCATGCTGGAACCGCTGGAGCGTCTGCTCGGCGATGGGTTCACTGCCGTTGACCATGGCGGTGACCGACCCCAGCGACAGCGTCGCGCGCTCCTCGGCGGTGACCCGGCGCGCGCAGTAGTCGTACGCGAAGTTGGGGGCGGCGGTGAGCGCTCCCGGGTGGCCGCTGAGCAGCCGCAGCCACCGCACGGGCTGCTGCACGAAGGCGAGCGGATCCATGAACACGGAATGGACGTTGCCCACGACGGGAAGTACGACCGCCAGCACGAGCCCCATGTCGTGGTAGAGCGGGAGCCAGCCGACGGTGCAGTTGCGCCCGGCGCGGATGCCGTACGCCGTCAGCGCCTGGCGCGCATTGGCGCAGACGTTGGCGTGGGTGATCTCCACGCCCGACGGCATGCGGGTGGAGCCCGAGGTGTACTGCAAGTAGGCGAGCTGCCCGGGGCCCGGATGAGAAGGCCCGCCGTCCGCTGCTTCGCCCGGTGCGGTCCAGCCCGAGAGCAGGTCCTCCTCGGTGGTCACCCGGACGCGCAGGCCGCTCTGGTCGGCGCAGAACTTCTCCGCGTCCTGAAGCGAGCCGGGACTGGTGAGAGCCAGCACCGGGTCGGCGTCGGCGAGCGCGGCGGCCAATTTCTCCGCATGCCCCGGCAGAACAGGGGGGAAGAGGGGAACGGCGATCGCACCGGCGCAGGTGGCCGCGAGGAAACCGACGACGTAATCCAGATTCTGCGGCCCCACGAGGGCCACCCGCTCACCGGCCGCACCGCCGTGACGCAGGGCCGCCGCCAGGATCCGTACCCGCTTTTCCAGCTGGCGCCACGTCAGAGAGGTGGACACGCCTTCGCGATCGGTGCTGAAGTCCACGAAAGTGAACGCTTTATCGACCGGGGCCTGCGCTGCGGCCCGGGTGAGATGATGACTGATCGTCTCATCCATGGTTTTCAGCATGAAGTCACCGAACCCTTGTCCATGACACGCAGCGGGTCTCCCCGGCCGTCGGCCTGTCGGTCAAATGGGCGAGCTCCGCCTCCGCCCGTCATCGATCGCCAATGCGTAGCACTGATGCGCGATCAGTTAAACATATTGACATACCAGACATGCAGCGCCACGCCGAGAGCCCCGCCCGGCCGACCCACTGGAACGGCCGGTATTTATCCGGCAGTCGCCGGACACCACGACCAGGGCGTTCGAGAGTCGCGCCGGCCATGCCCGCGAGGCAGAGTACGAATAAGGGCGCGCGGAACACGGCAACCCCTTACCGCCATTCGGGCTAATCAAGGCAGGTACCGTGAGACGACCGCATGTCCTCACCATCCTCGTGGCCGTACTGCTGCCGTCCTTCATGACCGCTCTGGACAACACCGTCGTCAATGTGGCACTGCCTCAGATTCAAGCCGAACTCGCCTTGAGCGAGGCCGAACTCAAATGGACGGCGGCCATTTATCCCCTCGCCCTCGCGAGCCTTCTGCTCCTGGGCGGCCATCTGGCGGACACCGCCGGACGGCGCGCGACACTGTCGCTCGGTGTCGCCCTCTTCACCGCCGCATCAATGGGATGCAGCGCGGCACCCTCGGGGACGGCCCTCATCGCCTGCCGGGGACTGCAGGGAGCAGGCGCCGCACTGATCCTGCCGGCCTCACTGGCGATCCAGTCGCACGATCTGCCGCCCCGCCTGCGCACCGCCGCCTTCAGCGCCGCCACCGCCGCGCTGGCGTCCGCGCTGGCCTGCGGCCCCGTGGTCTCCGGCGTCATGACACAACACCTGGGCTGGGAGTCCGTGTTCGCCCTCAACGCGCCACTGGGCGCCGCGAGTTTCCTCGTCGGCTTCCTCATCCCCCGGCCCGGACCCTCAGCCCGCACCGCGCCCCCGGCCTCGGCCACGCTCTCACTGCGCATCGTCGCATTGGCCTGCTGCTCGCTGGCGGCCCTCGCATACTGCTTGATCGAAGGACCTGAACAAGGTTTCGACGCCTTTCCCGTCACCCTGTCAGGAGGCGTCATCGTCGCGCTGGCCGTTGTTCTGTTCCGCGAACTGAGATCGCAAAGGAACACCGTGTTGCGACTTCTCTTCCGGCAACGCCCTTTCGTCGGCGGAATCATTACTCAAATGCTATGGGGCTTGAGCGTGAGCGGCGTCTATTTTTTCACATCACGGTTCCTGCAGAACGGCCTCGGCCTCGCCCCGACGCCGGCCGGACTGGCATTCACACCCGTAGCTTTTTCCCTGATCATCACCATTCCTTTCATCGCGCGAATGGCACGCCGATGGGGGGACGGCCGGATCTCCGCTGCGGGCCTGCTCCTTGTCGGCCTCGGGCTGCTGATGGTCATGTGGGGCAGCTCGGCAGGAAAGCTCGTCGGTATGCTGCCCGGACTATCGGCCATCGGTTTCGGCTCCGCACTGGCCGTTCCACTCACCACCCGCGCCCTGGAATCCTCACCGGATCACCTTTCCGGCATCGCCGCCGGATTCTTCAGCGCCGTCCGCGAGGCATCGGGAGTCATCGGGATCGGCCTGGTAGGCGCCATCGTATCGTTCGCCGAACACACCGCAGCCGCCACCGGATCCGACAACTCCGGCGCATTCCTCTCCGGCTACCAAGCCGGCCTCTGTCTCGCTTCGGCACTGGTCGCGGCCGGAGCACCCGTAGCTCTATGGGCGCTCCGACAGCACAGAAGCCCACTGAAAACCGACAGAGACACCCCCACACGCACCCCGGAACCAAGGCCGTAAAACGGCGCGACTTACCACAACTGCCGGTCACTGCGAGGCCACGACTACCACTGAGCGTCCCCCGCCTGCCCGGTGCGCGAGCGCGAGCCCCGGGCATACGGCAGGGGGAAGAACGAGCATGTGCCGGCCACTTGACGCGCACGCGCACGCGGAGGGCCGCGTCCGTCTGTCCGCGCATGAGTCGGCCGTTGGTGCGGGAGGCCACCGGAGGGATCGTGGGCCGAGGACACCCGGGGCCGCTTCTGACGAGGCGTGCTGTGCCCCGAACGGTGTGACCAGGCATGATCTCGTCCGGTTTGCCCACGGCGCCCTTCCGAATCCCGCACCTGCCTTCCCAGGCCGGACGAGCGTGGTCGGCTGAGGCACATAAGACGGGTCTCGTCAGCGCAGGCCGCCGACCGAGCACCGGCCGGGGGAGCGCTGGAGCGGGCTCCCGGAGAGCAGCCGGCCACCGAGCAGTACCGCACAGGCCCCGACGCTCAGCAGCCCACCGACAAGGAAGATGCCTCGCACCCCGGCGAGCGGCAGGACGAGTGCCCCGAGGGCGGCGCCGGCCGCGATACCGGCGTTGTAGGTGTTGGAGTTGGGTGTGTGTGGTGGGGTGTGTGGTTTTGGGGTGGTTGTGAGTGCTGGTCCGGGTGTAGCGTCCGTCAGGGCCAGGGGCATGACTGCTGCGACTGGATGGGCGCTGGCTGGGTGCAGGCTGAGCATGCCCGTCGCCTGTGTGCCTATGGCCTGTGTGCCTATGGCCTGTGTGGTTATGGCCTGTGTGGTTATGGTGGTGGGTAGTGACGGACTCCGAGAAGTGGTCCAGTAACGTTCCGGTGGTGTTCATTCCGGTCAGGCAGGTGGCTCTGAAAACCACGAGCAGGATACTGACCGTGCTGGGGGAGAACCCGCTGATGTCGCCCGGGAATTTTACGATGTAGGTGTGTCCCGCGAACGTCCTGGTGGCGGGCAGGGCCCCGGCCGCCAGTACGGTCCCGGACCGCTGCACGTGGGGACGGGCCGTGTAGGCGGCGGGTTCCTTCCGGACGTGATGTCGGAAGCAGAACGGCGATCGTTACCGGAGAGACGAGCTCCAACGCTGTCGGTATGGCGACGGGCACCTGCCAGTCGCTGTGCCGGCCCGGCCGGGTTCCGGCGGGAATCCCGAGTATGAGGGGGAGCGAACCGGCGATCGGCAGCGTTCCGACCACACGCCCGCGGGCCCCCGGGCGTGAACAGGCCTACTGCGACGGGGCCCATCACGGCTCAGAACAGTGCCTGGGCGAGTGCGGTCAGCAGCCGTGCCACCAGGGGCAGCCGGTACGAGGTGGCCAGCGCCGCCAAGCCACTGGACAGGACCTGCACGGCCAGCACCTGCGGGCACATGATGCCGGGGCACAGACCGCGTCACGTGGGCGAGCGGCACAGACGCGGCAGCCACCGTCACGCCGTACCCCGTAACCAGCAGACCGACCGCTGACACCGGTACCCGAAGGCTTCCAGAGATGAACTCGAGCAGGCCGACGGGCAGGTTCTCCACCGTGTTGAAGGTGAAGACGGCCAGCATCAGGGCCACAAGCACCGCAGGCCTGCGCCAGGAAGCCGACTGCAGAGAGCCGCTGCGGACTCTTCCCACCGCCGCGCACTGCTCCTGCTCCGTGACGCCGTCCATGGACTTCACCTCACCGGGCACACCGGCCCCGTGGAGGTCTTCGCTGCGTTGTCCGGGGTGATTCTTGTTTTGGTGTCCGGGGGTAGATGGGTGCCGTTGGCCGGGATGGTGGGTGTGTTTTACGG